>NZ_DEIR01000022.1:0-327680 GCF_002352555.1 Psychrobacter sp. UBA2769 | reverse complement strand
TCTGAGTCATAGCCTTTATCAGCGATAAAGTAATCAGCTTGTCCAATCATGTCAATCAATTCACCTGCAATTTGACTGTCATGGACGTCACCCCCAGTGATTTTAAAATGGAGCGGATATCCATCGGCATCACAGGATAGGTGTATCTTTGTAGTTGCGCCGCCACGGCTTCGTCCAATTGCTCGATCTTCACCACGCCGAGCTCCACTTGCATGCTGGTGACAGCGAACATAGCTTCCGTCTGTGAATACCCATTCCGTATCAATTTCTTTTCGTAAGCTAAAAAAAAATCCGCCCATAAGCCAGTTTTCGACCAGCGGTTGAAACGACTATAGGCTGTTTTCCACGAACATAATTCTTCAGGTATGTCACGCCAAGGCGCGCCTGTGCGTAGTTTCCACAGTATGGCTTCCATGATCTCTCGGCTGTTTTGAGTTTGATAGCAGCCGTACTTTATCATCGTCGATTGCAATTGATCCCAAAGCGTATCTGTTAATGCTTTTCTTGCCATAACTTGTATTTCTCGCATCGACTCAATAGATGCGGTATTGTAACTATTATTTATGCCTTATCCAATTGAAGACACGCCCTAGAATTTTATAGACGCCTCCATAAAAAAACGCCAGTCGTATAATGCGACTGGCGTTTTTTAGTAAGCTTATTTTCAATCTATATTAACCGCTTTGTTTTAAATAGGGCCACGCAGCTTTTAGATAAATGAGCATCGACCATAAGGTTAAAATCACCGCCGCAACAATTAATACATAGCCTATCATCTCAAGCGATTGCCAGTTTAATAATAAAACAGTGATGGCTATCATCTGAAAAGTAGTTTTAAGTTTGCCGACATAAGAGACCGCCACACTGGTGCTTTTACCGAGCTCAGCCATCCATTCACGTAGCGCCGATACGGCGATTTCACGCGAGATAATCACAATTGCGGCAATCGCCATAATGATATTCGGATGCCACTGCACTAAAATAATCAAGGCAGCTGCGACCATTAATTTATCGGCAACAGGGTCCAAAAAGCGCCCAAAAGCCGATACTACATTGAGCTTACGAGCAAAATACCCATCAAGCCAATCGGTAATCGCCGCAATAATAAAAACACCGGTCAGCAGTAAATGGCGCAGTAAGCTGTCGCTAAACTCACTCATGCCGACCCGAGCGATGACATTATCCGAAATCGCGGGCATTCCAATACCTAGGGCGGGCGGCCAATAGGCAATCGCTACAAAGAGCGGAATCATTAAAATACGCGCAATCGTTAGATTATTGGGCAGATTAAAAATACTTTTGTCATTTTGCGCCGGTAGCGGTTTTTGTTCTGGCGTGTGCAGCTGTGTACTCTCGGTCATGGCAAACCCAGTTGATAGTGAACGATAAGAATGTGGTTAGCTTAGCATTTTTACGGCATGGCGTCATGCCATCTCTATAGGTTGGTTTTGGCTTTGATGCGTTACCCTTTATCTTGATCAATAAACGCTTATAAATAGAGATTTATAATAGCCTTGTTATTTTACTACTTCTTGACAATATAGGCAGGTATAACACCCTCAAAACGTAATGACATGTAAGCAAACTAGGTAAATCAGCTATTTTCAGTTATCATGGTCAACTGAATACAGTTGTACACTGATAGTTGTAAGCAGATGTAAGAAATTCTTGAAATATTGGATTCTGACATCATCTTTATATTAACAATAATAAATCTTGATCAATTTATTTGTGACTCGTTTACAGCAAAATCGTTAATAGTAAAAGTAACTCGGTCGCATGATAAGTTTCCTCAGCCCACGACACCTCCTTCGTGGGCTCTTTTTTTGTCTGCGCTTTAGTATTAATCAGTTTTATTATTCCTATAGCCTAATATTACTATCTTGACTGTTAAATACTGTCAAGCATTAAAGCTTATGTTTAGACTTAAATGGCTCTGAGAACTGCAAAATTAAAAAGCCCACAAAAGATAAAATAATGGCAATCTCATAGCGACCGTAGGCGACCGAGATACCTATAGCGCCCGTATTCCATAGACTTGCTGCTGTCGCCGTGCCTTTTGAGCCTTCTTCGTTTTTAAAAATCGCCCCACCACCGATAAAACCCATTCCTGTGATGATGGCGTACATGATTCTCGCCTCCCCAGCTGAATCATAAATATCCATGCCTACGAGCATAAAAGCACAGGAAGCAATCGTTACGAGCGGAAAGGTTCTAAGCCCTGCGCCGTTGTCTTTCATCTCACGGTTTAGGGCAATCGGTAGGGAGAGAATAAAGGCAATACCCAATTGAAAAAAATGATATTGCATCAGCTCTATATCGATATCAAATCCAAACATGGCGTCCTACCTCCTTTTATTTAGTTCGCACAGATGACTTAATCCGCACTAATTAATGAGTGCGCGCAAATCCTTGCCACTGTTTGTGTTGCCATCTGATAGCAGCTTTCGATATTGCCCTGCCCGCACCAGTCGCCGCTGACAATCCATTGCTGCTCGTTATCGACCAATATGCCTACTGCTTCTTTATTAGCATCTGTATTATTAGAGTCTGTATTAGAAATATTGACGGTCGCAGCATAACGCCAGCGATGACAGTCAATTTGGCTCGGTGCACTGTCTGCATTCCAACCTAAAGCTTGCTTGGCGGCGGCTAATAACTGCGCTTTTATCGTATCCATATCAGCATCGACATGCTGCTCTGACCAATCATTGCGCGCATGAATAGTAATACTGGGTAATAGCTCATCATGGGCAGGCTTTTGCTGCTCGATAAAGATTCTATCAAGTATAGAATCCTGCACATACGCCACATCCCACGCCATCTCTTGATGCTTTAATGATTCAGGTAATGGCTGGTTATCATCCCAGCCCAGCATCAAGCTATAGCAGGCTTGCATTTGTGGCTCAGTGATTTTTGCTAATTCAGAAAAACCACTATTTGCCATGAGCTCTACAGCTTGAGTATTTGGCGCGGTACAAATGACCCAATCAAAACTGCCAAGACTGTTGCCATTTTCATCAAACAGTTCAGTTTTTTTGCTGACTTTATTAGCGAGAGTTTGGTTATGTTGAACCAAAGGTGCCACGCGGGTTTTAAATGGTATGGTCGTATGCTGTAATTCATCGGCTAATGCTCGCCCCCAACTGGTCATTTTTGGTGTACTGATATAGCGCGCCTGAACCCTACTCCATTGCTCTTTTTCTTGAATATCAGCTGTCTGATTATTCGCATCTATTGGCGTTAACCTCACTACTTGCGCGCACCAAGGCTGTAGCAAACCCGTCTGTAACCAAGGCTTAATAAACTGCTGAAAGCTTGTACTCTTGGCGGTAAAAAACTGCGCACCAAATGCCCATTGCCAGTTTTTATTAGTGTGGCTATCGGTGCGATAACGAGTCGCTAAACGACCGACGCTACGCGATTTTTCGAAAATGGTAATTTCTGGTTTTAAGGCTCTATCATTAACTTTCTGGTCATTAACTTTCTGGTCATTAACTTTCTGGTCATTAACTTTCTGGTCATTAATTTGGCTAAAAGCTCGCTCTAATAAGGTTGCGGTAAATAAGCCTGTTAAGCCGCCACCAATAATGGCAATTTTCGGCGATGATGTCTGAGCAAGCGGCAAAGAAGAGTCGGGCATAATGACAGTAAACCTTATAAAGTAGGGAGCAAAATATAGTATATTCAATGTAAAAAACACCGTGCTGCTGGGATGAGTTTTTCGAAGCCTCTGGAGTGCGAAGCGCACAGCAAGCGAGGAAAATTTATACCAGCAGAAGATTGTTTTGAACGTGGCTCTTTTATCTTAAACTGACTATAGAAACCATAGAAGCTGGAGCCATAAAACAGCGCAGCTATATTAAATATATTGAACCTTTAAAGCCGGTCAATATCAATAACGTCTACGTAAAAGAGCCATGCTATTTTTGCTAACATGGCTCTTTATTGTTTTACTTACACTTATACAAGCTTATTTATAAGCCTAATTATTGGCTATTGGCGCTAAAAAATTACTTTTGACTATTTTATCTATCGATAATTATTCGATACCTATTAGATAGCTATCTAATAGCTACTATCAGTCTCCGCGTTCAGCTTTCACCACATCAACTAGCTCATTGATAACGCCGCTATCAGCAAGGGTCGATAAATCACCCAGTCCAACATATTGCCCTGCTGCAAGATTACGCAAGATACGGCGCATGATTTTCCCAGAGCGCGTCTTGGGTAGCACATTGACCATATAGATAGCATCTAAATTGGCAATCGGACCAATCTCCATACGTACATGGCGATTCAGCTCTGATTTTAGGGATTCGGTGGCAGTTTCGCCCGATTTTAGGATAATAAAGGCGCAAATACCCATACCGCGAATGTCGTGCGGCATACCAACGATAGCCGCCTCAGCGGTCGCCGGATGCGCGACTACCGCGCTTTCAATCTCTGCGGTGCCCAATCGATGTCCTGAGACATTGAGCACGTCATCTACCCGTCCGGTAATCCAATAGTGCCCGTCTTCATCTCGCTGCGCGCCATCACCCGTAAAGTAGTAGCCCGGATATTCTGTAAAATAGGTTTTTAAAAAACGTTCATGATCATTATAAATGGTACGCATCTGCCCCGGCCAACCACCACTTATCGCAAGGTTGCCTTCCGCCGAGCCTTCGAGTATCTCGCCATCACCGTCAACGACGACGGGTACAATACCGTACAAGGGATTCATCGCCGCACCCGGTTTCATATCTACCGTGCCCGGTATCGGCGCCAATAAAATACCGCCGGTTTCCGTCTGCCACCAGGTATCGACAATCGGACATTTACCGCCGCCGACGACATGATAATACCAATCCCACGCTTCCGGATTAATCGGCTCACCAACGGTGCCGAGCAAGCGCAAACTTGAACGATTTGACTCACGGACAAAGGTATCACCCTCTTTCATCATGGCACGAATCGCCGTCGGTGCTGTGTACAAGACCGTAACTTGGTGTTTATCAATAATATGACCGATACGCGCCCACGTTGGATATTCTGGTACGCCTTCAAACATAACGGTCGTCGTGCCATTGGCAAGCGGCGCGTAAGTAGCATAGGTATGACCAGTCACCCAGCCGACATCCGCCGTACACCAGTAGACATCGTCTTCTTTAATATCAAACACATCACGGAAAGTAGAAAGCGCATAAGTGATATAACCACCGGTGGTATGCAACACGCCTTTGGGCTTGCCCGTTGAGCCCGAGGTATATAATAAGAATAGCGGGTCTTCGGCATTCATCACCTCAGGTTCGCAATGCTTTGACTCACCATCGACCAAACTGTGATACCAAACATCGCGGCGACCACTCATCGGGACAGAATTGCCCGTACGATGCACGACAATGACGTTGGTCACACTATCAGTACCATCCATGTCTAAAGCGCGGTCGACACTGGCTTTGAGCGGCGTGCGCTTATTACCGCGGATACCTTCGTCAGCGGTAATGACCAATTTTGATTGGCTATCAATAATACGGTTGCCCAAACTCTCAGCAGAAAAGCCGCCAAATACCACCGAATGCACTGCCCCAATACGGGTACACGCCAGCATTGCCACCATCGCTTCTGGTATCATAGGCATATATAAGGTGACGCGATCGCCCTTTTTCACCCCAAGTTTGCGCATGGCATTACCTAGGCGACAAACCGCTTCATGCAGCTCTTTAAATGAGATGATTTTATGCAGTGACGGATGGTCACCTTCCCAAATAATCGCCGGTTTATAGGGGTTGTTTTTAACATGGCGGTCAAGGCAGTTGACTGAAATATTAAGCTCACCATCTTCATACCATTTGATATGAAAATCTTCTAAGTCATAATTAACATTGCTAATTTTGGTTGGCTTTTTTATCCAATCAATCAGCTCGGCACGCTTCGCCCAAAAGGCATCGTTTGCCTCAGGTGACGCAATGGATTGTTGGTATTCTTTAGTGTATTGTTCGGCGGTGGTATTGGCAGCGGCGACAAATTCAGCCGTGAGAGGAAATGATTTCTGAGTCATCGTAGTCATCCTTTTCTAATTATTATGACCGGTAGCGGCTTTCATGAAGCGACTGACGTCGAACGCCAGTCATCAAACAACAATCGCTGCTACAGGTGATAAGCGTCATCTTCCATAATGTGACACCTAAGGATAGTTTGACAAATAAGCGCGAGGGTTGCAAGACATCAACCGTGAATCACAACAATTCCGCTGCACAGCTGTATACTTGATAAGGCCACGCTTATTTCGTCTTTTGCTTAATTATTCAATAATATTCTCTATGCCTGCATTGTTAGAATCTTTGGCAGTTTTTGGTGCATAGAGAATCTCTCATCGCCTTATTTAATCCTTGTAAGCTGAAAGAAAACATGGACAATGGCTAGCCTAAAGATAGGCTTCAAAATAGCGGCAAGCTATAGTCAATAACCTGCTATTTTTTTGCCTCAAAACCTACTATTTGTTTTACTGCTAATTTTATTGTTAATGTTATAGCTACTTTTATAGCTACCTTTTATTTTAACCTTTAACACCTCTCGCTTTTTGGAACATATCGTCATGGAAAATACCCGCAATGCACCATCACACAATCACTATGATGTCATCGTCATCGGCGCTGGTGCGTCAGGGTTATATTGTGCGCTCACCGCTGGTCGCCGTGGTCGCCGCGTCTTGGTGCTCGACCATGCCAATAAAGCCGGTAAAAAAATCCTGATGTCAGGTGGCGGGCGCTGCAACTTTACCAATTACTTTGTCGAGCCTGAGCATTTTATCGGTAGCAATGCGCATTTTTGTAAATCCGCGCTGAGTCGTTATCCGAGTTGGGAATTCATCGGCATGGTTGAGCAGCATAAAATCCCTTACCATGAGCGCGAGCACGGACAGCTATTTTGTGATGATTCGGCGCAAGATATTTTAACCATGCTCCTTGATGAATGCGCTGCCGTGGGTGTGCAAGTCAGACTCAATACCCAAGTCGACAGCGTGCAAGCACTCGAAAACGATAAAAAATCCCGCTTTCAACTATCAACAACCAAAGCGCTCAGTAAAAAAGAAAAACAAGAGAGGAAAGACAGTGGCAATCAAAGCAAACTGCCGCAAACCAGCTATCGCTGCGAATCGCTCGTGGTAGCGACGGGCGGCTTATCGATTCCGACACTCGGCGCGAGCGGATTTGGTTACGAGCTTGCGCAGCAGTTTGGACATACGCTGGTAGCAACCGATGCCAGCCTTGTGCCTTTTACCTTTACCGATAAAACCGGTGAGCTGATTCGCACGCTTGCCGGTATCAGTCTGCCGGTGATTGCCAGTAATGAGCGCATCTCCTTTAAGCTACCGCTGCTCTTTACCCATCGCGGACTTTCTGGTCCGGCTATGCTGCAACTGTCCAACTATTGGCATCTTGGCGAAACCATCAGCATCAATTTGCTGCCTGATATAGATATGACGGCGCTTTTTCTTGCCCATAAAAAATCACACCCACGCCAGCTTATCCGGACGGTTTTGGCGGACAATACCGACAATGCTTTGCCGAAAAAGCTGCTGGCAGCGCTACAAACGCATTTGTGGGACGATATCAAAGATACCGAGCTTGCTAATATTAAAGATGAGCGCTTGATAGAGCTTGGCGCAACACTCAATGGCTGGCAGCTGAAACCGTCTGGCACCGAGGGCTATCGTACCGCCGAAGTCACACGCGGCGGCATCACAACCGATGAAGTCTCGTCAAAGACCATGCAAAGCAAACATCAAGACGGGCTATATTTTATCGGCGAAGTGCTCGACGTCACCGGTTGGCTTGGTGGCTATAATTTCCAATGGGCGTGGGCCAGCGGTTTTGTTAGCGGCGAAGTGGTTTGATATTAAGGCATACCTTTAATTCAAACGCTAGCTATTCAAACACCAGCTATTCAAATTCTAGCTATTCAAACACCAGTTATCTAAACGCAGGTTATCCAAATGGGATAGAAACCACTAAACGCTTGATAACTGTGAATATAATCATTATATAGACTTATATAAATTTAGAATTACTTAATAGTTAGCAGATTATTATTGAAGCATTATTATTTAATCATGAGCATTTAAATAACTCGTGTTAGATAATTGTGGCTAAAGAATAACCGTTAACTAGATGGGTATTTATTAATACGCTTAGGCTTACGAGGTGTTCAATGCGTTCCATCAAACATATTCATGGCGATAAAGAGCCGCATTGGGTCGGCGACGGTTTTTATGTCAAAACCTTGTTCAATCACCTAGATGATGATCCTGATTTTAATCATCGTCATACCGACCCGTTTTTATTATTAGACTATGGTCAGCCGACCAACTTTGCCCCAAATCCAAACTATAAGACGCAGCCGCACGGCGTCGGGCAGCATCCGCATAAAGGTTTCGAGACGGTAACGATTGCCTATGCCGGCGAGATTAGTCATGCTGATTCGGCCGGTGGCTATGGCGTCATTCAAGAAGGTGGTGTGCAATGGATGACCGCAGGGCGCGGTATTATGCACGAAGAATTCCACTCGCCAGCCTTTGGTCAGCGTGGCGGTCCTTTTAGCATGGTGCAATTATGGGTCAATTTGCCAAGCGCCCATAAGCTGACTGAGCCCAAGTATCAAACTTTAACACGGGCTGACTTGCCTATCGTTAATTTAACCGATAATGGAAATGAGATAGGTAAAGCAGCGATTATTGCAGGTGAGTGGCAAGATACGACAGGCGCGGCAAGTACCTTTACGCCTATCAATATGTGGGATATTGCCTTGCATAGCGCTGGCTCAACGACGCTGCAAGTGCCAAACAGCCATAATGTCATGATATTGGTACAAGAAGGTACGCTACTGATTAACGATACGCCAGTGAGCGCAGGCAGTCTGATTCAGTTTGCCACGCCGACTGATACTGATATTAATGCTGCCAATGAACAACCAGCAACGCCGGTAAGCGACAGCATTAAGCTAACATACCCTAAGCTCTCTGATGATGAGCAAGCGCCAAGTACGGTTAAATTACTACTATTAAGTGGTGAGCCGATCGGTGAGCCAGTAGCAGGCTACGGTCCGTTCGTCATGAATACCCAAGCGGAGTTAAAGCAAACGTTTCGTGATTACCAAATGGGTAACTTTGGTAAATAGCCAAATATTACCCATTAAAAAAGCCACCTTGCTGATTATCGCAGGGTGGCTTTTTTATGCATTGTCACTTTATTTTAATCAATAAAGCCAATTTAAAGACAGCTATCCGATAAACATTTATGCTTGGTTTAAAAACGGATAATCGGTATAGCCTTCCGTACCACCACCATAAAAGGTTTGCGGATGTTGCTCATTAAGCGGCGCACCTTCACGGATACGTTCCGCTAAGTCAGGATTGGCAATATAGTCACGACCAAAAGCCACCGCATCGATATAGCCATCTTTGATATTCTGCTCTGCTTTTTCAGCGGTATAGCCACCCGCAGCAATAATCATTTGCCCAAACGCATCACGAACGCGCTGACGGAATTCAGGACTATAAGGCGTACCACCCGCCCAGTCAGGCTCAGAGAGATGCAGATACATCAAACCGCGCTTATTAATCTGCTCAATTAGCCAGATGTTTTCGTCTTCATTGTAGCCCGCTTCAACATTATTAAACGTACCAAGCGGTGATACGCGAATACCGACATGGTCAGCATCCCACGCAGCGACACAAGCATCGATGACATCAAGGGTCAAACGCGCACGATTCTCGCGGCTACCGCCATATTCATCATCACGCTGGTTGGTTTGCTCAACCCAAAACTGATGTAGCAGGTAACCATGCGCGCCATGAATCTCTACGCCATCAAACCCTGCTTCTTTGGCGTTTTTAGTCGCAAGCCCAAAGTCAGCGATAACTTGCTGCACTTCCTCAAGCGTGGCTGGGCGTGGCGGTGTAGCAGCAACGCGAATCGCTTGATTATTACTGTCACGCAATGAGGTACGTACACCAACATCGATATCAGACGCTGAGATAGGCGCTTTGCCATCTGGTTGGACGCTTTCGTGGGCGACCAAACCCGTGTGCCATAACTGGACGACAATTTTGCCGCCTTTAGCATGAACATTATCAACGATGGTTTTCCATGCCGTCGTTTGGTCTTCGGTATGGATACCGGGCGCGCCCGCATAGCCTTTGGCCTGAAAAGACACCTGCGTCGCTTCGGTAATGACCAGTCCTGCACCACTACGCTGCGCATAATATTCACTGGCTAACGCTGTAGGAATATCGCCCGGTTCAACCGCACGTAAGCGGGTCAACGGTGCCATGATGATGCGATTTTTTAGAGTTTGAGTGCCCATTTTTACGGGTTCGAATAAGTTATCGTGTGCCATGAGATGCCTTGTTTGTTGTTATAAAAATACGGTTTTAACAGTGGTTAAATATTGATAAATAGCGCTTGTCATTATCACTTATCATATTGTCACTTATCATTATGAAGCCGTCTATTGATCAGCCGTGTTCTTTATAGGGGGTAGAGAGGAGGATTCCAAGTAAAACTTACAAACAAAAACACCAGCATAAATGAGAGGGCTCTACAACATCATACAAACAGGCATCACTAACTGCACATTAATAGAAAAACCATTTTTAATTAACAAATTCAATTGGGAAATCAAGCCACTGTTCAGCGATAGTTTCATGAGTGACATTGACCATATGCACATAAATACCATTAATCCTTGTTGGCTGATGAAATTGAAAGCTCTTAGTAATTGTGCCAATTGTTTTATTTTTAGGCATTTCTCCAGAGTCATATCTACCTGGTGCTTCGTGATCCATGGTTGCAGTTGCCCAAACCATCGTCTCCTGATCAGCAGTATTTCGATAGTCAATAACTACATCAATTGATTCACCAATGCGTACTTGAGCGTTGGGTCTTATGGTCATTCTATTGACCTTTATCTCTTTTATACGTACTTTTGACCCTTTTCCATCCTCTTTTAACGCCGCTCTCTCTGGATTGGATATCAGGTTATAATTGACTGCTCTAGTTTCATATAGTATATCTTGACCACTATAATGCATGACATGAATAGCGACACTATCCAGCAGCCCCTCATTTGATACTGTAAAACAACGTGATACAACCCCGCTGCCAGATTCAAAACCAGACGGATCATAAGTTCCACCCATCCCTTCAGTATCAGCATGTGCCCAGATTTGTACCAGTTTTCCTTTGAGATTGCTTTTATAAAAAATATTGACTTTAATCTTATCTCCTACCATTACATTAGCAGATGTTGAAGGACTAAAACTCACTCTAGTAATTTGAAAACTGGCAAACTCAGGACTATCATCGATAAACCCTAGTGTGAGACCTAAATGGATATACAAGCTGTGAAACCATCCTAAAATTGCCTCTATCATAACCGTCCTTAAATTTTTTAATATTAGCACACTCATTTATTGTGGACGTTAATTACATTATAAATCCACATAATTTGGCTAATAAAAAAAGTGATCTGTGAAAAGATGGTTTATATTTTATGAAACAATCCATTTAAGCCAACATATAAATATTTTTAAATGACAGTTAAAACTCTAACTGCATTGTATATATGAAAGAAAGATTCATTCCCAATAGGCTTAGACAGTCCCTTTTTAGTAGCTTGTTAATCATTTAAAGGAAGCATTTCATGCAAAAAACCATATTATCGCTGGCAATAGGGCTAAGTTTTCTTTTAGGTATGAGCGCATGCCAACCCAAATCCGATACGTCATCTGAATCAAGTGAGACAAAGAACACAGAACAAGTCAATACACCGACGCCCTTAGAAAAGTCAGCAACCAAAACGACTACCGCAACAGACTCAGCGCTAGATGCCAAGACTTGTTTAGAGTTAAGTAAATCTATGAAAAAGGTAGATGAGACTAGCAAAATTGAAGCGATTTACGCCATTCAAAAACAACTAAAAGCCTGTTTGCCAACGGCCAGTAATGCCGAAGTATTGAATTTGCTAAAACACTATCAAGCGATGTATGAGCGTTTTTTGTGGGATGATGCTGCAATCAATGAAACGGATTTTGATGAAGATTACTATGATGTTATGTACGCCTTAGAATGGAACGAAAAAGTGCCCGAAGAAAAACTACAAAAAATGAGTGCGCGCACACGCTACTTGATTAGTCTCATCCAAAATGATGCCGATGTGAGAGTTTACAATTTAGGCGAAGGTTACTATGCCTTTAATCATGATTTGAAAGCCATGGCAGATATCTTTACCCCTTATCTACGTCCTGACCAAAAAGCATTCATTCAGCGGATGGCAAAGGATAATCAAGATATCTTTTGGAGCGATGCCGCCATTACGACCTCGTTTGCAGAGTTGGTTGAGCGCGCACAGTTTTGGGAAGATTATATAACGCGTTATCCAAATGGTTACGCGGTGAAAGACGCCAAGATTTTATTAGATTTATATCGTTATGCTCTGTTTTTTGGTTCAGACAATACAAGATGGACGGATGATGACATTCGCGAGTTTCTGGAACCAGACTATAAGCAGACGATGGTTGCACTCACAAAACGTCCCAATAGCATCTTGGCAAAGGATGCAACAAACTATCTTAATTTCATGGCGTTATCCGATAGCGAGCGTCAACAGCTTTATCCAGCGCCTAGTACCACTGAAGATGGCTACGAGATGGACAAATGGGCGACGACACATTATCAATTAAATCAAGCGATGCAGATTCCACCCATTTGGCATACTGATGGTGATAATCGAGAATGCTTAAATGGGTTGTTTTGCCAAACCGAAAGCGTTGATTAATAAAGCGCGTTCCAAGCAATAAAAAAGCACCTGCTTTTTAAAGTAAGTGCTTTTTTCTACTTTCTATCAGCGCCAATATGAGCTATTTTTAATAAATAATCTCAGTCAACTCTTAAAAATGATAACCCAGTTTCATGCCAAGCGCATAGCCTGTTCCATCGTCGATATTGGCCACGCGACCATCAACCTTGGTATCGACTGGACCGCCTTCAAACCACATATATTGACCGCCCGCAGAAACACTTAGCTGCTCGGTCAGTTTATATTGCGCGCTTAATCCTAAACTTTTGATAGAGTCATAAGGTCCCAATAAACTGAGCGGCGCACCAGTACCGTGGTCATAGCCCAAGCGGACTTCGCCTGAAACTTTTGGATTAAACTGCTTACCCAATGCCACCTCAACCGCGTAACCGTCTTTTTTATAAGCAGCTAAGGGCTCTTGTGTTGATAATGTCGCTAAAGGCGGGGCAACATTAAAATTACTCCAATCTACCCAGCGCGCGTTGACCATGCCTAATAACTGATACTTTTCACTTAGGCCCGTTTGGAAGTCGAAATTCACCGACTGTGGCATCTTCACTTCGGTCTTGCCCGCTAGCGGTAAGGCAACTTCATCAGTCGCTGGTCCCGGTGTTACACCATCACCAATACCTTCTGGCAAAATAACTTGTAAGTTCTCTACCCCAGATACCTGATATTTAGCGGGCGCGCCGCGCCTATTGAAGGCGTTGAGCATGCGATTGTATTTGCCGGAGAAAAGCGCAGCTATTTGGTGCAGAGCGCCAAGAGAGATCGTGAATTTATTGATATTTTAAACCAAGTGGATTTGGCTTATTTTTCCTTTAAGCCGATGCCGGCATTCAATGCGCCATATTTTAGAATAAGAATAGGCGAGCAAGGCTGCACCTCAGCGCAAGGATGCATTGCCACCATATTATGGTTTGAAAAACCGACCCATCTACTAGCCGCCGGTGAAACGGCTAAGCTTGAAGGGTTTGATTTTACTTGTCATGATGGTTTTGCAGGTGGTATGACACGCTGTACAAAAAATCTGTGGCGCCTCCCTGTGACAGTGGCTCCGGCGGTGAAAAATATCGAGACGCTCGCCTATCGCTTGCGCCAACCGACCACGCTGAAGTTTTATTATTATCAACCAGACAAAGCTTTAGCAGAAGAAAAAAGACTGAAAACGCTGATGCCATTTGCCAAGGCGTTTGACATTATTACCTTTCCAATTCAATTTATTATGGTAGAAGGTGCTAAATAAATGCGATTTATTAAAAGGTTATTTATCAATTAAAAAACATTAGGACTTCAACATCTTTCTGATAGACAGCTCCAACGACAAATAAGTACCAAACAATATCACCACCGAGCCGATAATCGCTGGCGTGTCTAAAGCTTCACCAAGTAGCAGATAGCCTAAAATAATGGCAAAAATTGGAATCACTAAAGTAATACTGGTCGCGCGCATCGGACCGATACTTTTGATGAGTTGATTCATAAAAATCAGCGCGATGGCGGTTGAAAAGACGCCAATACAAATGACTGACGCCCAAGCCGTTAGGCTAATGGTTTTGCCATAGGGAAACTCGTACACCGCTATCGGCAGCATGATAATACTGGCAATGATAAGCGAGCCTGCGGTAATTGCTACTGGCGAGACATCGTATAAATAGTTTCTGGTGATATTGGCGCCGACCGCATAACCAACACAGGCCAATAGCGCATAGCCCATCGGCAGTAACCCTGAACCTGACTCAGCGCCCTGCCCGCTGCTGCCAAATAAGTTTTCACTCATCAAAATAATCACGCCGATCACGCCAATAATTAAGCCGATAATTTGTTTTTTTGACAGTCGGTCTTTAAAAAAAGTGCTGGCGATAAAACCGCTCATCATCGGCACGGACGCATTAAGCACCGCCAACACCCCAGCATTGACTGAGCGCGCTGAAAAAGCAAACAGGATAAACGGGATAGCGGCAGAAAACAGTCCGACTAGGGTCAAAACTTTCCAATTATAGCGGATGCCTGCTCGGTTTTTTGGGCTGATTAAGACAAAAACCAGCATCACCAAACCGGCAAACACCACCCGCAAACTGGCAAATGCGAGCGAGCCAAATTCTGGCACGCCGATACGATAAAAAATAAACGACAGCGACCACATAAAGGACAATGTCATAAAAATAATGAGGTCGCGGTTGGACATGGGTGGATCCTATCAAGCGTTAGACTAAAAAAACCACGATGATAACTTGTTACACGCTTGAGAGCTGTTGTTTTTTTATACTCCTTATCAATTTTTTATAGCTTTACCTTATCCAAAATAAAATCAATATCCTTATCGCCGCGTCCTGATAAATTGACCAAAATCGTTTCATCCGCTGACATATCCTTAGCGATTTTCATCGCGTAGGCAATGGCATGTGCCGACTCTAAAGCCGGAATGATACCTTCAAGGCGTGATAGCGCCATAAAGGCTTCTAAACATTCTGCATCAGTCGCTGATTCATACGTAGCCAGTTGCAAGTCTCGTAAATGCGAATGCTGTGGCCCAACCCCCGGATAATCAAGCCCTGAGGCAATCGAATGTACCGGTGCGGGCTCGCCTTTTTCATCAAGCAGCACGTAGCATTTAAAGCCGTGAATCTCGCCTTTGACGCCGAGCGACATCGTCGCCGCATGATTGGGTGTATCTAAGCCCTCACCTGCGGGTTCGACGCCGATTTTTTGTACCTCTGCATCATCAAAAAAGCCGCTAAACATGCCAATTGCATTGGAGCCGCCGCCAACACAAGCGACCACCTTATTAGGCAGCTTACCCGTCGTCGCTAGGAACTGCGCCCGTGCTTCATGTCCGACCACTGACTGAAAGTAGCTGACCATTTCAGGATATGGCGCTGGTCCCAATGCCGAGCCAATCGCAAACATGCTAGTATCAAGCTCATTCAAATAAGTCTCAAAAGCGCTATCGACTGCTTCTTTTAGCGTCCCTGCGCCGCGTGAGACTGGCACGATATTGGCACCCAAAATCTTCATCCGGCTGACGTTCGGATGTTCTTTTTTAATATCGACCACACCCATGTGAATCTCACACTCCATACCCATCAAGGCCGCTGCCGTTGCCAATGCGACGCCATGTTGACCTGCGCCCGTCTCGGCAATCACCTTTTTTTTGCCTAATTTTTTGGCTAATAACACTTCACCCAAACAGTGATTAATCTTGTGTGCACCCGTATGGTTCAAATCCTCACGCTTAAAATAAATCTGTGCGCCGCCGCAATGCTGGGTCAAACGCTGCGCATGATAAATGGGACTTGGACGACCAACATAAGTCTCACGTAAGCGCTTCATCTCAGCGATAAAGTCGTCGTCTTTGATAATTTCACGAAAACCTACTTCGATCTCGCTCATGGCTTTGGCAAGCTCGGGATGAGCAATTTTGCCACCGAACTCACCATATAGACCCTCGCTATTCGGCAAGATGGATTGATGTAAACCGTAGCCAGTGGCGGTATTTTGCGTTGTCATAGTTAAGCCTTATTGTTTTAAATTAATTACTACTATTGTTGTCTTTGCCGAATTATTTAGCGTTTTTAATGATAAGAATGTTTTAATGTATTTGTGTTCTAGTACATTGAAACAAGATAATAAGCGAAATTCCCTATTTGGTCAAGTTTACGCCTTACTATAAAAATAATTGACTAAGTAACTGGCTAAGTCATTGGCTAAAAACTGGTAAGAGCAATCGATGAACGAAAGCCCGATTTGCCTATGAGTATTACAGCAATCGTGTGACTGAAATAATAACGCAACCTATGTTTGCTAATATGATGCTCGCTTGGCTTAGCGCACCTTTGCGGTCGAAAGCTAATATTATTCAACTCGGGCTTTTTTTAGCTTAAATATCAAATTAGGATACACCATGCAACGACGCCAACTGATTAAAGCCATGGGTTTAAGCTTAGGGGCTATCAGCACCTCCGCTGCGGTGAGTGGTTGCCAAACGCTTGCCAAGCAGCCAAAACTACCAAGCACCATCACCCAAGCTGGATACTTTCCCAATATCATCGCCGGTAGTGGTTACGGCGGCGCGGTATCAGCGCTACGATTAAGCGAAAAAGGTCATAAAGTATTGATACTTGAGATGGGTATGCGCTGGGATAGAACGCCCGAACATAATACCTTTTGCAAAATGATTAGCGCCGATAAACGCTCAAGCTGGTTTAGCAATATGCCAAACGCCCCTATCCCGATTCCAATTCCTATCAGAAAATATCCTGGGGTTTTAGATTTAATCGAATACGACGATATGAAAGTATTCGCAGGGCGTGCTTATGGCGGCGGCTCCATCGTCAATGGCGCGATTGCCATTCAGCCAAGACGCGCGCACTTTGAAAAAGTGTTTCCTTGGATTGATTCTAATGAGATGTACAGCATCTACTTTCCGCGCGCTATGCGAGAATTAAAAGTCAGTCAAATCCCTGAATCGTTTTTTAATGAGTCCGAGCATTACGAATTTACTCGTTCGGCTGAACGCCAAGCAGAAAAGGCGGGAATGAAAACCGAATTCTTCGGTAATAGCTACGACTTTGACTATATGCAAAAAGAAGCGCGTGGCGAAGTCTATGCCTCAGCACTCGGCGGTGAAGTCATTTATGGCAATAACGCTGGCAAGTTTTCACTTGATTTAACCTATCTAAAAGACGCTGAAGCCACAGGCAATGTCACGGTGAAAACCCTGCGCAAAGTCAATAGCATCCAAGCGCTCGATAACGAGCAACTTAGATTAGAAGTTCATGTCCTCAATACCACGGGCGGCATCGATAAAGTTGAACATTACACTTGCGATAAGCTATTTCTAAATGCCGGCAGTATGGGCACCTCAGAGCTATTGCTTAAAAGCCAAGCAGAAAGCAAGCTTACCAAGCTAAATGAACATATCGGCAAACACTGGGGACCCAACGGCAATATCATGACAGGGCGCAATTTCGTCCACGCTGCTGGCACTACCCAATCTACCATTCCGGTCAAAGGGATAAATATGTGGGACGGCGATAGAGGCGGTTCAAAATACAAAATCTTTGCCGAACTCGCGCCATTGCCATTGGGACTTGAGACTTGGACAACGCTATATCTCGCCATCACTGACAACCCAGAACGTGGCAATTATTATTATGATAAAACCACTAAAACCGTCAAACTCAACTGGAAACGCGAGCAAAACGAGTACTCGGTAAACGCTGCTAAAGAGCTGATCGAAAAACTCGCCAGAGTAAATGGTGGCTCGACTTCAAGCTTACTGTTCACCAAAGGCTTCGGTGATAACTTCTGCTATCACCCGCTTGGTGGCTGCGTTTTAGGCTTGGCGACTGATGGCGTTGGCCGCGTCAAAGGGCATAAAAATATCTACGTGCAAGATGGCGCGTTAATCCCCGGTAGCGCTGGGGTCAATCCGTATGTGTTTATCACGGGACTTGCTGAACGTAATATGGCGAGTATTTTGCGGGAAGATTTTGGGTAGGCTGTTTAGGTTTTTAGAATTTGGGTAGATGAAAAAAACGCTCTTAAACCTTAGTTAGACAGTGGGTTACGCTATTGCTAACCTAACCTACGCATCCTATTATTCCATAGTATAATTTTTAGCAGTCATAATCTTCGTAGCAAATGATCCTTGTATCAAGTATCTGTTCAAGGTGGCGAACCAGCTCCTGCGTTTCAGGCCTGCTGTGCTCATTACTAATATTAAAACCTCCTATTGAAATAGAACCATGACCACTACCTTTGGCAGGTAAAATATTGCTCCATGATGTTTTAAGAGAGTGCTTTAACGCTATAGTTTCATAAGCATTAGAAAAATAATAATCGCCTGTCGTTGCCTGCCATGTACAAACCTCATAGGGTTTGAGTTGCGCCTGAATTTGTAGTGGCGTCTGAAATAAGGCTCGATTATGAAAACCATTGTAAGCTCTTGAAACAAAATTAATAGAGTATTGTGGAAAATCATAAGCCTCCATTGACCACGAAGCGCGTTGATTAAACTGCATCTGAAAGGTTTTAATAGTAGTAAGGTCAATCTTATTTTGCAAAAACTCTTCTATATCTTTAAGTGGCTGTGAATAAAGAGAATCTAATAGCTCAATATCTTTTAAGTTGATATAAAGAAGACCGATATTTGTCTCATCATTTTCCTCTCGTATTCTTCCATAAATACTAATACCAACTTCACAGTTATCAAACGCCCATGTGGCATTTTCTACTACACTACCGCTGCCGTTGTTTTCGCCTAAGCTATAAGTTAAAGGTGATCCTAATTGCTCATTTAGCTTTTTAATCAATGGATGCTTCCTAAATACTCTAAGCCAAGAATAACTAGGTCGCTGATTATCTGCTGCTATATTAATCCATATTCGATCAACCAGACGATCATCAGCTGGCGCGCTAAATTCGCAAGAGCTGGTTTTAATTGTCCACATCTCAACTAGTTTAATAGTTAATGTTTTATCTAGGGCATAAGGATTGTCGTTTTCAACAAATACATCAGCCATAGAAAGCTGAGCTTTTATATATGCTAGCGTATCGCCCCACTTAAATCTCACCTTACCGATTTGAAAACTTTCCTTTCTAGTCATTTAAGCACTCTTTTTTACTGTTAGTGTTTACGTTATAGCAAAAAGATCAATTGAATTCGTAATAGACATCGTTGAGAATAACTATAACGTATTTATAAAAATCAACATACATAAAATCATAACTAAAAGGACAAACAATGAAACTGCGCATCTTAAAGTCTGCCGTGACCAACCCTTGGTTTAACCTTGCAACCGAGGATTGGATATTTAATACCCTTAATCCTGACTCGCACACGCTATTCTTATGGCGCAATAGCGAGACCGTAGTCATTGGACGCTCACAAAACCCATGGGTAGAATGCAAAATTGATAAGATGGAAGAAGACGATGTGTTTTTGGCACGGCGTCAGAGTGGCGGTGGCGCGGTATTTCATGATTTGGGCAATACCAACTTTACCTTTTTATCGCCCAAAGCCGACTACGATCAAGAAGCGAACTTTACCATCATCATCAACGCGCTAAAAAAATTGGGCATAGAAGCGGATTTATCTGGGCGTAACGACATGCAAGTCGGCGATAAGAAAATATCAGGTAGCGCCTTTAAACACGCGGCGGATCGCAGCTTTCATCACGGCACATTACTAGTCAATGCCAACATGCAAAAGCTCGGCGATTATCTCAATCCGCATCCGCTTAAGCTGAAAGCAAAAGGGATTAAATCTGTCCGTGCGCGCGTCGCAAACTTGGTTGAGTTTAATGCAGACATCAATCACGAGACGTTATCCGAGGCGATTATCGAGGCGTTTTGTGAGTATTATGGCGACACCGCGCCAGTAGAAGAATTGGATGAAGCCAGTCTCGCCAAGCAACCTAACCTGAATAAATACTATCAGCAGATGGCAGATTGGGATTGGCGCTTTGGCAAGACGCCTGAATTTACACATCATATCGAGACGCGATTTGATTGGGGCATTATTGATTTGCACCTTGATGTGAAGCAAGCAGTGATACGCGAAGTGGTTATATTCTCTGATGCGCTCAATGTTGAATTAATTGATCTATTAAAAGAGACGTTGACTGATATTAAATATGATAGACATGAAGTAAAAGTCAAGCTTGCTGAGCTGGGCAAAGCGCATTCTGATTTGGCAGCGCAGATTGATGACGTGTCTGAGTGGTTACGTGGTGAAATGGAAGGGTAGATTTTTGCTTGTTATTAATAATAAATAAAGGGACTCAAGGTCCTCTTGCAATCGATTTCTCAAAAGCTTTCATAGTTTACGCCGACTAAGGTTGTCATATCATTTATAGCTTTAAATAAACTTAAGTTTGATATCTTACGATTTTTCCATCTATAATGTGATACAAATAATAGATCTGCTATAAAAATCTAAACTTTAAATATTTAACCAAGGTAGCACTATGGCAGCCTATATTACCGTTGGCGCAAAGACCTCTCACGGTGGGACGGTCATCTCCGGCTCACCGCACACCACTCATAACGGTATCTCAGTCTCGCGTAAAGGCGATAAAGTCATCTGTAAAAAATGCAAAAAGGTCACCACTATTCTTAGTGGTGACCCATCCTTTATCGTCGATGGTGCTCCCATTGCACGCGGCGGTGATGTCACTAGTTGCGGTGCTAAGCTGATTGCTAACCAACAGTCGTTTGCTGAGTCTGACTTTGATGTTGGAAGTATTGCGCAGGCAGCGCCTTTGCAGTTTCCTAAGGCAACTTTATAAAATAGTTTATTCCCTAAAGGTAATTTCTCCTAAGAATAACAAGTCTTTAAGATAGAATTCAATAGCTGAATTAGCAAAAAAGCTCATCATTACCTAACAAAAAAACGGCAGGGAATTTCTTCCCTACCGTATTCTCAATTTAAACTCTTAATTCAAATTAGAATTTTAAATACTCGCCGCAACCTCAGCACCATCACGAATCGCACGTTTGGCATCTAGCTCAGCAGCAAGCTTAGCACCACCGATTAGATGGTATTGCGCATCTGGCGCATCGCCAACGTTTGGCATCAGCTCAACGACTGACTCTTGACCCGCACAGACAACGACACTATCGACACGTAGCAACTGGCTTTGACCTTGGTTATTGGTGATCCAAATGCCTTCATTGGTGATTTTATCGTACTGTGCACCTGATACTTGGATGACGCCGTGTGACTTAACATGGGCGCGATGTACCCAGCCCGAGGTTTTATTAAGACCACTGCCCAAGCGACCTTTGGTACGCTGCATCAAGTATACTTGGCGCACCGGCTTGATGGCTTCAGGCTTAATCAAACCACCCTCGGTTTGATAGTTGGTATCAGAGGTCACGCCCCACTCTTCGCGCCACTCGCTAATTGACTGCGCCGTCGTACGGTAGCTTGGATCTTTTAGCGCGTCAGGACCGATTTCATCTAATGACTGACCGTGATTGGCGGTCAGATATTCACTGACATCAAAGCCAATACCGCCAGCACCGATGACAGCAACAGTTTCACCAACGGATTTTTCGCCAGAAAGCAATTCAGCATAGCTCATCACTTGTGGTAAATCAGCACCTTCTAGCTTACCTTCAAGACTTCTCGGTACTACACCAGTCGCAACGATGACATGATGGAATTTGGCTTTCTCTAGCATCGCTTTATCGACTTTGGTATTAAGTTTAATCTCAACGCCTAAATGCTCAAGCTCATTGATATAATAGCGAATGGTTTCAAAGAATTCTTCTTTACCAGGGATAACTTTGGCGTAGTTAAACTGACCGCCTAATATATCTTTCGCTTCAAACAAGGTGACGTCATGCCCACGTAGCGCGGCAACATGAGCGGCTGACATGCCAGCGACGCCGCCACCGATAACCGCAACCTTTTTAGGTTTCTTAGTTTTCTTATAAACCAATTCTGTCTCATAGCAAGCTTGTGGATTGACCAAACAGGTCGAGCGTTTATTCTCAAAAGTATGGTCAAGGCAAGCTTGGTTACAGGCGATACAGGTATTGATGCGATCTGCTTGGCCATTTTTGGCTTTATTCACCCAATGCGCATCAGCTAGGAACGGACGCGCCATCTGAATCATATCAGCCTGACCACTAGCGACGATGTCTTCTGCGGTTTCAGGCATATTGATACGGTTGGCTGCCATCATTGGGATGCTGATATGCTTTTTAATCTCAGCGGTGAAATCAACAAAAGCCGCACGCGGCACACTGGTGACAATCGTCGGAACACGCGCTTCATGCCAGCCGATACCAGTATTCATAATGGTAACGCCTGCTTCTTCTAAGGCTTTAGCGACAGTAATGACTTCATCCATGACGTTACCGTCTTTGACCAAATCAATCACTGACAAGCGGAATAGGATAATGAAATCTTCACCCGTCGCTTCACGTACCGCCTTAACGACATCGACCGCAAACTTCATACGATTTTGAATATCACCGCCGTACTCATCCGTACGTTTATTGACATGACGCGATAAAAATTGATTGAGCAAATAGCCTTCTGAGCCCATGATTTCGACGCCATCATAACCGGCTTGCTTAGCCAATTTTGCACAGCGCGCATAGTCTTTAACGGTCTGCTCAATATTTTTAATGCTCATCTTACGGGGTTTAAATGGCGAGATTGGCGATTTAATCGGGCTTGCTGACACTGCAAACGGATGATAACCATAGCGACCGCTGTGCAAGATTTGCATGATGATTTTGCTGTCATATTTATGCGCCGCACGAGTGACGCGTTGATGATTAAGGACATCAGCGCGCGTGTTCATCGTACCGCCAGCCGGTAGCAACCAACCTTCACGATTGGGTGAAATACCGCCCGTAATCATCATTGCCACGCCGCCTTTCGCACGTTCGGCAAAATACGCCGCCAGCTTACCGTAATTATAAAAACGGTCTTCAAGCCCCGTATGCATCGAGCCCATCACCATGCGATTTTTAAGCGTGGTAAAGCCCAAATCTAGCGGCTCAAATAAATGCGGATAGTGCTCGTTGTTGCTGGCGGTCTCAATGGTGTTGGCAGTGCGGCTGGCGGTCATATCATTTTCCTTATGAATGGTTTGTGGGACTACTTCTAAAGAGAGTTAGGCTTTATAAATACAGTTAAGCGATTTAAAAGCAATCGGGATTCTCAAAATTATTCAACTATGGTATTTAGCATTACCGTTATCCTAACACACCGCCATTCTTATCAGCTATGCGGACAAGCGACTGATGAGTGAGCAATATATTGATGCGAATGTTCAGCAACTTTGTTTATGACTCGATTTTACGGCATTTAGCAAAGTAAACCCCACAAAACCTGCCCAATTTTTAGTTCGATTGGCTATAATAGCTAGGGCATTGTTATAGAAATACGCTATAAGCATGAGCTATGACATGCTACATATATAAGCCATGTACTAAGCGAAATACGAGTTTTATTGAGTATCAGCAACCGCTTCGCTAAATCCCTGCACCATCGAATACTAGCAATACGATAAAGGACTATCCTAATGACAGACTTCCACACAGGTCTTGGCAAAAATGCGGCCAACTATCAACCGCTTACCCCTATTGACTTCATCATTCGTAGCGCACAGGTTTATCCTGATAAAACCGCTATCCTCTATGACGATTTAGAACACAATAACCTCACACAAACGTGGCAACAGACTTATGACCGTTGTCGTCAATTGGCTGACGGTCTGCGCAAACTGGGTATCGATAAAAATGATACGGTGGCAGTGATGATGCCTAACACCCCAGCGATGGTCGAATGTGCCTTTGGCGTACCCATGTCAGGCGGTGTACTTTGTACGCTTAACACCCGACTGGATATCAATGCGTTAAGTTTTTGTCTGCAACACTCAGAAGCCAAAGTATTAATCTTAGACAGCGAGTTTGCTGAGCATGCTGAGATGATTGATGAAGCCTTCCCCAATCTTATCGTTATTCATGCAACCGATGCGGCGCTCGATATCGAGCGTTTTGGTCGTATGAGCTATGAAGAATTAATCGCCAGCTCAGACAGTTTGGATAATTGGGAAAAACCATTAGATGAGTGGGATGCTATTGCGCTCAACTATACCTCTGGCACCACTGGCAAACCCAAAGGCGTGGTCTATCACCATCGCGGTGCGACGCTCAATGCCGTCTCCAATATTTTAGATTGGGATATGCACAAGCACCCGATGTATCTATGGACACTGCCTTTGTTCCACTGTAATGGTTGGTGTTTCCCATGGACCATCGCTGAGCGCGCGGGCGTCAATGTCTGCTTACGTAAGATTGACGCTGATTTAATTTTGCAGCTGATTGCCAAGCATAAAGTCACGCACTATTGCTCAGCGCCTGTTGTGCACAATATGATTGCTGGCGGCAAACCTGAATATAAAGAAGCCATTAACCATGAAGTTAAAGGCTGGGTCGCTGGTGCGCCGCCGTCTGAAACCATGCTCGCTGCTATGGAAGCAATGGGTTTTCATATCTCGCACGTTTATGGTCTGACCGAAGTCTATGGGCCTGTCACTGTCTGCGCTGAGCAAGAAGAATGGGATGCGCTTGATGTCGCTGCTCGCGCGCAAAAGAAATCACGCCAAGGTGTGACCTCGCATTTGATGACAGGCTTTGAGCTTTTTAAACAAGGCACTACTGAGCCGGTTGCTGCAGATGGCGAAGAGATGGGTGAGCTGGCACTGCGCGGTAATATGGTGATGAAAGGTTACCTAAAAAGCCGTAAAGCCACCGAAGAAGCCTTTGCTGATGGTTGGTTCCGCACCGGTGATTTGGGCGTCAAATACCCCGACGGTTATATCAAAATCATGGATAGGCTTAAAGATATCATCATCTCAGGTGGCGAAAATATCTCTAGTATCGAAGTCGAAAACGTCTTATATAAAATGCCTGAAGTGCAAAGCTGTGCTGTCGTCGCCGCGCCGCATGACAAATGGGGCGAAGTGCCTGTCGCCTTTATCGAGATTCATGCTGGCAGCACCTTGCAACGCGATAATGTGATGGCGCACTGCAAGCAGCATTTGGCTGGCTTTAAAGTGCCTAAATATATTATCTTTGCTGAAATTCCCAAAACCAGTACGGGTAAAGTACAGAAATTTGAGCTGCGTCAGGCGGCAAAATCATTGGCTCACGAAACGCCAAAAGTCAGCCCAAGTGCTACATAAAAAGTGCAATATAAGCTTTTTGTGTCATCATTAATTGAGCATAATAAAGGTCAGCCTAATGAATGTAGGCTGACCTTTTTGCTTGGCTATTATTACGCAAGCCCATACTAATTAAGCTTTGGTTCAAGCCATTGATAAACCAGCATACCGATTATCATCGCTGGGATAAAGACATAAGCCTGCCATTGTCCTGTACCAAGCAGCACGATTCCTGGTCCTGGGCAAATCCCCACCAAACCCCAACCGATACCGAATAGCATCGCGCCAATCACCAGTCTCTTGGTTATCTTAGTTTTAGTGGGCATTTCAATGTCATCCCCTACCCAACTAATGCGCTGACGTCTAGCCAACTGCACGCCGACTATCGCTACCGCCAGACCGCCACCCATCACCAGTGCCAGAGAAATATCCCAGGCACCAAAGACATCCAAAAAGCCTTGTACTTTAACAGGGTCGGTCATGCCTGATATCAGCAGTCCAAAGCCGAATAATAACCCTGCCAGTAATCCAATTATATTTTTTAGCATGTTTGTTTCTCGCACCTAATGTGTTAATCCAAGCTGTTATAACAATCTATTATGACTAGCTGTTATAAACAATATTCATCGCTGTCTTCGCAACGTGCTGTCTATATGACTTTTAAATCAAGCCCAAGACATGGCGACCAACATAAACCGTCACAATACCAAACAACATAAAGGTCGCCGTCGCTGCCATCGAACGTGGTGACAGTCGCGCATTACCGCAGATACCATGGCCGCTAGTACAGCCTGAACCTAAACGCGTGCCAAAACCGACCAGCAAACCTGCGCCAATTAATAACGGTATAGAAGTACTTACTTCTATCACTGGTAACGGATTGACCAAACGATATAATAACGGCGAGATAACAAGACCGGCGATAAATAACACCTGCCACATCTCGACACACTTGGGCTTTAAAAGACTTGAGAAAATACCACTAATACCCGCAATACGACCAATACCCAATAGCAGAATAACGGTCGCCACCCCTAGAATCAGACCGCCTACCAAGGAGATTGGCGTAAATGCCTGCCAGTCTATTTGTATACTCATAATGTTTACCTAAGCCAATTTTTATCAAATATAGATTTAAATTCGTTTTATATAAATACATTATATAATAAAATATAATAAATAGGTAAAAAAATACTGAACCCTCGTTACACAGGTTCAGTATCCTTTTTACTATAAAAACAGCTTAATAAATACCGTCATTATTATAAATATAGTAATTATTTAAACTATTTAGCCAATACTTCATCAAGCGCTTTTTCAAAACGCTGTACCGCGCCGTCGACATCGGTCAATTTATCAAGACCAAATAGACCTAAGCGGAAGGTTTTAAAGTTATCAGGCTCGCCTACTTTTAACGGTACACCAGCAGCGATTTGCATGCCAGCTTCAGCAAAGGCGCTACCTTTGTGCATGTCATCACGGTCAGTGTAAGACACAACCACGCCAGGCGCTTCAAAACCTTTTGCTGCAACGCTCTCAATACCTTTAGTAGCTAATACTTCACGGATGCGCTGACCAAGCTCCCACTGTGCCGCACATAGTTTATCAAAGCCCACTTCTTTGGCCTCATTAACGGTATCGCGGAACTGACGTAAGCTATCGGTTGGCATCGTTGCATGGTACGCATGACCGCCATTTTCATAGGCGCGCATGATGTTTAACCACTGTTTTAAATCTAGGCTAAAGCTATCAGACTCGGTGCTGTCTACTTTTTGCACCGCAGCTTCGCTCAGCATGACCAAACCTGCGCCCGGTGTGCTGCTCCAGCCTTTTTGCGGCGCGCTAATAAGCACGTCAATGCCCAAATCTTTCATATCGAGCCAGACGCAACCTGAAGCGATACAGTCAATGACTAATAAGCCGCCAACGCTATGAACGGCCTCGGCCAATGCTTTGATATAGTCTTCTGATAAAATAATACCAGATGAGGTTTCAACGTGTGGCGCAAAAACCATGGCGGGTTTTTCTGCTTTAATTTTAGCAACGGCTTCATCGATAGCAACTGGAGAAAACGGCTTTGGGGTATCACCCTCTTCACGATTGGCAGTCAATACCGTAGACGACTTGGCAATGTTGCCTTTTTCTAAAATTTGCGTCCAACGATAGCTAAACCAACCGTTACGGATAATCAGGCAATCTTCATCATTGGCCAATTGACGCGCCACGGCTTCCATGCCATACGTACCAGAACCAGGAACGATAGCAACGGCATCAGCGTTATAGACTGATTTTAAGTCGCTAGATAAGTCGTTCATGACTTGCTGAAAGACTTTTGACATGTGGTTTAGGGCGCGGTCAGTATAGACCACTGAGTATTCTAATAAGCCGTTTGGATCAATATCTTGACGTAATGCAGTCATAGGACGCTCCTAGTATAATAAGAGAAAATTTGGTTACTGGGTTTTGGGCATGGCTGAGGTTTTGCCACATCACTGATGTTTTTTGCTCTATCGATTATAGGGGGTAATTTAGCAAAAAACCAACCCGTGTTTAGCAAATGGTTTAGCGGCTAGTTAGATGAGTGGTTTGATAAATGGTTTAACGACCGCGATGCGCCTCTTGTAATCCCGACACCACAAAATCTAGCAACTCATTATCGCCTTCACGTGCCGCTTTACGCATCAGCTTTGATGGCGCATGGGTCAGCGTCTGGGTCAAACGTCGCGACAGCTCAATAAGAATATCCTCAGGGCTGGCATTATCCTGTTGCAGCTTAGCAATAGATTCATGCAGCAGTTTATCGACTTGGTCATGGGTGCGCGCGCGATACTGCTGAATATCTTTGCCGACTTGGCGCACTTGAAAGCGCCGATCCATCTCAACGACCAATTGACTGACGAGCAGCTCAGCATCGACCGCCGCTTGCCTACGTTGCTCAATATTACCAGCAATCACGTGTTGCAAATCATCGACAGAATACAGATAAACATCATCGATACGGCTAATGGTCGAGTCAATATCGCGCGGCACCGCCAAGTCAATCATCAGCATCGGCTGATAGCGACGACTTTTAAGCGCGCGCAAGGTCATGGTTTTATCAATCAGCACATCCATGCTGCCACTACAGCTACTGACAATATCGGCTTCTGCCAATACTTGCGGCAACTCTTGCAGCGCTCTCACCTCTATAACGCGATCAGGCCGACGCAGCTCAGCGGCCAATGCTTCAGCACGCTCAGGATTACGGTTACAAATAATAACCCGACCGACCCCAAGCCCTGCAATATGGGTTGCTACCAAGCGATTCATCTCGCCTGCTGCGACGACTAATAAGGTACGACTGGGCAAATCGTCAAATATTTGCGTCACTAATTTGGCAGCGGCATAGCTAAGGGATACCGCTTGCGCGCCCACTTGGGTCTCGTTACGCACGCGTTTGGCGGCGGCAAATACCTGATCGACAATCCAGCCGAGCTGATTGCTTAGGGCTTTTTGATCCTGCGCCAAATGCACAGAACGCTTGATTTGACCAAGTATCTGCGGCTCACCCAATATCATCGAGTCAAGACCAGCGGCGACTCTGAGCCAATGGGTCAAAGCATGAGTATCACGGTGCACATAAAGATAAGGGTCAATCTCATCCAAAGACAACTGCTTAAAATCCGCCAGCCATGTTTTTATTTTTAGAATATGGGCGCTGATGGCCGCTGAAGCAGTCTGCGTAGCGACTGCATTATTGCTGGCAATAGTAGCAACTTGAGGCTCTGCTAAATGTGCGCCTGATTCTGGCGGTAATGAGATTTGCGGGACGAGCGCATAAATCTCAGTACGGTTACAAGTAGAGACAATGACGCTACCATCGGTAAAGCGCTCTAGCTGTTTAAGGGCGATATTCACATCGTCACCAACAAGCGCCAAGCGCTCTCGTAGAGCGACTGGTGCGGTTTTGTGATTGACCCCAATGACCACTAATCTCATTATTGATAGACCATAAATATAACGTTTACCTGCCAGCCAAACGCTCTTAGAATGTTAAGAAATCCTATTCAATCAGCAGTGCTAAAAAACAGCTTTTCACAGACAGCGCTTGATAAACTGCCTTTGAAAAAATGTCTTTAATAAACAATGCGCACGAGAGACATAGTGTAAACGCCTAAAAAGCGCTTATTATATCATTATTGCCAGCTTTATTTAACAGGCAACGCTTGGCGATGGTATTTGTCTGTATCTGGGCATGGCCGTGATAAATCAACTGCTATGATGGCTTTTCAAGTAAATGCTGCTAAATAGATAAGTTTAAAAAACGCTAGTAGCGTTCATCTTGTTTATTAGCAATGACCGGCAGCAATGGCTAGCAATGACCGGCGGTGATGATTAGCGATGGCAGGTTATTCAATAATTGAGTGATTACCGCCAACTTAGGATAATTTAGCAGTTACTTAATCCCCTAAATATTGCTAATATCTGAGTAACACGGACGCTATTGTTTATCCCCTCAATCTACTCTTATAATGCTAGTGACGGGTTTTCTTCGCAGCTATTTCTATAATAACAACAATAAAATCACCTTGTTATGCTGCAAACGATTTGACGGGTAAATAATGGGTAAACACTGCTAGCTATGATTTTTTTTGGCTCATCCTTTAGATTGCAACCTATGCATCATGATCAGTCTCGCCTGCGCGCTTTACTGCACGCTATTATTGAGCGGCTATGCCAGCGCCATCAGCTAACTTTATCGTTGGCCGTTTGCTTATGCCTAGGATTACCTGCCCACGCCAAATACATCAGCCCCTCACTACATATCAGCTCCTATGACATCTCTGCCGTCGTCGCCAGTGATGCCAATACTAATAATGTAAATATTAGTGATGTAAATATTAATGATGCTAGTAGTGAAAATTCTATTAATACTCCTGCTCATAAAACGCTTACCCAGCAATCATTTAATCAACAGCCACAAACCACTGAAAACGTGGCTAATGTCAACAGTCTAGCACCGACAAGCGGCGGGCAAGTGACGCTTAGCGAGCCAAGTTTGTACGCGCTTTTAGATGCAGAGTTTGCCGCAGATCGCGATGATACCGAGCGCGCGCTGACCATCTATAAGCAGCAGTCTTTTAAGCAAGATGCGACCGCGGTATTTGAGCGCGCGCTAAGCCTATCTTTACGTAATGAGAGCGTTGAGGATTCGCTGCGCTTTGCCAAAACTTGGCAAGACCAAAACCCCGACCACGTGCCCGCGTGGTTTTATGTGGCGCATTTAGCCTTGCGCGCTCATGATTATGAATTGGCAGGCGAAAGCCTGAATCGTATTTTAAGCTATGATCCGCGTGCCGATCTTAGCGAAATTCTGATTGGCATTTATCCCAGCACTGATGAAGACAAACGCGAACTACTTGCCGCTCTGCAACCTATCGATAGTGAGCAGAACGCTTCTTTGTCAGTGTTAAAAGCCGGTTTGCTGTATCAGTTTAATGAGCCTGAGGTTGCCATTGTCCATATCGATCGCGCTTTAGCCCGTCAACCTGATTATGTGCCTTTCATTACTTTAAGAGCCGATATATTGCGCAAGACTGAGCCATCAGAGGCAGTCATTCATTATATTAGCCAAGCCCGCCTACGTAATCCTGATAGCAAGAGCTTATATCTATATGAGATTCGCTACTTACTTGATTTAAAACAAAGCGAGCAGGCTTGGCAGCTGTTACTTGACGCCCATGAGCGCTTTGTCGATGATGAAGAGATTACCTTGCTAGCCGCACTGGTCAGCTTAGACGTTGAAGAATACGCCAGTGCTGATCAGCTACTCAATATGTTGGCAAAAAGTCCGGCTTACCTTGACCAAGCCTACTACTATCTTGGTATCAGTGCCGAGCGCCAGCAGCGCTTTGAGCAAGCAAAGCACTATCTCAATGGCGTCATGCAAGAGGACTTGGTATTAGAAGCGCGTCGAAAAGTGGTTTCGTTTGAGCTGCTTAATGATGACGTCGAGGCAGCCATCGCAACTTTAGGGAAGCTGCGTAAAGACTTTAGCGTCTTCGCCCCTGACAGCTTTGTGATGCAAGCGGATATCTTGTGGCAGCAAAACGAAGCCGATGAAGCGCTACGGTTATTAACGCGCGCCGCTCGCAAATACCCTAATAATGAGATGCTGCTATTTGCCCGCGTCCAACTCCTTGATGATAAAAACGATTATATCGTTAAGCGTACTTTGCTCAATCACTTGCAAGCGCTTGACCCGACCAATCTCTCCTATCAGCTCAGTTACGCGCAGCTATTGCTAGCCAATGAGCGCAGCTCCGAGCAAGGTTTAGCGCTGGCAACGTCTATTATCCAAATCCGTTATGATGACCCGCGCTATGACAATGAGCTGCATCTGCAAGCACTGAATATACTGGCAGCAGACGCCTTAGCGACCGAGGACTACCAGCAGGTCATCGACTATCTACAAACGCCATATGACGTCTTCCCGACCCTACGTTCAGGCACGCTGTTACTACGCGCTTATCAAGGTTTGGGCAATAATGAAAAAGTCGAAGCATTACTGGCAGACTTACAACAGCGCTTCTCATTTGGGCAGCGCAATATCAACGACCGGATACAGCTTTATTAATGCGTTTTTTGCTTAAAACTTATTTAATATTCGTCATAAAATGCGCATAAAAATAAAAAAACGCTTGCCATAAAAACTACAAGTCAGTTATAAGAAATGAACAGCCACGCATCAGCGAGTAACAAATAACGCTTAAGCTAAGCTCTTTTTAAGCTTTTAAATATATGAGCTTCTAAATATCAAAACATTAATTTTGTAGATTTGTCACTTTTGAGGAATAACCATGTCCGTATTAAAAAAAAGCCAGCCAACTAAACTGGCGCTATTCAGCGCTTTAACCACCGCGCTTATGATTACCTCTGGCTGCCAGTCATTAACAACCGCCAACGCTACCAACCAGCCTATTGGCACGGTACAAGGTCAACCAAAAAAACTTGAGAGCTTTAATATCACGGGCAAAATCGGGGTCACAACCCCTAGTAAGGACAATTCAGGAAACCAAGGCGGTAGTGCGTTTTATGCATGGGGTCAACAAAATGACCGCTTTGCCATCGAATTGATTGGCGCGCTCGGCATTGGCAAAACCAATATCGAATATAATGGTCAGTCGGCGACTTTAGTCAGTGAAAAAACCGGTACTTTAACCGCCGATAACCCTGAAACTTTGCTAAAAAAAGCGACTGGCTGGCAAGCGCCGATTTCACAAATGCCGTACTGGATATCGGGTCGCCCAGCGCCTTCAGACAGCGCGCCACAGCTTGATGCCCAGAACCGTTTAATCAGCTCAGTTAATGGTGAATGGCAAGCCAACTTTACTTATAAAGGCAATGATAAACTGCCAAATAAAATCAGTGCGATGCAGTCACAAGGCAATAAAGTGGTGATGACCATCGATCATCAAAAACAATAGTAATACGCAGAAAGTAGAAAGCAGAATACATTGTGATATTTACGAACAATTCATAAAGACATTTATTTATGACTGAACGCCCCACAACAACATCGGTTATCACGCGCTTATCACCGGCAAAGATTAATTTATTTTTGCATATCACTGGTAAGCGCGCTGATGGCTATCATAATCTGCAAACCGTCTTTCGCCTGCTCAACTGGGGCGATTATCTACATTTCACGCTTGTAGACGACGCAGCATTTTCTATTATAGATAAGACCTTAGACGCTGATAAGCTATGTCATCAGCTTCTCACGCTGTCTGGTGCCGACACCATAACCAGCAGTATCAATGACAATCTTATTTTTAAAGCTGCTAGTGCGTTATTAGCATTTGCCATTCAAGCAAACAAACTACCTCAGCAGCTGGCGCAAATCCAAATCACCTTAGATAAACACCTACCGATGGGTGCAGGTTTGGGCGGTGGTTCATCCAACGCTGCGACGACATTATTAGTTTTAAATGAGATTTGGCAGCTCGATGTTAATCAAAATGAGCTAATAAAAATTGGCGCAAGCATTGGCGCGGATGTGCCGATATTTATCTTTGGGAAAGATGCCATTGCGATGGGTATTGGTGAGGAGCTGACAGCCATTGATTTGCCAGCACAGCAGTATTTAGTGTTAACGCCAAATGCGCATGTGAGTACTGCTCAGCTGTTCACCCATCCACAACTACAACGAGATATCGCCCCGCTATCGATTGCAACCATTCAAAGCCAGTCCAATGAGTATGTGCAACATTTAAACTCGCCTTATCAAAATGTCTTTAGCCCCCTAGTCACCAGTCTCGCTCCGGCTGTCGATGAAGCGTTACATTATTTGCAAGGGTTAGAGTCACAAGCATTGGGCACAGCACGCATGACCGGCTCTGGTAGCGCAGTGTTTTTGCCATTGGATACGAGTGTCACGACTGATAAAGCGCTGTTGGCAACATGGATTGCGGGTGCCCCTTGTGCAGGCTATCTGGTGAGTAATTTATAAAATGGACGTGCCCTACTCAAACTTTCAAATAAGCTGCTATTAATATGAACCATTCATATCTAAATAAGAATCTAATAGCCGCCACCGTTTTTATTTGCTTATCATCAAGTTTGACTGGGTGTACATTACTATCTAAATCTCAAGATGAGTCTAATGCTAATCGCTTATCCGATAAAACAACTTTGCCACAACAGCTAGACATAAAAGTAAAAGACAACCCTCGAAATGTAGAGGTTTCTCAGCAGGATTTCAAGGTCAGCTCGCCTACTGAACTATTCACTTATGCTGCTACTCTTTCAATGCGCGAGATCAATTTTGTTTTCAAAGGTAAATACGTTATCAAAAATAACTGCTTATGACTTTGTCAAAAATGATAATGAGTATCTTAGCCCTATTTTTTATCCCGATAGAGCCATTCTTTTTGAAAATGAACAAGCCATTTCTCTAAATGGAACTAAAGTTAAACTAGGTGAGGATGTTGTCACTAGCGGTATAATTAAAGAGCGTATAGGTAGTTACTATTTACGAAAAGGAGATATTGTCATCGAAGACCCAGAGAATACAGCTTGTTTGACGGAACCTGCAATATTTATGAGTGGTAGAGTGGTCAATCCTCTCGTCTAAAAGAAACTCGCACAGCATCAGCTTACGATTGACAAACTTAATAAAAAACCTCTATTCACTACAATAGTAGCTATGCAACTCAGGCTAATTCACTTACTTTCGAATAAAAGCCATAAAAACACCTAAAGACCTTGCAAATTCTGAAAACTTATTTATAATAGGTCGCCTCAATAGGGGTATAGCCAAGTTGGTAAGGCATCAGGTTTTGATCCTGACATCCGTTGGTTCGAGTCCAGCTACCCCTGCCATTTTTAAGCTCAAAGCGTTCGATAGGTAGCTATTATAAGCAGTTTTTAAATAAACGCTTATTTTATTGACATTGACAACGTTATCCCAGTTTCGGTATAGTTCGCAATGAACACCGTTAGGGAAAAGTTATGTTGTAGACGGTTTATCCGTTTATAAAATAACGAACAGGTCGTGACGCTATTCTAAGCGTAATTTTATTAAAAGTTGCTATTAGATATCGACGTACACAGCCTAGACATTACAGGGGTATAGCCAAGTTGGTAAGGCATCAGGTTTTGATCCTGACATCCGTTGGTTCGAGTCCAGCTACCCCTGCCATTTTTTACTGTAATAGTAGTCATCAATACTTTTCAATACTCTTTTCTTAATTTGAGCAGTTTGACACTGCTTAGCGGTCGCTGCTTGAGTCAATCAATAGGACTTCTGTCATGCCTTATTTGGCGATTTTTACGGGTAATGCTCACCCTGAATTAGCAAAAACCGTAGCCGATCATCTTCATATACCTCTTGGTAAAGCTGACATCACGCGTTTTTCTGATGGCGAAATTGCCGTGGAAATCAAAGAACACGTACGCGGTAAAGACGTGTTTATCATGCAGCCTACTTGTGCACCGACCAACGACAATTTGATGGAAATCATGATGATGGCCGACGCCTTGCGTCGTTCTAGTGCTGGCCGTATCACCGCTGTCATGCCTTACTTCGGTTATGCCCGTCAAGACCGTCGTCCGCGTTCAGCTCGTGTACCTATCTCGGCTAAAGTCGTCGCTGACATGCTAAACATCGTTAGCATCGATCGCGTCATGACCGTTGATTTGCACTCAGATCAGATTCAGGGCTTCTTTGATATCCCAGTCGATAACATCTATGGTACCCCTGTATTATTGAACGATCTTAAAAAACAAGATTATGACAACATCATGGTGGTTTCACCTGACGTTGGCGGTGTGGTGCGTGCGCGTGCCATGGCTAAGCAATTGGGCGATACAGACATGGCGATTATTGATAAACGCCGTGCCCGTGCCAATGAGTCACAAGTGATGCACATCATCGGTGATGTTCGTGATCGTGATTGCGTCATCGTTGATGATATGGTCGATACCGCAGGTACGTTATGCAAAGCCGCTGAAGCCCTAAAAGCAAACGGCGCGCGCCGCGTATTGGCTTATATTACCCACCCTGTCCTATCGGGTAATGCGCTGAAAAACATCAGCGAATCGGCATTGGATGAGATTGTCGTTACTGATACCATCCCATTGTCTGACGCAGCTAAAGCCTGTAGCAAAATTCGTCAAGTGAGCATCGCACCGATGCTGGCTGAAAGCTTACGCCGTATCAATAACGAAGAATCAATTAGCGCCATGTTTGATGCCTAGTTTGACGCTTAAGATTTTGTGCTGCTAGAAAAAGCGCTAAGTTTTATTACTTGGCGCTTTTTTTATATCCTATTTTTGAGCGGCTTTGATACGTAGGCTTTGTCTTTATAAGCACAGCAAGCAAGAAAAACCTATTTCAGTAGCGCTTTATAACTTTTATCCTTTTTTTATTTAGGATTGACTATAGTTTTCTGCCGTGGCGTTTTATATAGCCATTTCACGTAGGTCTTTATTATTACTACAAAAGCACGTATAATGCGCGCCTGTACTGACCGTTTTTTATGATTTAAGACAGTCGGGATACTTAAAAGTGCTGATCACGCTAAAAACCCATAACTTTCATCATTACTATGATGCTGAAAATTGGTTATTAGCGAATGGCTTAAGAGAATAGTGGTTGATTTTTATTAACGCTCATTTCTTTTAGCTATCATCACCCATTAGTGGATTGGTCGCAAATCCACTTTTTTATGACCAGACACTTCCTCATTCTTTTTATAGGATTATATCCATGAGCATTAATCATTTTGAATTAAACGCAGTTGATCGTTCTGCTGAGCTACAAGGTAAAGGTGCGAGCCGCCGCCTACGTAAGCAGAACCTAGTTCCTGCTATCATCTATGGTGGTAACGAAGAGCCAGCCGCTATCTCTATCAAAATCAACGAGCTAGTAAAATCTCTTGAATTTGAAGCGTTCTTCTCACACATTTTGACGCTAAATGTAGATGGCGAAGCACATCAAGTGGTTATCAAAGACCTACAACGCCATCCAGCTAAAGGCTTCCCAATGCATGCTGATTTCCAGCGCGTTGTGAAAGGTCAGAAAATCAACATGAACGTTCCACTACATTTTGCTGGTCGTGAAGAAGCACCTGGTACTAAAGCTGGCGGTGTTCTATCTACGCTAGTGACTGATATCGAAATCGTTTGCCTACCATCACAACTACCTGAATACTTAGAAGTTGACGTATCAGGCATGGAAATCGGTGATCTATTCCGTCTATCAGACATCAAACTACCTGAAGGCGTTATCATCTTTGATCTTGACATGGAAGATGCACACGACCGTACTATCGTTAACATGCAGCCACCAACCGTTGAAGAAGTTGACGAAGACGCTGCAGAAGTTGATGCCGCTGACGTACCTGCAACTGAGCAAGCTACTGAAAACAAAGACGGCGAATAATAAACCACCGTTACATAGAGACTGCAATCTAGCGTTTACTATGTAATACAAGGTTCGTTTAGTCAAAAAAATAGCAGGTGATGAATATCTCCTGCTGTTTTTGTAAGTAAGGTTTGAAAAATAACAGTTGTGCTATCAATAAATGGCACCATCGCAAACCTTACCACTCATTTATTAAATTTAAGCAGGGTGTTTTTATGGCCATAAAGCTTATTGTCGGTCTTGGTAATCCTGGTCAGCAGTATATGTTTACGCGTCATAATGCAGGATTTTGGTTCGTGCATCATTTGGCTCAGCAGTTTAATATCGCCCTCGCCCCTGACAAAAAATTCCACGGGGTGACAGGACGTGGGCAAATTCATGGTCATGACGTACGTCTGCTGATGCCACTAACCTTTATGAATAAATCCGGTCAGTCAGTGGTGCCGATGGTGAACTTTTATGGCATTAAAAATGATGAATTGCTGATTGCCCATGATGAGCTCGATATCCCAGCCGGCAGCATCAAGCTCAAAACCGATGGCGGTCATGGCGGTCATAATGGTCTACGTGATATTACGCCGCATATTGGCAACGACTTCCATCGTCTGCGTGTCGGCATTGGTCATCCTGGTCATAAGTCTAAAGTCAGCGGTCACGTGTTATCGAAAGCATCTCCCGATGAGCAAATCGCCATTGATAGCGCTTTAAGCGCCGCTTTTGAGGCCTTGCCATTGCTATTAGATGGCGATATTGAAAAAGCGCGTTCACAGATTAATGGCTTTAAAGTACCGGAATAAGCTGCCGTTATTTGCATTACTTTAAGTCATTTAAATTACTAACACGTAAATTTAGCAGTGACTTTTAGGCAAATAACTTTTATTCTAGCAACCTTGTCCCCATTAAGCTTTTGATTTGACTCATTTATATCAGTTACCCTAAGGAAGCAACCTATGCTACTTAACATGCTCAAGTGCAAATTACATCGCGCCCGTGTTACTCATGCTGAGCTGCACTACGAAGGCTCATGCGGTATCGACGGTGACTTACTCGACCTTGCTGGTCTACGCGAAAACGAATCTATCGACATCTACAATGTCACCAACGGCAAACGCTTTCGCACCTATGCGATTCGCGCTGAAGCGGGCTCTGGTATTATCTCGTTAAATGGTGCCGCCGCCCATATGGCAGATTTAGGCGATATCGTCATCATCTGTGCTTATGCGCATTTTGATGAAGTAGAAGCAGCAACTTATCAGCCAAAGCTGGTGTATTGCAACGAAGACAATACCGTCAAAGACACTGCCAATATCATTCCGGTACAAGTGGCTTAATAACTATTGATGTTAAGGTGTTTATTTTCACAAAAACACGCTTAACTATCATAATAAATAGCGGATGGTTAGCTACGTAAATATTGTGTTTTAATAAGAAAGCCGAATCTGAATAGGATTCGGCTTTTTTTATACTCATTTATCCATTTATAAGTAAGGAAATTACTGATGTGGTTGGCGGTTGTTGCAGTATTGGTCGGTTTGGCAATTTTGGTTTGGAGCGCGGATGTTTTTATTGATGGCGCGACCGCACTGGCAAAAAAGCTAAATGTGCCAAGTTTTTTGATTGGGGTGATTATTTTAGGGCTTGGCACGTCAGCGCCTGAAATGGTGGTATCAGTATTAGCCGCAATAGAAGGCAGCCCTGAGTTGGCATTGGGTAACGCTTACGGCTCAAATATCATCAATATCGCTTTGGTATTGGGTGCAACGGTACTCATAAGCCCCATTATCATCCATAAAGGCATCGTCAAGCGTGATCTACCGATACTGGTAGCGATTACTGCTCTGGCGGCGTGGCAGCTGCGTGATGGGCTGCTAAGCTTTAATGATGGATTGGTGCTGTTGGCATTGCTTGTGGTGGTTTTGGCTATTCAAATCGTGATGAGCCTACGTGAAGGCAGCTCAAAACACGTAAATGAAATCAGTAACGGTAATATCGTAGATAGTGAGTTATTAGAAAGCCAAGCAGGAAAATCAGATAATACCGAACCCAGTTTAATACGGGGTTTGGGTGGGCTATTTCTTGGATTATTGATGTTGGTTGCCAGCTCACGGGCGATTGTTTGGGGTGCGGTTGAATTGGCGACTTTTTGGGGATTGAGCGAGCTGATTATTGGCTTGACCATCGTCGCTATCGGGACGTCATTGCCTGAACTGGTCGCAAGCTTATCCGCCGCTCGTAAAGGCGAGCATGATATGGCATTGGGCAATATTATTGGCTCTAATATCTTTAATACCTTGGGCGTTGTTGGGCTTGCAACACTCATCGCACCAATTACCGCCAATCCAATCATCTTATCGCGTGATGTGCTGACGATGGGCGTCATCACCTTATTGCTTGTCGTTTTATCTCTCTTTGCCTTTATCAGCAAACGCCCATTTGGTCGCACATCTGGCGCAACGCTGATGCTGTTCTTTGTCGGCTATACGCTATGGCTGATGCAAACCGCTAATCTGTAAAGCCGTTTGATTTTATAACCTTTTAACATTAAAGCCGTTTGATTTTATAACCTTTAAATACTAAACATATTATTTATTGGCTTTGCGATTTCTAATCACCCGCCACAGCCCTTCATTTTCGGTTTTTGGCATCTTTAAGGTGATGGTATTCGAGAGCATATCTTGTACCGCAAGACCGCGGCGGTTAAACAGACAAAAGGCATAGTTAAAAATAAAGCCCAAAAAGGCACTGGTCAATAAGATAGCCCGTGAGCCGCCGATGACACTACCAATAAGGCCAAATATAAGCGGCATCAGACTTGCGGCCAAGATACGCTTAAACGACTGCCCCCACGTTAGCAGGTGACCACTATTATTGACCGTCTTTAAGCGCCACGTTTGCATACCTAATGTTTGCCCGCCGCGGCGCCAAAACAGCCCATAGAAGCCCACTAGCGTCAGTATAAATGACGGTGTCATTATGGCATTCTGATACCACGTCGGCAGCGATCTGGCTTGTTGCGATTGCGTGCCCGTCTCCATCGTCAATAGCGTACCAATCACGGTCAGTATGGTCCCGACCAAAAACAATAAAGCCAAAATCAACATACCATCATAAAGAATAGCCGCCAAGCGCGTGCTAGGTTTGGCAACCATCGCTTCTTCAACGGCAGAGGTTTGATGCGCTGATTGTTTGCGTGGCGATTTTGCTTTAGGAGCAGCTTTTGGTGACGATTTTGACATGATACAAGCCCATAACAAGCGGAAAATAGAGCGCTCATTGTACCGTAATTCAGGCACTTAGCGTACATTATGATAAGACAAGACTTCTGATGCAAAAGGCTGTTGACTGAAACTTAGAAGGAAGGCTACAAATTGAGATAGAAGCTCATTAAAATAGCAACTCTACAAAAACGACAGACATAAAAAAATCGCCAAATTGTCATAAGACAGGCGATTGATTTAGTTTTAGCTTAATAGTTACATGAACAAATAAGCTAGTATGCAAATGGTGCGCTTGGAGAGATTCGAACTCCCGACCCCTTAGTTCGTAGCCAAGTGCTCTATCCAACTGAGCTACAAGCGCGTACTTTGCACATTATCTACTGAATTATTCAAGAACAATTGCAGTAAATTAGGTTGGTCATTATATAGATAATCTCGCTTGTGTCAACATCTTTTTTAGTTAAATTCAAATTATTTTTAAACTTGATACTAAAAAAACCATTAACGCCAATTTCTGCGTTATTACTCTTTATAACAACTGAATAAATGGCGGTGAAGGAGGGATTCGAACCCTCGATACGCTTACACGTATGGTTCCTTAGCAGGGAACTGGTTTCAGCCACTCACCCACTTCACCGAACGATTTAAGACACTTATCGGAATATTCTTATTAAAAGATGCTTTTTAAGCCAAATATCCTTTTAAACACAGTATCGATGCTAATGATACGTCTTATGCCGTGGGCGGTATTATAGCAAAGCCGAAACGAATTGCAAGCGTTGTCTACAGATTTAACCCTACATTTGCCATAATTATCGATTTAAATGGCTTTATTATTTTTTAAGGGTGAAAATCACCTAGTTTAGCCATAAAAAGCCAATTTTATTTTAGGTTTTACTATTGATTGACGAGAATCTAATGGCTATGGCTTTTTGGGCAATGGATGGCTATAGTATTTATGATTCATTGTAGAATAAATAAAAGGAAGGCTTATGCGACCAGTGGTACTGTGTTTTTCAGGGTTGGATCCGTCAGGCGGTGCTGGATTACAAGCGGATATCGAAGCGATTGGCCAAGCAGGCGCTCATGCTGCCATCGCTTGTACAGCAATCACCATACAAAACTCGCAGCAAGTATTTGGTTTTGAGGCTTGTGCTGCCGCCTTGCTGGAAGCGCAGGCGACCACAGTGCTCGATGATTTACCTGTGCGCGTGATTAAGTCAGGTATGCTTGGCACCACTGACAATATCGCTATGCTGACGCGTTTATTTGCTGAACAGGTTATCGCTGCTGACACGCCGTTTGTACTCGACCCCGTATTGGTTGCCAATAGCGGCGGCAGCTTAGGTGATGAGCAAACCTTGGTAACGGCGTTTCGAGAGCTGCTCCCTTATGCCACATTAATCACCCCAAATACCCATGAGCTACGGGCTTTAAGCGGTGAGCAAGATTTGCATATCGGTGCGCAAAAACTATGCGCCAAAGGGTGTCATGCGGTATTGGTTAAGACCTCACACGACTTTGATAGCGGTGATATCGAGCAGTATTTATATATCAAAGGCGAGATGGTACATAAAAGTGTCTTACCACGCCTAAAAGGCGAATTTCATGGCTCTGGTTGCTCATTAGCAAGCTTTATCGCTGGACGCTTAGCGATGGGCGATGCGCTTGTCGAGGCGGTAAAAGCGGCGGATAGTTGGATTACCCAAACGCTGCGTGCCGCTGATGCGCCGCACCCTGATAATGCTAACGCCCAATTGATACCCAATCGTTTTGTAGAATTTTAGAATAATCTATAGATGGTAAATAAAAAAAGGCGCTCTATATTTTATAGAGCGCCTTTTTATTCAGTGTTCGATTTTATACTAACTTTAACTTAATGAATTTAACTTAGCCCAACATTGGCATTTAGCCCAACATTGGCATAAAGCTTGATGCCAATCCACCGATAAATATCTCAAGTAAATAAAAGGCGAAAAAGGCAACCATCGGTGATAAATCAATCATACCTAAGTTTGGCGTAATGCGGCGAAACGGCGCTAAAATTGGCTCCGCTAAATTAACAATAATGCCAATAATCGGATGCTGAGATTGGGTAAACACCACAATCCAGCTGACAATGATAGAACCAATAACCAGATAGCGGCACATACGCAAAAAGTCTAATACCAAGCTGATAGTACCAGTAAAAAATAGCGGCACAGGCGCAATGCCTTTATGTGTCAAAGCCGCCTTACCAGAGATATCAATCAGACGAATTAAAAACATCAATACAATGGCAGCAATACTAATACGACCTTGGGCGACGGTTGGGAAAATACGCCCGAACACATCGACGATATGGGTGGCTTTATAAGCAGGGGCAACCATAGGATTGCTAGCATCCATTCCAGCAAACTGCAGCATAAAACGGATAAACACCAACATCATGGCGAAGGTAGTGACCAAATCAAAAATTTGCAATAACAGGTTGTTCATGAAGTGCTACTCAATGTGACATTATTAACGGGATTTAGGATGACGAATGTCATTATCAGGCATTTTTATGACTTTAAGTTTTTTATGACTTTAAATTTTTATAATTTTAAATAGGGTATCTCATAAATCATGATATACCCTATTTATAAAGGGTTAATGACAAGTAGCGACTGGCTATTTACTCATCTCTTCACTCAGCGCTTGGCTACGGTCATAACAGGCTTGCATAGCTTGAATTATTTGACGACTGATGTCATTGGCTTGCATGGATTCAATGGCTGCTTGGGTCGTGCCGTTTGGTGATGTGACTTTACGACGTAGCTCGCTTGGTGCGTCTTCACTACCCAGCGCCATTTTTGCCGCGCCTAGCATGGTTTGCATCGCCAGTGCTGACGCTTGCTCTTTATCCAATCCTAACGCCACTGCGCCATCGACCATCGCTTCGATAAAGTAAAACATATAAGCGGGCGCTGAGCCTGATACGGCGGTGACCGCATGCATGTGTTCTTCATTATCGACCCACATGACCAAACCTGAGGCTTCCATCACTGCGGTTGCCAATTGTTTTTGTTCGGCAGAAATATCATCCGTACCGTACAGACCAGTCGCGCCCATTTGAATCATCGCCGGCGTATTTGGCATCGCACGGACGATATTGCCATAGCCACCTAGCATATTTGATAACAGCGCAGTCGATAATCCTGCTGCCACTGAAATCACCAGCTGCGTGTCCAAAACATCAGCAAAACCACTGACCACTGCTTTCATGACTTGCGGCTTCACCGCCAATACCACGATATCAGCACCGATAACCGCCGCTTTTGCATCGGCAGTTGGATCAACCGTATTCAATCCTTTAGCAGCCAATTGCTCGCGCGCTTCACTACTCGGATCAGCAACGGTAATCAGACTCGGTTTGACGCCGCAGCTGACTAGCCCGCTAATCAAAGCCTGCGCCATATTTCCGCCACCGATAAAGCTGATTTTCTTATTATCTAATACTGACATACGTGTCTCCTATTCAAAAAATGCAAAGGCATTCAAACTAACATAATGATAGGTAAAATGACACTCAGTTTACCATACTGCTACTGGCGTCGTTTGATAAATTGAAAGGCTCAGTAATGGCGTTGCTGTTTAAGTAATCATCACTATAGAACGTCGCATATTTATTATTTAACAGGTTTTATGCAGAGTTAAATGGCTGTTGATAAATGCGACAAGCTGTTTTACATCTACATTAATATTCGCCTGCTCAGCATTCAACGCCCAGTTTTCAAAAGGTGATAATAATAAAATAGGCAGTTCTATCGGGCAATCGTTCTCTAAAAGCTCATTTTCACTACTTTCCTTATTCATAAAAGCCACGCTGACTACTACCAAGCTCTCACGCATCCATAATGGAATAGCCAAGTTTTGATAGAGCTTTTTGCTCGCTTGTGGACGCGACGCCATTGCGGTTTGCACACGCTGATTGCGACCTAATGGCGCAAAGGTAATCTTAAGCTTATCTTTATCGCTTTCTACGTTATAGCTTTCTAATAGCGGCGCTACTTCATTTGGCAGAATCTGTAATTGCCAAGTAAATTTATCATCATTACGTAAATTAATTGGAACAGGTTGTCTTCCAGTTGCATGAACACCAGCCCCAATAGGATTAGATTGAGTAAAATTAAATAAGGTTTGCGTCTGCTCGGTAAGCGGCAACTCAAGCCATTTGAGCCAATCGCTGCTGAGACGAAAAAGCTGCTGACGATAGCGGCGAATGGTATAAGACGCTTTGCGACCTTGCCAAAACAGCGCCGTTTTATGGTCATTATCATCACGTTGGCTTAGACTTAAGACATCATCGACGAGCTGCTTAGCGGGCGGTAATGGCTCATCTTGAGCGAGCCAATAATGCAATAATTGGCGCTGACGATAAATCGGTAGTTTTTGCAATTTATCTATATTTAGCGCGCGCTGGGCAGGTGGTAGCTGTAATGATGCAATCTCTATCTGTTGCAAATCCTCGCCTGCTTGGGCATTGATTATTAATTGCGCATCACTTAGTAACTGCGCGCTACGAGCAATATTATCAATAACATTGGAGTTATAGCTCGCCAATATCGGCATAATATCTCGACGTAGGCCGCTACGCACATTATCACCAGCATCGTTGGTCGGGTCATCGATATAGGGCAGCTTTAAACACTGGGCATAGGCGCTGATAGTGGCGCGTTTGATAGTCAGCCACGGTCGCCATAATGCTATATGATGCGTGCCCTGCGTTTGAATGCGCCACGGCTGCATACCAGATAAACCATTTACCCCGGCGCCTTGAATCAGGCGCATTAAAACCGTTTCCGCTTGGTCATCAGCATGATGGGCTAATAATAAAACATCATCTTGATTAAGTTGCGCGCGTATCACATTATAACGCGCTTGCCGTGCCGCTTGTTCATCATGGCCGTCCACTTGGGCGCGTAAAATCCGACAAGGTATATTTTGCACCTTTGCCCACTGAGCCACATGTGTTGCCCAAGCGCCACTATCTGCTTGCAGACCATGATTGACATGCAGTAATTGCGGTAAAAATGGCAATTTACCTTGGCGATAGAGCTGTACGCAAAGTGCTGCCAGCGCCAACGAATCACGCCCACCACTACAGGCCAGCCAAAGTCGTCGACCATGTAGTTGCTCACCATATTCAGCCAGACTGCTTAATAACGCTTCTGCTAAAGCATTATCAATAGGCAGGGTGGCTATCGGCTCAATAGGATGGGAAAGGATTGCACTACTTGTCATAATCATTCTTATTTATTAGGTAGCTATATTTATTACGTACAAATCAATTGACATATAAATGAATCGGCACAAAAAAACGCGCCATAAAATGACACGTTTTTATTTTAACATTAAGCGTAAATCGATATCGTTAAAAGCTAAGTTTAAGTAACCTAGCAATATACTTTCATATAAATGCTTAGCAAGGCAACATCACTTCTGAGTTAAAGGATTTCAGCTTCTCATAACGCAGCTCGCAACGCTCATGCGCATCCATATCTTTAATCTCATCCAATTGATCAACGATTAATGATTTTAGCGCCGTCATGACTGGCTGCGGCTGGATATGTGCGCCCTCACCTTCGTCGATAACCGCATCAATTAAGCCCATTTGATAGAGATTAATGGCATTTAATTTTAATGCTTCACTGGCATCTTGGGCTTTTTCAGCGGTTTTCCACAGGATAGACGCACAGCCTTCTGGAGAGATAACCGAATAAATACTGTTTTGCAGCATATTTACCTTATCGCCAACGCCTATTGCCAATGCGCCGCCTGAGCCACCTTCACCGATAATGGTGACGATGATAGGGACTTTCAGGCTAGAAAATACCGCAATGCTTTCAGCGATGGCTTGCGCTTGCCCGCGCTCTTCCGCACCAATACCAGGGTAAGCGCCTTGGGTATCGATAAAGGTCATCACCGGAATGTTAAAACGCTCAGCCATTTTCACCAAGCGAATAACTTTACGATAACCTTCGGGGTTTGCCATGCCAAAATTATGGGCGATACGCTCGCGCGTACTACGACCACGATGCTGACCAATCACCATCACAGGCTGGCCGTCTAGGCGCGCAAGACCGCCAAGGATAGCCTTATCATCTGCATAAGCACGGTCGCCATGCAACTCATCAAATTCGGTAAACAGCTGATTCACATAGTCCATAAACAATGGACGTTTGGCATGCCGTGCAAGCTGAACGCTATCCCAGACGGTACTCATAGACGCTTCCCTTTCGTAATTCTATATAATGTAGTGATGTTTAATAATGACACTGTTAAACGACAATGTTAGATGACAAAGCTAAATAACAGGATTGTCGGCGTTATCGGCTTTTGGACAATCGATTATCAAAGTACAGTTGTAAACTCAATAGAAGCTATAGTAGCACATCTTAAATAGCATGACATTACTGACAACGCCGCTTTTGTTACGTTAATCTGTAGCGCAATTATTACAATAGTAACGGCTTAGCGTTAAACATCAATGTTAAAAATCAGTGTTAAAAGCCAGTATCAAGAATTAGCACTGATGCCTCAATCACACTCGGCCTCAACCACGCTCAGTTTCACGCCCCATTTAGCAAACTGCTCAACCTCAGTATGCAAATCTGATAATAAGAAAGCATAGTGCTCACTACTCTCGCCAACTGTGATTTGCCAGCGATTATCATCAATCACTTTCAGCTCTAATTCTGGTAACTCATGATCGCTGCGACTATGATGCGCCAGTACCGCTAAGCGTAGCAGCAAACACAGATAAACGAGCGAATCACCGCCGATGGTACACGTCTGCTCTAGCATATCAGCTTTAAGCTTACGGCGATGATTAAGCATCAATTGCGCCATACGCTTTTGATCCACTTGCGAAAACCCTGGAATATCAGAGTATTCAATCAAGTAAGCACTGTGCTTATGGTAGCTGCTATGGGCAATCGCCAAGCCTATTTCGTGTAAGGACGCCGCCCGTCTGAGCAAATCGCCATCTTCGCTATTGAGTGCAAGCTTGGCTTTGACTTGTTCAAATAAATTAAGGCTGGTTTTAACCACTTGTTTGGCTTGTTTTTTATCGCCTGAATAGCGCTTTATCAGTGCCAAAACACTGCGGTCACGCACGTCTTCACTAGCAAAGCGACCGAGCATATCGTACATGACGCCTTCGCGTAGCGCGCCATCTGAGTACACCATGGTCTCGATGCCGAGCACCTTCATGATGGCTCGCAATACCGCAACGCCCGCTGGAAAGACGGCTTTACGGTGTTCTTTCACGCCTTCTAAATCAATGTCATCAACGTTGCCAATTTTAAGCAATAATTTCTCTAACTTTTTAACACCTTTATAAGTGATGCGTTCTTGCTCGTCTGCCCAACCTTTTGAAACAAGGACGTTGCGCACCGCTTTAATCGTGCCACTTGAGCCAACGACACTACTCCAGCCGACTTTTTGATAGCGCCCATTAATCGCTAGCACCTCTTTACGCGCAGCTGAGATGGCATTATTAAAGGCGTCTTTGGTAATCAAGCCATCGGCAAAATACTTCTGGGTAAAGGCGACACAGCCCATCTGTAAGCTTTCAGTCAATAACGGATCGAACTCTTGCCCAATGATAAATTCTGTCGAACCACCACCAATATCAATGACCAAGCGTTTGTCACTACTGGCATTGGTGTGCGAGACGCCCAAATAAATCAAACGCGCCTCTTCTCGTCCGGCGATAATTTCAATCGGTTTGGGCAAAATTTTATTGGCACGAGTGATAAAGTCATTGGCGTTTTTGGCTTGGCGTAAAGCGTTGGTCGCGACGACGCGAATACGCTCAGGTGGCACCGAATCTAAACGCGCGACAAAGCGGCTTAAACATTCAAGACCGCGCTTTTCAGCAGCAGCCCCCAAGATGTTATTCTCATCGAGTCCTGCAGCAAGCTGCACCTTTTCAGACATAGACACCACTTTTCGCACCTCACCATGGTCGAGGCGTGCAATGGCTAAATGAAAACTGTTGGAGCCAATATCAATGGCTGCCATCATTTCATCATCAGCAAGTGGTGGGTTTTTCAGGTAGTCTTTGGGCATAAGCGAGATCGTTACCGTGTCAGATAAAAAGATATTTAAGAGCGCCAAGGCTTTTAAAATAGAGAATACATGGAATGGAACTTAAGTTTTTTATATAAGGGTTTTTATATAAGGTTTTCTTATATAAACCAGAGCTTTTATAATAAGGCTTTTGTATATTGAAACTATTATTATGCGGATTATAGCAAGTTTTGCCATTAAAACATTTATGCAAAACGCTGGCAAGTAAGACGCTAGCACTACTACCTACGGATTAAACCGAAAATAAACAGTCTTTCACCTTAAAAAACAGCGGCCACTTCTGATACTTTTTTAACATAGCCTATTTAACAATATGGGCTTGCTACCGCCGCAATTCTCTATATTATAATAGAGAACAAGCACTTACTTATGGCGATAAGTGTTCGATAGATATAATTCGATATATATAATAAGCACCCATTTTTACCATTAAAGCCCATCATGGAATGATGACGCGCAATCAATAACAACCTGCAAGGAAGCAGAAATCATGAATCAGACAACCGCCCAAGCCTCAAAAACCAACGCTCCTGCTGGCACGGAAAAAACCAGTCATAGCAGCCTTATCCATATAAAACGTCCAGCTAAGCTGAAATTTTACGATTTTTATTTAAACGAACATCAAAATATCGCTTGCCGCCGTTTGCATTTCGCCGGTAGTAGCTTTGGACTTTTGGGATTGGCAAAGTCTGTTAAAAACCGCTCGGCAAAGCCACTACTGAAAGGTATTGCGGCAGGATATGCCTGCGCGTGGGTCGGACATTTTTTCTTTGAAAAGAACAAACCGGCCTCTTTTAAATTTCCTCTACAAAGTTTTGCCAGCGACTTTCGCATGTATAGCGACGTGCTACGTGGCAGACTCAGCTTAAAAGACCGTAAGTTTGATAAAATTTAATTGGCCTAATTCAATAGGCTCAATTTAATTGACTTAATTTAACAAACACGAAAAAGCCAGCATAATAAATCATGCTGGCTTTTTATTTTTACCATTAAGAGCCAAATACTCTTAATGTAGTCCAATAGTTTTCAAACTAAGCGTTTGCCATTTCAGCAAAAATCTCATCAGCGGCTTTAATAGACGCTTCAATGTCTGCATCACTATGTTTGATTGACATAAAACCCGCTTCATAAGCAGATGGCGCGAGATAAATACCGCGGTCTAGCATGCCATGGAAGAAGGTATTAAACACGTTCATATCGCATTCGGTGACTTCATCGAAGTTTTGCGGTACGTTTGTTGCCTTGTCTTTAACAAAGAACATACCAAACATGCCGCCCAATTTATTGGTGCGCAAGTTAATACCATGCTTATCTGCCGCGGCTTGAAAACCATCAACAAGCTGATCTACTTTCGCTGATAATTCCGCATAAAAACCATCGACGGTTAAGTCTTCAAACATCGCAATACCGGCTCGCATTGCCAATGGGTTACCTGATAACGTACCCGCTTGATAAACGCCGCCAAGTGGCGCGATGCAAGACATCACTTCTTTTTTACCACCGAAAGCACCAACCGGTAAACCGGCACCGATGATTTTACCAAAGCAGGTTAAATCAGGGTCAATGCCAAAATACGCTTGCGCGCCGCCAAGTCCGACGCGAAAACCGGTCATCACTTCATCAAAAATCAATACCGCGCCATTGGCGGTACATTCTGCGCGCAAAGTATCATGGAATTCTTGGGTTGGAATGACCATATTCATGTTGCCAGCGATTGGTTCCACAATCACGCAGGCAATCTCACTACCCCATTTCTCAAAGCACTCTTTAATCGCTTGCGGGTCATTATAAGGAATGGTAATCGTATGCTTAGCAAAGTCCGCTGGCACGCCTTTTGACGTTGGTTCGCCAATATCCAGCATCCCTGAGCCCGCTTTTACCAGTAAGCTGTCTGAATGCCCATGGTAGCAACCTTCGAATTTAACGATTTTGTCACGCTCAGTAAAGCCGCGCGCCAAACGAATCGCACTCATAGTCGCTTCTGTACCTGAGCTTGTCATCCGAATCATCTCAACGCTTGGGACGATTTCGCAAATCTTATCAGCAACGGTGGTTTCAAATGGCGTTGGCGTACCAAAACTCAAACCATCATCAGCGGCTTTTTTAACGGCATCAATGACTTTTGGATGTGCGTGACCCAAAATCATCGGCCCCCAAGAGCCGACATAATCGATATAAGCATTGTCTTCGGTGTCATAGATTTTGCTGCCGTTAGCACGGTGCATAAAAATAGGCGTACCACCGACACCGGCAAAGGCGCGAACCGGTGAGTTTACGCCACCAGGGATATGCTTACGTGCTTGCGCAAATAGTTGTTCATTTTTAGTGCTCATAATTATTCTCTACTTATTCATTCGGTCTTATTTTATTAACAATCACTTAATTAACAACAACTTAGGCTTTTTTAACCACTGATGATTTCAGCTTCATTGGTCCATAACCATCCAGTTTACAGTCGATATCATGACCATCAGACGCATCTGGCAATAGGCGGATACCTTTTGCTCTCGTACCGACTTTGATAATGGTTGATGAACCTTTGACCTTTAAGTCTTTAATCACGGTGACGGTATCGCCATCTTGCAGCTCATTACCGACCGCATCACGAATGACCACATCTTGCGCTTCAGCTTGCGCCGCATCGGTTTCAGCCGCGGTCCACTCATGCGCACACATCGGACATACCAGTAACGCACCATCTTCGTACGTATATTCAGCATCGCATTTTGGGCAATTGGGTAAGCTCATAATTTCCTCGTCAGCCGTGATAAATTGGGTGTATTCTAACGCTAACATTGTACCGTAACTCGCCAGCTTTAACCAATCGCTTCGGCTGTGAATACTGTGCTGTGCTCAATTGTCATATTTGCTTATGCGGTAAAGCGGACATTTTTTATCACGTGGTTTTTTATGGTACTCTGCTTTAACCAAATTTGGTTTGATAGCCACTTGCCTTTAGATGGTGAAAACCTCAAACACTACTTTAAGTATTATTTTAACAACTACGTGAACAACCACTTTAATAACTCAGTATTAACCCTAATATCTGAGGCTATAGCGACTGATAAATAGGACAACAATAATGACTCAATCAACATTGCCACAATTTGCCCAGCTAACCATTCAAGGTGAGGATGCGGAAAAATTCTTACAAGGGCAGCTGACCTCTGATGTCACCAAGCTCGGACTTAGCTATCAAGCAACGGCGCTTAGCAATCTAAAAGGTCGTATCGATTTTGGGCTATGGATTAAAAAACAAGAAGAAAAGCATTTTGACGTGGTCATCAGTGCCGATTGCGCTGACGCTTTTCAAGCGCATTTAAAAAAATTCGGTGCCTTTTCAAAGTTTGATACCAGTGTGCCAACGCCCATTTATCCTTGCGTGGTTGCCGACGAGCCGACCTTTAGCCATAAAGAGGAACATAATACGCCCGCAGACACCCAAGCGTGGATGCAAGCAAGTCTTGCCATTGGTAACTATTGGATAGTTGCTGCAACGCAAGGACTGTTTCAACCGCAAGAGCTGCGTCTGCATCAGCGCGGCGGTATGGACTACGATAAAGGCTGTTACTTGGGTCAGGAAGTCATTGCCCGTATTTACTTTAAAGCGGCACCAAAAGCGTTTTTACATTATGTTAGCGGCACAGGTGATGTACCAGCAGCAGGTGATAAGTTAGAAAAGATTCAGGTGGTTAATGCGATTGCAGATAAGAGTGGCTTTAAGGCATTGGTTGTTGCCCGCCCTGAGCATCTAGCAGATAGCGAGCTTACGATATTAGACTTACCACCAGCACTGCAAGCGGATGTCGCCCGTCAAAAATAACGCGACATAATCGATAACCCAAAACGGTAAGCATCTCTTAAAGCCCTTTTACTAAAAACGCAGCAGAGCAATCTATGACCCATATTGCGGTACTCGGAGCAGGCGTGGTGGGAGTGACCACCGCATGGTATCTTCGCCAAGCAGGCTACGATGTGACCGTGATTGAGCGTGAGCCAGCCGCCGGTATGCAGACCTCATTTGCCAATGGTGGGCAGATATCCGTCTCGCACGCGACGCCTTGGGCCAATCCTGCGGCTCCTATGAAAGCGCTTAAATGGCTGTTTAAGGAAGATGCGCCGCTGCTCTACCGCTTGCGTGCTGATAAAGCGCAATTTAAATGGGCGATGCAGTTTTTACAAGAATGCCGCACAGATAAAGCCGATGCCAATTTGGTACAAATGGTACGCTTAGGATTGTATTCGCGCAATGCCCTACAACAGCTGCGTGCTGATATCGATATCGATTACGAGCAGCAAACGCGCGGTATCATGCACTTTTATACCAACCAAGCTGAGTTTGATGCCGCCATTGCGCCAACGGCACGTATGCAAGAGCTCGGCTGTGAACGTCATATCATTGATATTAATAACGCGGTTAGCCTCGAGCCTGCGCTTTATCCTATTGCTCATAAACTCAAAGGCGCAACTTATACCAGCCGTGATGAATCGGGTAATGCCCATTTATTTACCCAACATTTGGCTCAGCGCTGCATCGATGCTGGTGTGCAGTTTTTATACGATACCGACATTTTGGCGTTAAACACCGACGCTCATTCTGCTCGCCCGCATATGCATAGTATGACCATTCGACCCAAAGGTGAAAACGCGCAGACCTTTAGCGCCGATAATTATGTACTGGCACTTGGCAGCTATAGCGTATCACTCATGAAACCGCTGCATGTTCACCTGCCAATTTTCCCTGCCAAAGGCTACTCGGCTACTTATGAAATCAATCCGCGTGCACCGCATTTAGCTCCCTTTGTTAGTCTCATTGATGATGAGTTTAAGCTCGTAACCTCGCGCCTTGGCGATAAATTACGCGTAGCAGGAACCGCAGAATTCAACGGCTACAATTTGGATTTGAATGCCACCCGCTGTGAAGCTATCACGCGCCGTGTGCAGCAGTTATTCCCCAAAGGCATCATTGCCGATTCTGTGCAATATTGGACAGGGCTGCGCCCAATGACCCCATCCAATGTACCGTTAATAGGACGCGCGCATAGCGGTCAAGTCCGTCACGGCAGTCACAATACAAATGCTAGTTTTGATAATTTATGGCTCAATACTGGTCATGGCACACTTGGCTGGACCCATGCTTGCGGTTCGGCAAAGGCTCTCAGCTTATTGATACAGGGTGAGACGCCGCCAGTCGACTTTGATTTTGTTGGCTTAAGAACGTAAAAATAAGAAACGTAAAAAAAGGCACTTTTATAAGTGCCTTTTTATTTATATTAAAGACTTTTTAGAGCTATTTTATGCAGCGCTTCCTGATTTAATATCGGCATTAACGTCAGAATCAACGCTTGAATCGGTAATCTCCAAATTAGCCACTTCTAGCGGAATTGCTTCCAATTGCACAGGTACGCCATTGACCGCTGCATTACCACTTAACTGATCGATTAAGGTATCGTCCGTCAAATCATTGACACTGACGCCGGCATGCGCTTGCGCAATTTTTTGCTTCACGCCTTTACGGTCGTGACCCCAGCCATGAGGGATGCTCACCACTTTTGGCATCAGCTCATCGGTTACTTCTGCGGTAATAATCACGCTACCAACGCGCGAGGTAACTTTTACGTTTTGACCGTCCTCAATACTGTATTCTTTAGCCGTTTCAGGATGCAACATAAGCGTACAGCGCGGCTTACCTTTTACCAAGCGATAGCTATTATGTAGCCACGAATTATTACTACGGACATGGCGACGACCGATTAATAACACCTGCTTATCGTCATAGTTCTGCATCATCTCCCGTACCCGCTCTAAATCAGCTTGATAAAAATCAATATTAATATGAATCTGCTTATCTTTATGCTTTAATGCTTGCGGTAGCATCCTTTTGGGGGGCCCTAAGTCAATGCCATGCGGATTTTTCTTAAGTTTATTCAATGTCATGCCAGCATAAGGTCCACGTCTTAATCCTTGATCAAGCATAAATTTCGGTCCTAATGTCCTGACTATTCGGCGCTCGATTTTGGTTGCAAGCGCTGCTTTTTTATCTAGACGTTTTGCTAATTCTAAATAGATTTGCCAGTCATGTTTGGCACTTTTTTTCTTAGCAAACAATGCTTTTGAATACTTAGCGACGTTATGCACAGCAAAATTATTAAAGGTAACATCATAATGGTCACGCTCTAGTGGCGATACCGGCGGCAAAATGATATGGGCATGACGACTGGTTTCTGTCACAAAGTAATCAATCGCAACCATAAAATCCAAGTTGGCAAAAGCCGTATCTAACTTTTCACCATTAGGCGTACTGAGTACAGGATTGCCAGCGACGGTCATAAAGCCCTTTAACTGCCCCGCGCCTTCTACCAACATCTCATCCGCCATCGCCACGACGGGATAATCGCCATTAAAATCAGGCAAGTTACTCACGCGGCTATGACGTTTACCTAAATAACCTGGGCCTGAGTTATTGACCACATCGACCGCAGGATTGGGGAACATCAAGCCACCCACTTCATCCAAACGTCCGGTGACGATATTAATCACCATAATCAAATACTGGCTTAATAAGCCAAATTCCTGCACCGATACGCCCATGCGCCCATAGCAGACGGCGCTTTCGGCTTCGCAAAACTCTTTGACCAGTCTTTTAATCTCATTTGCGGCAATGCCAGTAATATCAGCAACTAACTCTGCGCTATAGTCTTTAGCGAAATCTGCCAAGCGCGCAATCTCTGGCGCAAGCGCCGCCGCTCTATTATTAGTCTGTGCTTTATCGGCGTAACCTTGGGCATAGATTTCATTGAGCATAGCAAGCAAAAACAAAACATCGGTTGCTGGACGTATAAAATGATGCTCGCTGGCAATGTCAGCAGTTTCGGTACGGCGTGGATCAATCACTACTACTTTGCCATCGCGGGCTTTGATGTCTTTGAGCTTTTGGCGCATATTTGGCGCGGTCATAATACTACCGTTCGATGCCAGCGGATTGCCACCAATGATGAGCATATATTGGGTGCGATTGACGTCAGGCACGGGGATACGCAGCATATGCCCAAACAGGTGCATGCTGACGATATGGTGCGGTAATTGATCGACCGAGGTTGCAGAAAAACGACTGCGGGTCTTGATACTGCTTAATAGATGCTTAATGGTCAGCATGCCGCCCAAATTATGGACGTTAGGATTGCCTAAATAAACACCAAAAGCATTTTGGCCATGTTTCTTTTGTACTGACTGTATGCCAGCAGCTACTTTATCAAGCGCCTCATCCCAGCTGACTGTTTTCCAACCGTTAGCCGTCCTCTCGATGGGATGACGCAGGCGATCTGGGTCTTCATGTAAATCTTGTAAGGCAGTTGCTTTTGGGCAAATATAACCTTTAGAAAATGGGTCATTTTTATCACCTTTAATCGATAATACCTTTGTTCCATCGTGCTTTATCTCAATACCGCACATCGCTTCGCACAGATTGCACGTTCTAAAATGTGTTTGCTCATTCGTCTTGGTTTGTTTACTGCTCATGGTCACGCTCCCTGTGATCGTTACTATCGCTTTCGCTAACTAAATTCCGTTTTATGGTTTTACGATATCAATCGATTCGTAAGTCTTAAAAATTCTGCGAGCTCCGCATTCATTAATTTGCTCACTAGCTACTTATTACTTGCTCATTATTGATAAAAAATCCGCCAAAAAGCCCATCAAAGTTTTTGCACAACATCGCAATCGCTTGCTGCTGTGAATAACGTCCTTGATGACAGCCTAATATCAACTCATGAACCTGCGCGCTCGCGCTATCCACGCAAAGATGAACGTCAGATTCTTCAAAAGAGCACTCAGCTGACTGTAATCCTTGGATAAATATCTTTGTCCATTCCTCACGTACGTCAGTAATAAGACGGCCTAAAACTTTATGTTCAGTTGGCGAACCGAGGCACAAACTGTCTTCGATTAAACGTTGGAATAACACAATATTTTGGCAGGCAGCCGCAAAAATCATTGTCAAGCAGTGCTGACAGCGTTGATTAAATTCCTCTTTAGACAGCGCTGCATAGTCTTTCAGCATATCTATCCACGCCATACGCATAGGCGACAAATAATTGTCTTTTAATTGCCTACTCAATTCACTTTGAAGCTCCTCTACGCTGTCAAAATGATTATAGAAGCTTGGCTGTGCAATTCCTGCTCCTTTAGCAATCTTATTCATGCTCATGCCGCAAGCGCCCTCTAAGCTATAAAGCTGCAACGCACTTTTTAATAAGGCACGACGGGTTTTGGCTTTTGCCAGCTCACGCTTCGTATCTAATCTTGTCGCGTTTACGGAATTAATTGGACTCACTGTTATTCTGTCCTCATTGTCTAAGGCTTATTATTTCAGCTATAAGCTTATAGTCATTTAAATAACAAGTCTATAACCAGATGCGTAAAAGGTTTGTTTGTTATCAACAATCTCAGCATCAATAGATATAAAGGAATGAAAAAATAAAAGATTCTACATATAAACGCCTGATTTCTACTTTTTTATAGAACGCTATTAGTTTGACCATCGACTTTCAACTAACTTCTACAACTTGTATTCTTTGTCATTATTAAAAAACCCTCGTTATCTTTACGTATCGCCCTGACAAAGTACCCCATCTATTACACAACTACGCCCTTCATAACAGAGCAGCGCCATTTACCATAATTAAGCAACACTACAAACATTGGCCATACAGACAAGGCGCGCTGAAATTCATATATTGGTAGCACAAGTTAGCCACTGGCTAGTTGTAGAGTACTGAAACGCAGTACTGAAGGTGTCATAAGAATCATAAATAATAATCTACATACTAAAGCGTCATACAAACTGTTGATTTAACTTTTATAACAGCTTTATCAAGACGCAATAACGAGAATAAGGAACATCACAATGAATGAACATACCCTAAAAGGTGATTGGAATCAGATGAAAGGTACAGTAAAGCAGAAGTGGGCTGACCTGACTGATGATGACTTACTACATATCGAAGGTAGCCGTGATAAGCTTGTGGGTAAAGTCCAAGAGCGTTATGGTCATAGTAAAGATGACGCTGAGCGCGAAGTTGACACATGGCGCAATGAAAACAAATATTAATTAATAATTGCTCTTATAAGACCTTGTCGTAAATACAGATTTTTATAAGTAATTAATTAAAAAAACCGCATTGATTATAATGCGGTTTTTTATTGTTCATTATTCTTTTATAGTTACTTATCTGTATCGATAAACATCGTAATCGATACATAGCACTGTCAATATATAGAAGGCTTGCTAGCTTTCATGACAGGTTTGAATAAAAAACAAACAGTGTAAAATAATTAACACCCAGACACGATAAAACCGCATAGCAATTAATTGTTATGCGGTTTTATTGTTAACGATCCTTGTTACCCATCACCACTCTAATCACTGCATCCTTGCAGGATATTGAGTACATTGTGATAGCCGGGCATCCTGCCCATTTCTTCACACTACTATTGGCATTATCTGCCTGCAACACGGGTCATGTGTCCTTATTCCAATTGCTATTATCATCCTGATGCCAGCAAATCGAACTATTATCCTTAATACGGTCAACTCAATCCTTGAGTCACATTCCCTTATGCCGTGTGTGTATAGTGTCAAATTATAAGGCTGCTGTTAAGTCGCGTAAGCGTCATTGCGTGTAAGCATATGCTTACGTCAGTTATAAAAATGGCCGATAATATCAGCCAAGTTATTGATAATAATATTATTATCGTTAAATAATATATTTAATGATTTTCTATAAACTATTTAAATACTAAAAGTGTTATCGATGTTTGCTAACGTTAGCAACACCTTGGTCACCTAAAGTGTCGAATGCTTACGCAAATATTTGCAAAATTTACAACTTATTAACACCAAAGACATGTATTAATGAGTTTTAAGTCTTACTATGTTTATGTAAGAAAATATTTCAAGATTAAGAGACAAATATCGATTCTATAAGAATGTTGTTCCGTAATCTTTTGCTTCATAACCTTTATAGAGTCTTTAGCTCTTTATATATGACAGACATATAACCAGTCACTATTAGAAATTTAAGCCCGATAAATACCAGTCTAACAAATACAAGCTGGATTATTATAAGGCTGATTAATAACAGTGCCTTACTCAGATATGCTATACCAAAGGAGATTTTATCGTGAAAATTCTACCCGCTTTCTCATTTAAGACAGCAATATCTGCCGGTCTGGCGCTGACGATGTTGGGGACGGTTGCCGGTTGTGCCGTTGTCGGTCCAGGTTACGAAGATTACCCAATATATGGCGGTAACAGCGATTATGGCAATGTTGATTATAAGCGTGTTAACCAAACCCTGCGCAATGACCTACGCCGCAAAGGCTATCAGGTTATGGATATCCGTGCTGATAACTATCGTGGCAATCGAGCCATCACTGCCATTGCTAGAAAGAACAATCAAACTTATGAGTTGAAATATACCTATCCTGACTTAAGACTCATTAGCTCAAATAAAAGAGCCTCTACTAGCATCTGGCAAGATGATAGATATGATAAAGACGACTATAAGAAAGACAAATATAAAAATAATGGCAAATATAAAAATAACAAGCATTATAAAAACGATGATATTGAAGACAGCATCAAAAGAGATTCGCGCTATCCAGCCATTAAACAACGTGCTATTAACAAGGTAAGATCGATGGGTTACCGCGTCGAAGATATTGAGCTGGAAGAAAAGAACGGTCGCGGCGTGTTTGAGATTGAAGCCAAGCGTGGTTCGCAAGAATATGAGATTTTACTTGGCTATCCAAACTTAAATGTCATCAAGGTTGAGAAAGATTAGTATTCAAGCTGTTTAAAATTTTGTGAGAAATGTTTTAAGCAGTAAGTGAGATAAGCAATAAATGCATTAGCTAGAGATTTTGGCATCGTTGACTACTTGGTGCCTTTGGTCACATAAGCCAGCCCTTGGTTTATGTGACCATTTTTTATAGCATGGCTTTTGATAACATAGCTTTTGATAACATAGCTTTTGATACCATAGCTTTTGATACCATAGCTTTTGATACCATGATTTGTATGGCAAGATTTTATATAGCACAATTTTGCTTAGCATCACTGCTAACGCCTTTAACATCATAAGAGGATATTATGAAAAAATTTACTTTATTAAAAACCACCGCTGCGAGTAGTACGATTGCCGCGTTATTAGCCATCACGACAGGCTGTGTCACCGCACCCGGTTACAACGCTTATGGCGACCTTTACGAGGACATTTATAAAGACACCAAGGTCTACAAGAAACACAAAAAAAACATCAAATCCATTGATAAAGAGCTTTATCAGCCTGCTATCGAGCAACGTGCGGCTAATAAAGTCAGTAGCATGGGTTACCGAGTCAAAGACGTCAAATATAAAAAAGGCGACAGTAAAATAAAAGTAAAAGCCCGACGCGGCAGTGAAGACTATAAAATCGAGCTTGGCTATCCGAGCTATAACGTGATTAAAATCAAAAAAGATTGATAACAGGTGTTAAAAGTCTAGCACCTCAATCACATCATAAGCAGGCGTCTCATAAGGATGCGCCTGCTTTAATGCCTCGATAACTGCTTTAATACAAGCAGTAGCAACGACCATCTCTACCCGCCATTCATCAACGGTTTCAAGTTTATCTTGCGCTCCAATATTTGGCTGACTGCCTGCCAGTGGCATAAACTGTCCGCTCCCCTGCACTTGCCAGCAGCATTGTTCATAATTGCCAATCTTGCCAGCACCCGCTGCAAACAAGGCAGATTTTACTGGTTCTAACGCCGAATCTGGAATAAAAACGGTTAATTTATACATAGATTACTTCCTTTGAGCCTATTTAGAAAAATTACTATCAGCTATAAACTTACTATTTTTTAGATAATGAAGGATGGTCGGTCCAGATATAGCGCAATAACCAATTTTTCGCCTCGCCTGCATAATCAATCCCAATCCGTGGACGCAGTGATATTGGCGGCTGACAGCCATCGTCTTCAATCCAAACTTCTGACGCAGGTGTAATGGGTTCGCCGTATAAATCACGGTTGATTTGCAAGTGTTTGGTCAACTTGCCGGGACCGGCCAATTGTTTTATTTCTTTTAGAGCATTTAATATTTTATCTGCGCTCAGTAATTGCTCGTCAAGCAAGCGCTCACTATCCTCTGTGAAAAAACCTGCCCGTATCAATACGGCTTCTGGTGACTCTGCCGGCCCACTTACTAAATTAAGCATATGATGGATACCGTAAGTCAGATAAACGTAAAACACGCCGCCTTGGTTATACATGATCTCAGTACGTGCAGTACGAGTACCAGCGTGAGCATGACAGGCGGCATCACCCTCTCCAATGTAGGCTTCAGTTTCCGAGATACGCATGCGCAGGATTTTTTGCTTGCCGTCACTATCGGTTAGCTGTCGACATAAAACCTTACCAATCAAGTCAGCCGCGACCACGCAAGTTGGACGACTAAACCATGCAGGTTCTAAAATCATGGATTGAATATCGGATGGCTTAGGTGCTAGCATCTATGATGACCTTTTGATTTATAACGGTATTTTTATATTAACAATATAAATTTAGCATAAAAACTTACCGAAAGACGTTAGGTGATAGACGCTATTACCTATTGCAACTGATGCTATACAGACAGTTAACTCATTCTAATAGTAATCTTGACTCTCGCTATTTAAGATTAAAAACATCCAATACTAAAATACATAATCAAAAGGATATAACAATGAGTAACTCTAATGCGAGTGATAATAAGCACAATAATGATGAAAAGGACACGGATCAGAACGCAGCGATGAAAGATAACGATGCTGCTAATGACTCTAAAGACAACAACGCTAATAAAAACGATAAACAGAACAATCAGTCAGACAGCAAAGACAGCAAAGACAGCAAAGACAGCAAAGATGATAAAACGTCAGATAAGAATGGTAATAAAGACGATAAATCATCAAACAAAGACAATAGTAAAGATAAAGACGCTTCTGATAAGGAAGATAAAGACAGTAAAAACAATGACTCTAAGTCTAAAGACGATAAAGAATCCTCTTTAAAAGACACTGCGACAACTAAAGCTAAAGAGGTAGTCGGCTCATTAGCTGATAAAGCCGCAGATGCGATGGAGCTGGCAGCGAAAAAAATCAAAGAAGTGCGTAAAGACAAATAATATAGCTGTCTTTAACATAACCGTTTTTAAAATGATTACCCCCATAAAAAAACTGAGCTCAGGGCTCAGTTTTTTATTACTTAAATATTGAAGGGTTGGATATATTTAGCTTAATGGCACGCCAATACGTTTTGCAACTTCTTCATAGCCTTCAATCACGTCACCCAATGACTGGCGGAAACGGTCTTTATCCAGTTTTTTCTTGGTAGCTTTGTCCCAGATACGGCAACCATCAGGCGAGAACTCATCACCTAAGACGATACGGTCATGGAATACGCCAAATTCAAGTTTAAAATCTACCAGTATTAAATCACCAGCATCAAACAAAGTTTTTAATACTTCATTTACTTGATGGCTCAGCTCTTTCATCTTCGCCAATTGTGCCTCATTAGCCCAATCAAGAGAGATAGAGATTGACTCATTGACCATCGGATCACCAAGCGCATCATCTTTATAGAACAGCTCATAAGTAGGCGGTGTCAATGCTTGCCCTTCTTCTAAACCTAGACGACGCACTAAACTGCCAGCGGCAAAATTACGTACCACACATTCAACCGGAATCATATCTAAGCGCTTAACCAGCACTTCATCATCTGATAATTGCTTTTCGAAATGGGTTTCGATACCAGCATCAGCCAATTTTTGCATGATAAAGGCGTTAAAGCGGTTGTTCACCACGCCTTTACGGGCGAGCTGCTCGATACGCTTGCCATCAAGCGCTGAGGTATCGTCACGGAAATGTAAAATCAGCAGATCGTTGTCTTCTGTTTCATAAACAGATTTGGCTTTGCCTTTATACAGCAGTTCTTGCTTTTGCATGAGGGGAGTTCCTGTTCGTTCAAGCTTATGTGGTAAAAACGCGCAGCGACCGCTAAGCGCTTTATATTAAGGTGTTAAGAAAACATGCTTAACCATAATAAAAAACCAGCGGTACAGATAGGGATAAAAAAGGGTTTATTCTGAAACTTGGGTAACGGCAACCGCACGCTGAGGTTTCGGCAATTGATACTGCTTACCTGACTCGTTTTGCAACTTTAGCGTATTTGTGCCCGCACTAGGGGTTGGGTATAACGGCACAAATGGTGCGGTTTCTTGCTCAGCAGGTAGCTGTAGCGGCGCCAGTTTTTTGCTTTGCTGATACTCAAGACTACCGTTATCACGCTTGCCAAACACTTCTTTTGTCGCTTGGCAACCGCTCAATACCAACGTACTACCCAAAACTACCGTTAGCAGCGCCGGGAATATCTTTGCAGGGGTTGATGATACTGTCATCATATTATCTCTCTGAGTTAGCCGTTATTGCTTATTTGGTGCGTATTTGGGTAATGCGCTTATAGTTAAAATACTTAATAGACTCTTGCTAAGCTATAAGCGACACTTTACTGAATTGCCAAAAATCTAGAGTAAGTTGGCACGAATCAAGGCTTCATCAATCGTTGCATGGTGCTTTTCAGCCAGCCATACCAATGGCAGACGAATACCTGTGTCTATCATGCCCATTTTATGTAGGGCATATTTGGCAGGGATAGGACTTGACTCGATAAATAGGTCGCGGTGTAAGTGTTTTACCACGTCATGGACTTTATGAGCGGCATCAAAATCACCGCGTAAACCCGCACTAAAGGTCTCGCTCATGGCTTTTGGGGCAACGTTGGCAGTCACTGAAATATTGCCTTTACCACCCAATTTCATCAATTCAAGGGCAGTACCATCATCACCAGATAACACCACCATTCTGTCACCGACCGCTTTGATTAATTGCTCGCCGCGAATCGTAGAACCTGTAGCATCTTTAATGGCGACAATATTATCGATATCAGCAAGGCGTTCAACCGTTTCTTGAGCAATATCAACAACGGTACGACCCGGTACGTTATAAAGCATCTGCGGTATTTTTACCGCTTCTGCGATGGCTTTATAATGCTGAAATAAGCCTTCTTGTGGCGGCTTATTATAATAAGGAGCAACCAATAGCGCACAGTCCGCACCCGCATCCGCTGCATCTTGAGTCAGCTTAATGGCTTCAGTGGTGTTATTGGCACCAGTACCTGCAATCACGGGGACGCGACCTTTGACATGCTGCACAAAATAGCGAATCACATCGCTGTGCTCTTGCATCGACAAAGTCGCTGATTCACCAGTGGTACCGACAGCAACAAGGCAATGCGTGCCCTGCTCAATCTGCCAATCTATGAGGTCTGCCAGACGTTTATAATCGACCGTGCCGTCAGGATGCATGGGCGTTACCAAGGCTACCATTGAGCCTTGTAGTCGGGTTTTGATATCGTCGTATGCTGTGCTCATAACCGTGCCTTACTGTATTATCCTAGCTTTTATTAAAGCTATCACATGATAAGTCGTGTGCAAGTGCCCTGATAAAGATAATCGTCATAAACACAAATGCATAATGATTTATGTTTATTGAAAATAACGTTAAAGGTCATACCTTGCTTGATGGTGATATTCATGATTTATAATAACGTCATGAACGCTATTTTTATCGGCTGCCAATCTGATTGATGCTTAGCCATAAAAACGCCTGTTAGTGTAGCATATTTTGGCTCTATCGCTATCAATCAATTAACCCCTAAGCTCTTTATAAAGCAAAAAATCGCCTGTCGATTGAGAGGATAAGCGCTACTTTATTATGCCAATTTTGCAGCAAACATCGAGAGGATTTCAATGTAAGCTTGGCATTATTTGGGACTCAAGCCTAGCCTGAAAACTAAACAGTTAGTGTAGCGTAATTACGGATTACCGATAAAACCTTTTCCGGTATTTTAACGAATCGTCAACACATCGATGGTCGGGCGATACAAGCAAGCCAATTATCGCCGTATTATTTATCTTAATCATCATCTATGATTCTAATAGCTCAGATTCTCTACTCTCTACTCTCTACTCTATATTTTCTACTCAATCCGCAAACCAATAATACCCGGAATACCTTGACGCATCATCTCAAGCGTCACCACCCCTTTTTTGGGTAATAATGAAACGGCGCTAGAAAAATCGTTGACTGTTTTAATAGGCTTTTGATGCAAGTTAGTGATAACGTCGCCCGCCAATATGCCAGAGCGTGCTGCCAATCCTGTCGGCTCAATAGCGGTGACCAATACACCCGTCTTATTATCAGACGCCAGCTCTCTTTGCTCCTCTGGCGTTAAGTTGCGCAGCGCCAACCCTAAGCTTATGCCGTTAGTTTGCTGAGCAGAACTTTGTGATTGGATATCGTTTGAGGCGTTACTGAGCTTGCCTGTTATGATAGATTGCTTACCATCGCGCTGAATCTGGACGCGAAATGTATCATTAGGTCGGGCCCGATTAATCAAGTTTAATAAGTCTGATGCTTCCACAATTTGGATATCATTATATTTTAGAATAATGTCGCCTGATTTTAGCCCAGCCTTTTGCGCTGGCGAATCTGGTGACACGCGTGTCAATAACGCCCCTTGCGGACGCGCCAAGTTATAGGCTTCAGCTAAATTACGGTCAATATCTTGGGGATAAATACCCAAATAAGCGCGTGCGACCTCACCATTATTTTTTAGCTGCTCATAAATATCCATCGCCGCATCAATCGGGATGGAAAATGACAGCCCCATATAACCGCCTGTACCACTAAAAATACGCGAGTTAATGCCAATCACTTCGCCGCGCTGATTAAATAACGGACCACCTGAATTTCCAGGGTTCAAGGCAACGTCAGTTTGGATAAAGGGCACGCTGGTCTCACGCGAAAAATTACGGGACTTGGCACTAACAATACCCGCCGATGCCGAATAATCAAAACCAAAAGGCGACCCAATTGCCAATACCGGCTCACCCACTTTTAAAGCATTGGAATCACCGATTGGCAACGAAGGGAACTGACGACCCGTGACCTTTAATACTGCCACATCAGAGCGCTCATCACTGCCTACTAAAGTCGCATCAAGCTCGGTTCGGTCATTAAGCGTGACGCTGATTTTGTCCGCGCCCGCCACCACATGATGGTTGGTCAGCATATAACCATCAGCGGTGACAAAAAATGCCGTGCCATAAGCATGCTCAATCGCTGGCGTCGCTGCTTGATCAGGAATACGCAAACGATCACCAAAGAATTTACGCAGCAGCTCAGCGGTCTGCGCTTTGGCAAGCTCAGCCTCACTAACGGTTTTGGTCACATTTACGCGCGCTACCGCTGGGGTAACTTGCTGAACCAAACCCGAAAAATCTGCGGTGGTAACGGCAGCTTCAGCATTCGGTACGGTAGCTATATTGATACCCGCAACCATGGTAGTGGCTACGGCAAGTGCCAACGTGCTCTGTTGTAACCAACGCGTCAAATTGCGCGTATTCGGTACTTTAGACATATTGATAGGCATATTTTTAGGCATGTTACCCTCCATATAATGGGTCTTATAGTCGTTATAAACTAATTGTTATAAACGGTTTAAATAGGACCGTTATTAAGCATAATTTTGGCGTATCTCATCAAGGTATCGTACTAATTTATTTATTCTAATAACTATGGCTTAGCTTGCTTATTCACTAAAATCTAAAGAAATGGTCTTTATATTTTTAGATTAAAAATATACTGAATGCTTTTATCGCAGGTTTTTATCATCAACTTTTAATAATGCAAGCTTGCAAAGTAGACTGTTTGTTAGTTTACAGTCCATTTTAGACTTATGGTATAAAACTTTCTCTTTTCTCTCATAAGGATGGTCAATGTCATTACCTACTTCTGTTTTAAAGTGAATCCACTATATGCTAGCAATGCTAAAAAATAACGCAAGCCTGCCTTATTTATAACATGCGCTTAGTAGCTGCTTTGATAAAGCTTTATGGGCAGATAGTAAAGCCGCTCAGAGCGCTCAGAAAAAGAGCCTCGAAATACATAAAATAAAACCATGTTATGATAACAAGCCAAATAATTTATATGGCAAACAAAAGTTAATTTTTGTAGGTCATTAGGTTATCAGATTGGCTATCATCACCTTATTTTTCATCTTTTGCTTTTTTAGATTATGCTTACTAATCTGGGAAAGCTTTTGTCTTTACTGCGATATCGTATATATATCATATCTCACTTTGTTTTGAGCAATGCTATGGCTCATGCTGCCATTGACGTTACTGATTGATACTTTGATTTATATGCGACAGCTCATGAAGGCGAATTTTGCCACAGCTTATGACAGCAGCGTCTATAGCCTGTGGCACGCCTCTTAATAGATATAAAATATGACAAGATTATAAAAGGATTAATTTATGGATACCGCCCTATTGTTATCCGGCGTGGTTGGGCTTGGCATCGCCGCCCAATGGTTGGCTTGGTATTTAAAGCAACCGTCCATTTTGTTTTTATTACTGATTGGTATTATTGTTGGCCCGATATTGGGCGCTTTTGACCCTGACTTGGTGCTCGGCGAGCTGATGTTCCCTTTTATCTCGTTGGGCGTGGCGATTATTTTATTTGAAGGCTCGCTGACTTTAGAGTTTGATGAGATTAAACAGCACGGCTCTGTGGTACAGATGCTGGTATCGGTCGGCGTGCTTATTACCATTGCGATTGTGGCGCTATCGACTTACCTGTTGTTTGATGTCGACCCCTTGATTGCTTTGCTATTCGGTGCGCTGGTCTGTGTGACTGGCCCAACGGTCATTATGCCGTTACTGCGCAGCGTGCGTCCCAATAAAACCATTTCTAACATTTTGAAATGGGAAGGTATTATCATCGACCCTATCGGCGCGATTGCGGTGGTATTGGTCTATGAATATATCATCTCAGGCGGTGAAGCCAGTAGTATCTTGCTGTTTGCTAAAATTGTGGTATTGGCAGTAGCGATGGGCTTAGCGGGCGCGTGGGCATTGGCATTTTTAATGCGTCGCCATATGATTCCTGAGTTTTTGCGCAATGTCTTTACCCTTGCCTTTGTGCTGCTACTGTTTTCTATCTCCAACCATTTAGAACACGAGTCTGGCTTATTAACGGTCACCGTACTTGGGGTGGCGCTGGCTAACTGGCCAAAATTCCCACGTGAGACAATTTTAGAGTTTAATGAATCGCTGACCATTTTATTGGTATCGGTATTATTTATCATTCTTGCTGCCCGTGTTGAGCTTGAAAGTTTGCTGAGCGTTGGCTTTGCTGGACTGGTGCTGCTGGCTATTGTGATGTTTGTCGCACGTCCTTTATCAGTATGGGCGTCGTCTATTGGCTCCAATCTAAAAACCAATGAAAAGCTGATGATTAGCTGGATTGGCCCACGCGGTATCGTTGCCGCTGCTATCTCATCCTTATTTGCCATTCGCTTGCAAGAGTATGATATTCAGGGCGTTGAGCTGCTAGTACCCTTGGTCTTCCTCGTCATTATTGGTACGGTAATGATTCAGGGTTTAGGTGCAAAAATGGTTGGTAATTTCTTGGGCGTACGTGAGCCTGAAACCAACGGTATCTTGGTCGTTGGCTCCAATCCTATCGCCTTATTGGTGGCGACCTCTTTAAAAGATCAAGGTTTTGATGTCATCGTCGCCCACAATAACTACACCAATATTGCCCGCGCGCGCATGAGCGGTCTGCGTACCTACTTTGGCAACCCCATCTCTGACCATGCCGACCATCACTTAGACCTTATCGGTATTGGGCGCCTGTTTGCCATGAGTATGGATAAAGAGATGAATACCTTGTCCGAGATTCATTATCGTCATGAGTTCGGCGAGCGCAAACTGTATCGCCTTAAATTTAGTGATGAAAAAGTCAAAAGTGAGCGCGATGATAAGCAAGGCAACTTTCATTCGCAGTGGTTATTTGGCAAAGATGTCACTTATACCAAGCTTGCCAGTATGCTGTCGAAAAAAGCGCGTATTAAAATCACCAATATCACGGATAGCTATAGCTTTGAGCAATATAAGGCTGATAATAAGCAATTTGTGCCGCTTTATACGGTCGACAAAGAAGGTAAGCTACACGTGATTACCGATAATTTTGATGGCACGGTACCACGTGATCGTAAGCTGATTTCATTGGTCGTTGACGATGAAGTGCAACCAAAACCGGTCGACGTAACACCGAAACAAGAACAAGCACGGGCGGCGGCAGATGCCAGCTTTGAGTCGAGCTCGAAAGCGCCTGAAAAGCGTCAAGAAACAGAGCTCACGGATGCTAGTAATGAATCCACAATGCCGGAATCTACCTCAGCAACGGCGAAAGAAGTAGATAATGAGGTCACAAAGGATACTGATATAAAAGCTGCGCAAGAAAATCAGTCCGATACTGTTACGCATACGCCTAATAAAACTCAAGCATTAGAGGTTAATGCTAAAAAAACAGATACTCAAACGGCAGAGTCTGATGCTACTGGCGCTGCTAATTCTACTAACGTTACCAATGCTCATAAAACTAAAGGAGTAATGTCGGATAATTCGACCGCAACTTCGAAAACCAAGACCTCTAGCAATACCAATGGTAATGGCAGCGCACCAAAAACCAAAAAAGGCGCGCTTGACCCCAATCGTTTACCCGACTCCAGTGGCGATAACCTTGATAGCATTGATATAAATAAAGACTAGCGCAGTTTTTAAAAATTTCCCATAAACTATAAAAGCCCCAACTCAGCAGTTGGGGCTTTTTGCTTAATTGCTGTAGGCTAACAATAATAATGCTAAATAGTATTAATCTGTTCGCTTTAAAACAACATCAAACTAATGCAAATTTTTCCTGAACGGTTTGCCAGATACGTTGACTGACTTCCTCGGCGCTACCTGACGCATCAATACGCTGGATACGCTCAGGCTGCTCGCTGGCAAGGACACTAAACCCTTGATGCACTCTAGTAAAAAACTCCGTCGCTTGCTGCTCAAAACGGTCAGCGGCGCTGCGTTTATTGGCGCGCGCCATCCCTTCTAATACTGGCAAATCCAACCACAAAGTTAGCTCTGGTAACTGTACGACAAACTGACGGATAAGCGACTCAATTTTAGCGCGTACAGCACTATCACCATGCGCACGCCCAAAACCTTGGTAGGCAACGGTCGAATCGGTAAAGCGGTCACATATCACCCAAGTACCGCGTTGCAGCGCTGGTAAAATCACTTGCTGCAAATGGTCACAGCGCGCGGCAAACATGAGTAGCAGCTCAGTATCATCGTTAATTGTGGTATCAGGGTCTAGCAAAATAGCACGTAATTGCTCAGCAAACGGACTACCGCCCGGCTCGCGAGTTCGCAGATAATCGATGCCCTTTGCTTGCAAATGGTTGCAAAGTTGCTCGATAGCGGTGGTCTTGCCAACGCCTTCAGTACCTTCAAAGCTAATAAAGCGCCCTTGAATGGACGCTGTATTAGTAGACGCTGGATTAATAGAGTGGCTAGGCGCGTTTACTTGCGATGATTTTTCTTCTGGTAATGCTGACATGATATGACCTTATGTCATTGATGAGCGTTATGCAGTTAGATAGATAGTTATATAAATAGCTATATAACTACATAACGACATAACGCTCAGTACACGATAGGTTTTTGGAAATATAGAGGACTAAATTACGGCGGCGGCGTTTGTGCTTTCTTCTGACGCATGACGCTCAGATATTCTCTGACCGCTTGGTTATGCTCATTTAAGCTATTGGTAAATTTGTGCCCGCCGTTACCGGTCGCCACAAAATATAACGCTTCGCTATCGGCAGGATGCAAGGTTGCTTCAATAGAGGCCGCAGATGGCAGCGCAATTGGCGTAGGCGGTAAACCATCGATTTGATAGGTATTATAAGCCGTCTTTTCGTCGATGTCTTTGCGGCGAATATTGCCTTCATAACGGCTACCCATACCATAAATAATGGTCGGATCGGTCTGCAAGCGCATACTTTTATTCAAACGATTATTAAATACCGCCGATACCAAAGGACGCTCTTCTGCCACACTGGTTTCTTTTTCGATAATCGACGCCATCACTAACGCTTCGTATGGACTGTTATAAGGTAAGTTAGGGGCACGATTCTCCCACGCCTTGGTCAATGCTTGCTGCTGGCGCTTATACAAGTCGGTCAGTACCTGCTTATCCGTGCTCCCTTCACCATAATAATAAGTATCAGGGGCAAACCAACCTTCAAGATTGTGATTGACGATAGGGTCATTACTATTGACCACCGAATCTGGCAAGATTCCAACCAAATCCAAGGCCTGCGCAATACCGGCATTGTCTCTATCATTACCACTCTCATCAATCAGCACTTCTTTTTTGATGCCTTTATTATCACGTAGCGCCTGATATAAATCTTTTGAGGTTTTGCCTTCGATGATTTGCACTTTTACCATCGCCGCCTTTACCCCTTGCCCAAGCACGTGCAGCGTTTCAGCAAAGGTCGGGTTTTCTGGTAATTGGTAAATACCAGCATGCAGCGGACCATCGACTTGTGATTTGATATACAGCTTAGCCACGCTGGCAGAAAACAGCGGTATCTGCTGTTGCCACTGCGGCAGTAGCCCATAATACGTCTGACCCGCCTCAATCGTCACCATCTGCTGCGGCTGCTCAATACGTCCAAACAACGTCTGATAAACCATCACCAAAAAAAACGCTGCAATCAGCCCAAGCACCAGTAATACCTGATAGCCGCGCTGCATAAAAAACGACGGATTATCGGCTTTATAGTGGCGCGGTTTATTATCACCGCTAATGAGCGAGATATCCGTCGCCGGTACTTCTTCTGTGGTAACGTCGTCAACGACGGGTTTTTTGTCCAACGATGTGGTATCGACAGGCTGATCAGCTGTGCCGTCATGGTCGTTTATTGGTGGCTCATCAGGACGTTCAGGCGGTATTTCAGGGGTTGGCTTGCTCATGGCAACTCGCGAGGCAGAAGTTTGCTAGAATTTAGCACTGAACTGGGTGATTTTCAATGGTATTTGCTTAGCTTATCGATTAACTTACTATTTGGCTTGAGAGTGATGGCTTAATATTCATCCTCTTTTATTATTATTTCCCCGCTTGCCCATTGGTCACGAAAACTTATTATGAATCTAAATTTCAATCAAAGTCTTGCCAAAAACTATCAGTCACCAAGCCAAATCATTAGAGTGCTTAGTGAAGATTGGGTCGCTAAACAAAGTTATTGCCCTAATTGTAATGCCGAACCATTGGCTGAATTTACAAACGGCAAGCCTGTTGCTGATTTTTATTGCAGACATTGCAGTGAGGAATATGAGCTAAAAAGTAAAAAGGCAAAATTAAGTCAGATTATTAATGATGGCGCTTATGACACCATGATTGAACGTATCAACAGCGACAACAATCCAAACTTTTTCTTTTTAACGTATTCTCAAGCATTGAGCGTGAATAACTTTTTAATCATTCCCAAACAGTTCTTTAAGCCGGACATGATTATAAAACGCAAGCCTTTATCCCTCACTGCCAAACGTGCCGGCTGGGTTGGCTGTAATATTGATTTGCGTAAAGTACCTGAATCGGGAAAAGTATTTTTGGTCAAAGACCAGCAAGTCATACCACGCGATGATGTCACTGAGCAATTTCAAAAAACTTTGTTTCTGCGTCAGCAATCACAGCAGACACGCGGTTGGACGTTAGATATTTGGCAGTGTATCGATAAACTCGATGCTAATTTCTCTCTCAATCAGGTTTATGCGTTTGCCGACTTATTAAAACTCAAACATCCTGAAAACAACCATATTAAAGATAAAATCCGTCAGCAATTACAAGTATTACGCGATAAAGGCATTATTGAATTTACCGGTCGTGGGCGCTATCGCAAATTATATTAAACGCTTTTCATTATAACGCTCAGCTCTCGGTTGCCCTTTCTTATCGCGATAGACATCAGCTATCAGCTCATCTCTATCGTCCCATAATGGTAAACGTGCCGTTGCAACTAAACGGTCATGAAACTTATGCGGTGGATACTCCCAATCAATTTCATCATTTATTTTAAAAAAGTGCTCTTCCCGATAATCTACATAAGCTTGCATTCTATTTTTAACATAGTTATTCCAATGCCATACTAGCTGCAATGATGTGCGAGCAGGCTTAGTAAACTGCTTTAAATTGACCGTTAACGCACGCCTTACTGGTTCATCATTAGGAAAGACTTTAATACGTTGCTCGATAACTTCTTCTTGTGTTTCTGCATACTCAAACACACCGCCAAAGGCAATAAATCTCTTAAAGTCTTTTAAATACATAACGCCGAGCGATAATTGGGTATAAGGCGATAAATGAATAATTTCATCAGGTTGTTCTTTTGCTAATTTCATCAAAAACCATCAAGCGACGAATTTGTATTGGAATTCTGCTTTCTTCATAAATTAGACGCATCGATATCTCTCCCTTTAAAAGGCGCTATTGAACCTTTATGATTGAGAAAATATCATTGATCGATTTGCCTGAGCGCACAAGTCTTTGTCACAAAAGACGATCACTTCTTTTTAAGCACCTTTGCTAAGCTAGCGGATATAAATCCTCAAGAAATTTTGATAAGCGTGTATTGAGAATAGTGATGATAAAAAGCGATAAGAAAGTGGAGAAAGTCTTTCAGATAGAGATTGTCGAGACGCTAAGTAACCTCGTGGAAATTAGCGCAGAAAACGAGCAAGAAGCACTATTAAAAGCGCAAGAACTGTATCGCAATGAAGATATTGTTTTATATCCTGATAACTTAATTGACACCAAATTTAATATTTTTAAATACGGTTAAATCGCTTCAAAACTTACCACTTCACCCGATAATAAAGCCAGACTGGTCATTGGCATAATACCGCGTAGCGCGTTGCAAAAGAACAGCTGGCTTAAATGGGGTAAATCCTCATCTTGTAACGACCTGATGATAACGGGGTTATTGCTAGTCGATAACCCATTGATAATGACTTGCCGCATTACCCCTGCGACGCCCGATTGCGCCATTGATGGCGTATACCATTGACCTTGGGTTAAATAGTTTGCTTTGTCTTTATTAGTGTTGCCTTTATTAGACTTATTTTTTTCAGCGTTGCCTTTATTAGCGTTAACGGTATCGTTTATCTCTGATGATGGTGATTCTAGCAAGCGTGAATCGGATAGCTGATAGAACACATTGCTCATCGTTCCCTCAATCCAGTGTCCGCTCATATCGCGTAGCAGACCTTCGCCGATGCTTGGTTTGATATTGTCTTCCAATGCTTTGGCTTTGATAGCGTGCAGCTCGCCGCTTGCCAGCACATTATCCAAACGATTTAAGCTTTTTAATCCAGCTAGCGGTGGCGGTAGGCAAGCAATTTGAGAAGACAAGCAAATGGCGGTGGCGGTAGGTTGTAGCGGAATGAATTGCCCATTAGGCAGAGACAGCGATTGCGCGGTAGCAATACTCATTGGCGAGGATTTCAGCCAAATCTCGCAAGCACTGCCGGATTTGCTTGGTGTATAACCATAACCGCGAACTTCTTGGGCAGCACGCGTCACGATAAGTTTTAGCATACCTTGCTGTAATTGCTTGGCATGCATTTTTAATATTGTTAATAATGCGTCGCTGTCCAGCTGCAGTTGTAAGGCTGTCGCATGGGAGACTAGGCGCTGCTGATGATGGTCCAACCACAATATCTGTCCATCAATCACGCCCATAGTGGTAAAAAAACCATCGCCATATGCCAGCCCGCGATTGTCTAATGACATAGCGAGCTTTGCAGCATCTGTCGTAGCGTTTGATGCATGTAAGCATATCCAGCTATTGGGCGACATCAAGGCTAGCCCCGCTTATTTATCAGCGGTTTGAGCAGCGGATTTATTAATCACCAGCATACAGCTATAAAACTCGCATTTTGCCAACTCTACTTTTTGACCGCCGATGACTTTATTTTTGACGATTTGACCGTTGAGCATATCAGCGACCAGCTTACCGCCTTCATCACCCATCAATTGGCGCGCCAGCTGATAAGACTTTTTGGCATGGTTTTTACTAAGCTTTTTTTCATTATCGGAGTCTGTCGGATTGGCAAAATACCAGCCAAGCTCGAGATATTTTTCAGAATCAATCAAGTCTAAATACGGCGCATCGGCCTTCATAAAGCGATATTTGGACGCCGGATTACTGGCATAATCTAAGCTGTTTTCATCGGTGCTGACCACTTTACCAAACGCCGATTTTATCTCGCTCAGCTCATCGACGTTGAGGGTTTTTACTTTGCCCGTGCCCCATGAGGCGACATCATATTTTACTGGCGTACCTTGCTGGGCAGTTGCGCCATCTAAGTCAGCGTGCGCGGTGGTATTTTCTTCTTTAGTCGTCTCAGCGACGGTCTGCTCGCTCTTCTCAGCGCTGGCGTCTTCAATTGTGACGCTCTCTTTGTTGCTATCACAGGCGCTCAAAGACACGCCAACTGCCATTATCGTACTGACCATAAGGGTCTGTAGGCTATTATTCCACATGGGCAATTTACTCACACTTTTATAAAGGTCTGAAAATGGTATTAACGAGCGGACAGCGATGCCGCTGATAATGAACAATGTCTGTTAAGATTGTATCGTGATACGTTTTATTATTAACCTGTTGATACGCGCTTTTTTAGCAACTGGCTTTTTCTCATATTCTTATATTTTCTTATCTTGCTTTTACACTTCTACAATTCATTGGCTTGTTCACAATGGCTTTTTTATCATGGCTTGTCCACAATAACTAGGGCAGCCTGAAACCTTAATGCTCCCTAGTTTACCCAACTGCTTAACACTTGACCACCCTTTACGTTACGGATAGCACTCCCACAGAGTACAGATTTGTTAAAGACCTCACGAGGTAAAAACACTCTTTATTTCACGATTTATTGGCGCAGCACAAGTTTGTCAAAGATAGCGTTATCCCTTATGATAAATGGGTTATCTATTTTTTATAAATTATCGCCTGTTAATTTTGTCACTGTTTTGCCTCTTTCACTATTTTGCCCCTTCTAGCCAGCGGACCTTTTATGACCCAGCATTTTATCGTTATCGGCAATCCAATTGCCCACAGCAAATCCCCTGAAATCCATACGCAATTTGCAGCGCAGGCAGGTATCGAGATTAGCTATCAACGTCAGTATTGTCCTGATGATGCGGCGAGTTTTACGGCGGTGATTGAGGCGTTTTTTCAGGGCGGCGGCGTCGGTGCCAATGTGACCGTCCCTTTTAAACAAGTTGCTTATGATTGCTGCGTGGCGCGTGGCGGCTTATCTGAGCACGCCAAGGTCGCTGGCGCAGTCAATACATTGCTGCTGAATAAAGCACTGTTAGAAACTGGCACGCCGATAGCTGAAGCCATATATGGCGATAATACTGATGGCCAAGGCTTGGTCAATCACATCACAAGCTTGGGCTGGCCACTAAAGGGCGCACGCGTGGCGCTTATCGGCGCAGGCGGCGCGGCGCGCGGCGTTATACTGCCATTGATTGAAGCCGGTATCAGCGATCTCACCCTTGCCAATCGCACATTGAGCAAGGCGACAAACTTGGTCAACGAGCTGAGCGCAGCAAGTGAGACGATTGCTCAGCAGCAGATTAAAACCTGTAGCACTGATGAATTAAGCGGCACGTTTGATATCATCATCAATGCCACCTCGATTGGTTTATCGGGCGATACGCTGCCACTTAGCGACGAGCTCAGCGGTCATTATGCTTACGATATGATGTATGGACGCGCTTTGCCGTTTTTACAGCATTTTGCCAAGCGCGGCGCACAAACATCAGACGGTTATGGCATGCTTATCGGGCAAGCGGCGTTAAGTTTTGAGCGCTGGACGGGACATACGATTGATGTGGTAAAAGTCACTAAAACCTTACAAGCACTTTGATTGCTATTTTTAAACGTTTTTAAAGTATTGAAGGTATTAAATGTGACGATTAAAAAGGTCGTATAAATATTACTTATACGGCCTTTTTTAATCATGTATATCTTCTTTTATAAAGGTATTTATTTAGCCAAAACGCGCCAGTAACCAATTTTCCATCCGGCGCATTGGCACCCGTAAATTGGTAGAATGTATCACTACCCCGCCGCTTAGGCCGACCAAGCAACCAATAATAGTATCAAACAAACGCGCCAAAATAACTTCTTGATAGGCTTGCTCAGTAAAGGGTAAACCACTGCCGTATTCAGCAATAAATATCGTCAGCGGCGTAATAAATATCACGGCTAAGCCATAATGGCGGTCGACCAATGTTTCGATACAGAGCATCAAGCCCAATATCGCCAGCGCCACACCCCATATCGATAAGCCCCATGAGAGCATCCAACCCGCCAGCCCAACACCTAATATCGTCCCAAGCAAGCGATGGATTTGTTTAATCCACATGGTACGCAAATGGATACCTTGGACAATCAAAAAGCAGCTAACCGCCGCCCAATACGGATTGGATAGTTGTAGCGTGATGGCGAGAAGTAACGCTAAGCTGACAAAACCGGCGACAATAATACTTTCATTAATGGTATCGGGCTCATAACTATAAGTGGGCGTTGGGGTTGCCGGACGCGTCGCTAATAAAAACAGCGAATATAGCAGCGACATCACTAAGGCAAAACCACTACCGAGCATCACCAGTCCCGTGGCGGGCATAATGTCTTCTAAGGGCAGCGGTATAAATAGCGCAATCGCCCCCGCCATCATCACGAACAAGCCTGCGGGCGGCGGCTGGCGATAATAACGCCCAAAAATAACAATACCAAAAGCCATCAAGGTAAATATCGGCAATTTTAATATTGGAATCTGCTGCGCTATCAAGCCGAGGGCAAAACACAGCGACATGGCAAAGCCCCACGCCATCACCGTCACCAAGCGATACGGCAGCTTACCCACTAGCGGGGTATTTAAAATCACCATCGCCCCCAAAGATGCCTTGATACCGGAAGGTAAGGCGTCAAAGTAAGCACCCGTAAACACCGGGAAGCTAATCGCAATCGCGGCGATAATTGGCATATGCCACGGGCGCTTGCTACGATTGACCGTTAGCAAGTGATTAAGCTCACCGTCGATAAGACTTTTTAGCCGAGCAAATAGTGCTGTTAGCCAAAATGCTGGCGTTGCCTTGCGCTTTGATGCGCTCATAATTGGCTTTCCTTTATTCATTCATCATTCATCTTATTCATTCATGTAAATCATATTCTTAAATATTTTTGCTACTATCATCTATCTTTAAACCACATTATACGAGTTATAGACAGTTCAAAATAAAAAGGCTCATTCAAAACAATATTCTACATTTATAACCAAATGTTTTGTTTTTATTATCTAATAATGAATATTAGTTATTAGTTGTATATTTGTGGCTATAGAAGATTTATACTGAGCTCAATGCTACAACAGCTGTTTTTTATCAAGGACGCCTTAATGGTTATCAAAATGGACAAGCTGTTCTTAATAAACCTAAACGACGACCTGTGATATTGTCTACTTTTATCCCAAATAATTAAACTGCCGTTTACATGAACCGTGGCTCAAGTAGCGAGTCCTCAGTCTGTGCTAACGAATTATGCTAACGAAATAATCAAAGAGAGCGACTATGTTAACTTACAAAGCACCTTTGCGTGATATCAAGTTTTTGATCAATGATGTTTTTGATTACCAAACACACTATAAAAGCCTAGACAATGGCGAAAACGCTGACCCTGAAACGGTCGATATGATTTTGCAGGGCATGGCCGATTTTGCCGAAAACGTCCTTGCACCACTTTATCAGCCAGCAGATGCAGAAGGCTGTCATTTCGAAAATGGTGTGGTCACCACGCCAAAAGGCTTTAAAGAAGCTTATGATCAGTTCGTTGAAGGCGGCTGGCAAGGTATCTCGTACCCTGAAGAGTACGGCGGTATGAACTTACCGATGTCAATCAACCTTATTAAAGCTGAGATGATTGGTACGGCTAACTGGCCATGGGCGATGTATCCTGGTCTATCAACGGGTTGTATCAATACTTTACTACAGTATGGTACGGACGAGCAAAAAGCGACTTACTTACCTAAATTGGTCGAAGGCACTTGGGCCGGTACCATGTGTTTGACTGAGCCACAGTGTGGTACCGATTTGGGACAAGTTAAATCAAAAGCTATCCCGCAAGATGACGGTACTTATAAAATTAGCGGTACAAAGATTTTCATCTCAAGCGGTGAGCATGACTTAACCGATAACATCGTCCATATCGTTTTAGCCCGTCTACCAAATGCGCCAGAAGGCACACGCGGTATCTCACTATTTATCGTACCAAAATTCTTGCCAACTGCTGAAGGCGAATCAGGCGAGCGTAACGGCGTGGCTTGTGGTTCTATTGAACACAAAATGGGTATCAACTCATCATCAACCTGTGTTTTAAACTTTGATGACGCGGTTGGTTACTTAATCGGTGAGCCAAACAAAGGCCTAAAAGCCATGTTCACCTTTATGAACACCGCCCGTATCGGTACTGGTATCCAAGGGTTGGCGCACACTGAGCTGTCTTTCCAAAACGCCCTACCATACGCAAAAGACCGTCGTTCTATGCGTACCTTATCAGGTACCAAAGACCCTGAAAAAGTTGCTGATGCGATCATTCATCATGCTGACGTTCGTCGTATGCTATTGACCCAAAAAGCCTTTGCTGAAGGTGGTCGCTCGATGATTTATCACTCAGCGCGCTATGCCGATAAAATGTCGCAAGGCGTTGCCAACGGTGATGATGCTGAGTTTGAAAAATGGGATGATAAACTAGGCTTCTACACGCCTATCCTAAAAGGCTTCTTAACTGAGCTTGGTATTGAAGCGGCAAAACACGGTCAGCAAATCTACGGTGGTCACGGCTATATCAAAGAATGGGGCATGGAGCTTATCGCTCGTGATGCTCGTATCGCCACTATGTACGAAGGTACCACTGGCGTCCAAGCGCTTGATTTGCTAGGTCGTAAGGTTATCTTGCAGTCTAAAGGTAAAATCATCCGTGATTACACCTCAAGCATCATGAAATGGTGTGGCGAGTACGCGCTTGATAAAGACATGCGTAAATTCGTTTGGGCACTGACCAAACTATGTGCTGAGTGGAACACTTTGACGGTACGCTTGATGCTGATGGCACGTAAAGACCGTGAAATCATCTCAGCGGCTTCAGACGATTTCTTGATGTACTCAGGCTATGTAATGATGGGTTATCACTGGGCGCGTATGGCGGCTGTCGCTTATGACAAGCTTAAAAATGGCGGCACTGAGTCTCCAGAATTCTATAAAGCCAAAATCCAAACCGCTGAATTCTATTTCGATAAACTGTTGCCACGTACTTCAGGTCACGCTGAGGCCATGGTCGCACCAAGCGATAGCATGACAGCGATGAAGATTGAGAACTTTGCTTTCTTAGATTAAAATTATGACTAAGATTGCAAACGCATTAATTGACTGATTAATTGGTTAATAATTAATAAGAAAAGCGCCTATTATTTAGGCGCTTTTTTATGCTTAACTGAAAGTTAGAAAGTACTAGAACTGGAAATACTAAAGCTAGAAATACAGTCAATTCAAAATACAGTCAATACGTTATTATCCTCGTGCTATCAGGATAAATTTTTCTTGCTTGCTGTTCGCAAGCGTGACAGAGGCTACAAAAAACTTATCCCACCAGCAGTTTGCTTCGGTTTTACATCGAATAGACTACAGCGAATAAACTTAGTTAGGAGACGATGATGTTTGCCATTAACAAAAAAACTACTTTATTAAGCGCACGAGTGATAAAAACACTGTTGCTTAGTGCCACATTGATAGGCGTTAGCGCAAATAGTGCGTTGGCTAAAAGTAGCGACAGCCCTATTCATTTCGCAAAAGGGGCTATCAGTAGTACGGTGACTGGTAAATTAAAACCCAATGAAAACGAACGCTGGTATCGCTTTGATGCCAGCAGCAGGCAATATGCCATTATTAATATTGCGCCACTTGCGGGCACGCCTGAGACGGCCAATGTCGGGGTATTGCATATGCCAAACGGTACGCAAGATGGCACCAAAGGCGGTATCATTTATCAAGGCTGCTTACCTGCAACCGGAGAATATCGCTTACGTATCGCGCGCAATCTAATGGCCACTCAAGGTAAAACGGCAGGTTATAAGGTTGAGGTGATGATATTGCCTAAATATGCCAGTGAATCCTTATGCAAGTCTTTATAAGTTTATCAAAATACTAACGATATACTAGCGACGGAAAAGCGCGTAGTAAATACTCGTAAGCACTCATAAGCAGCCATTAGTCATCAAGCATTTTCTTATGATAAATCGCGCTGATTTCTTCCACCTCAACACAGATTTGTATGCCTACGCGCCCTGATTGCTCGGTATCTAATGCCTCTTCTATAGCAGCCGTTAATAACTCGGCGAGCTGATGGCGTATGACCTCGTCACGACCGCTCATTATCTTTAGATACGCATAAACAAAACCATTAACTTGCTCATCGTCTGCAATACCAACCAAAAACGTCTCAATCGGTACGATACGCGCTTTGATATCAGCGGGCTTAGCAAAATGCCCACTGTCCCATAATGCTTGATTTAATGCTTTAAGAAATGACGCTTCATGAGCAATCGTGACATTTGGCGTTACTTGAATGGTTAAATGCGGCATAGTTAAAATCCTTAAAAAAGTAGCAAAACTTGTTAAACACTAATCATCGACAATATCTGCAAAGCGCGCCGCAAGGGTGGTTGCCAATTGCTCAGGCGGCAGTTCAATCTCCAAACCTCGGCGACCGCCACTGACATAGATACTACTTTGCTCTTGCGCCGAGGCATGTATGAGAGTCGCTAAGCGCTTTTTTTGACCTAAAGGACTGACACCGCCGAGCACATAGCCGGTAGTTCGTTCGACTTGCTTGGGGTCGGCCATTTGCACTTTTTTGCAGGGCAGCATTTTATGAGCAGATAGCGCCTTAGCCATTTTTTTGAAATTTAAGGTTCTATCCACGGGTAAGATAGCCACCGCCAGCACGCCAGTATCAGTTGTGACCACCAAGGTTTTAAACACACGCTCGGCAGCAATGGCCAGTTTTTCAGCGGCTTCCAAACCAAAAGACGCAGCATTACTGTCGTGAGTATATTCGTGTAATTTATAATCAAGGTGATGTTGTTTGGCAAGTTTGATAGCAGGCGTCATAATGTTTTAGCTTCGATAAAGAAAGGGTAGAGAATAAATTTTAAAAAGATTTAAACAACAATGTACGATTTCATTTTAATTCTGGCTTAATCTTATCGCTAGTTTAGCAGATATAGTATTGCGCGAAATGGTTGATATTTCTACCTATGACTTCAAGTAATTGCGCCTCTTAATAGCTATCTTAGCTGATATATTCTCTGGTGATATTGTTAATATTAACAGTATATACAGACACCATATATCGCTTTGATGGCTTTTATGGCATCATAAGCGCAACACATTTGACTAATTTTGATACTCATTATGATACTGAAGTTCTTAAAAAAACGGATTTTTAAAGCGCCCGTAACGACTGGCGACACGGCAACTACTAAAGACTTAGACAGCGCTATCAGCCCAGTCGTGCCAAAGCCTTATTCTAATGCCCCGATTAATCAGCTATATCGTAAGCTCTCGGGGCAGATGCTTGATGTTGCCGTCAAGCCAAAGCTATTGGGCGAATTACCTGAGTTTGATGACGACGACAACATTCTCAGATTTTATGTGCTGCAAGACTATTCGCGCTCCAACAGTATTTTGATTGACCTGCAAACACAAGAGCATAATCTGCCACCCGCATTGGTCGGGGTACAAGATATTGCCCACGATATTAAAGAAAACGCGGCGATTATATTTTTACATCATCCGCATGCCAAAGACAGCCAGCTGTCACCTCGCCTATCGCGCTTGGTCTCTGCCGTTTTACAATATCCAGAATTAAAGGTGCGTTTGGTACCAGTCTCCATCCTGTGGGGACGCGCGCCAGAAAAAGAAGACTCGTTATTTAAGCTTTTGACTGCTGACAACTGGCAAGACCCCAGTATCACCAAGCAGCTATTTAATATCGGCGTGATGGGACGCGATACCTTTGTCCAATTCCATCCACCGCAAGATTTGCGTACCCTTATCAATGATAGCCTGAAAGGCGATGGCGAAGGATTCTCTGTCTTTGATTCAGTAGCCGGCGATTTAAGAGACAGTCTTGCACAAGATACTTTATTAACAGAAGGTGCTTTAGAAGATAGCGAATTAACAGCTAATATTCTAAATGACAGCGCTGCAAAGAATAGCAACAGTATCACAAATGAAGTCGACGAAGCGCCAAGCTATGCCATGGTTGCCGCAGCCGATGGCAACCGTGAACTGGTGCGCTCGTTGCAACAACAGCTTAATATCTATTTAGACAAGCAGCGTGCCAGTATGCTTGGCCCTGATTTGTCAGACAGACGTAACTTGGTCGATAAATTGGTATATTCGCCAGCCATCAAGAACGCCATAGAAGCCGAAGCTGAGGCCTCTGGTATCAGCGTCCGTGAAGCCCGTGCCTTGGCAAAAGGCTATGCCAATGAGATGGTTAATGACTATTCGCACTCTATCGTGCGCGGTTTTTATAAGTTCCTTACTTGGCTATGGACGCAACTTTATGATGGCGTCGAAGTGCATCACTTTGAGCGTGTACGCGAGCTGGCAGCAGATTACGAGCTGGTTTATGTACCTTGTCACCGTAGCCATGTCGACTACCTGTTGCTGTCTTATGTCATCTATAAGCGTGGCCTGAGCATTCCTTATGTTGCCGCTGGTGACAATTTAGATGTGCCAGTATTAGGGCCGTTATTGCGCGGTGCGGTTGCCTTTTATATTCGTCGTAGCTTCCGTGGCAATGCACTTTATACCGCGGTACTCCGTGAATATATGCATACGCTGATTACTCGTAACACGCCGATTGAGTACTTTATCGAGGGCGGACGCTCGCGTTCAGGACGCTTATTACCGCCAAAAATGGGTATGCTGGCGATGACTGTCCATAGTCAATTACGTCACTCTGAGAAGCCGGTGGTATTTATACCGACTTATATTGGTTACGAGCGCATCATGGAAGGCGGCACCTATGTCGGTGAGCTAAAAGGCAAACCAAAAGAGTCTGAATCATTAATAGGCTTATTGAAAGTTGGGCGTAAGATTGAGCGTATCTTTGGCAATGTACATCTAAGCTTTGGCACACCGCTGCATCTTAGCGACTTTATGCAAAAATTTGACGTACCAGCCAATAGTCTGCCTGCCGATCGCACCGATACCGCGCTCGATGATAAAGCCAGCGCCATGGTCGATAATATCGGCGTCAAAGTCATGCAGCATATTAATAAAGCAGCGGTTATCACCCCTGTATCACTATTGTCGTTGGTATTATTATCCGCACCGAAATCGGCGCTTGACGAAGATATTTGCCGTGAGCAAATTGCCCTATATCAAGGTCTGGCTCAGCAGCTACCTTACTCAGCTGATACCGTCATCACCGATATGTCGCCGCAGCAAATCATCGATTATGGTATTAAGCTGAAGCTTATCGAGCGTAGACCGCATATCTTGGGTGATATTATTCAGATTGCCGGTAAGCAAGCTGCCTTGCTTAGTTATTTCCGTAACAATATCCTGCATGTCTTTATTTTATTATCATTCCTATCGGCCTTGGTAGCACGTAATGGTCGCATCGAACGCAGTCGTCTAAATAGCATTGCCGAACAATTATATCCGTTCCTTCAAAGTGAGCTGTTCTTATACTATCCAGCCCACGGTCTGACAGAAACGCTCAACAAAAAAGTCGATAGTCTGCTGGCAAATGGCCTGATTGTAGAATTGAGCGATGGCATGCTGAGCGTCCCTGAGACAAATAGTAAATGCTATCAGCAGCTACAAGTGCTGGCGACGCCTGTTGAACAAAGCCTTGAGCGTTACTTTATGACCCTTGCTTTACTTGCCCAGCAAGGTTCAGGCAATCTGACCGAAAATGAAGTCGTTGACCTCTGTCATCTGCTTGGACAGCGTTTGTCGGTATTGTATGCCGATGATATTCCTGATTTCTTTGACCGTGCTTTATTTACCAGCTTTATCAGTGCCTTGACTCGTCTTGACTACTTGCAGAAGGATGAAGAAACGGGCATCTTAACCTTTGATCAGCGTATCGACCTTATTGCCCATCATGCAAAATATGTATTAAGTCCTGATATGATGCAAATTTTACAGCAAGTTGCCAGCCTCAATGAAGAAGAGATTGCCCACGCCATTACTGAGATTAGTAATAAGAAGCAGCGTAAATTTGGTCGCAAACGTTAATTTATAGCCAGCTAAATTCAATCATTTAGCAAAAAAAAAGACCTCTAATCAATTAGAGGTCTTTTTTATATCAATTTTAAATTTCTAAACAGCCAATTTTTTATCAGCTGTTAAATAGCTACCTTAGGTAGATGTCCTAGGTACTAATCTTTTTATACTTCATGCGCTTAGGACTGGCGTCATCACCCATGGTCTTTTTGCGATAGGTTTCAAACTCAGAATAGTTACCATCGAACCAAACTGGGCCTTCATCTTCAAATGCCAAGATATGGGTTGCGATACGGTCAAGGAACCAGCGATCATGCGACACGACCATAACGGTACCTGGGAATACTTGAATCGCATCCTCTAGTGCACGTAAGGTTTCGATATCCAAATCGTTTGATGGTTCATCAAGGAGCAAGACGTTGGCACCTTGTTTTAGCGTCTTAGCAAGCTGCAAGCGGTTACGCTCACCACCTGATAATTGACCAACGTGCTTTTGCTGGTCTGAGCCTTTAAAGTTAAAGCGCCCGATATAAGCGCGGCTTGGCGTGGTATAGTCGCCAACCGTGATGATATCTAGGCCGTCAGATACTTCTTCCCAAACGGTTTTACTGTCATCTAAGTTGTCACGTACCTGACCAACATAAGCGACTTTGACACTTTCACCCAATTCGACTGAACCAGTATCTGGCGTATCACGTTCGGTAATCATGTTAAATAGCGTGGTTTTACCCGCACCATTTGGACCGATAATACCGACTATAGCGCCCGCTGGCACGTTAAAGCTAAGGTTTTCATAAAGCAAACGATCGCCAAACGATTTAGAAATATCGTTGACTTCGATGACTTTATTACCTAAACGAGGACCCGGTGGAATATAAATCTCAGAGGTCTCGTTACGTTTTTGGAACTCTTGCGAGTTCAATTCTTCAAAGCGCTGGACACGAGATTTAGACTTGGCTTGTTGGCCTTTTTGGTTTTTACGAATCCAATCAAGCTCTTTTTTCAGTGCTTTAGCAAACGATTCTTCTTGCTTATTCTGCTGCTCTAAACGCGTGTTCTTTTGCTCGAGCCACTCAGTATAGTTGCCTTCGTACGGATAGCCATGGCCACGGTCAAGCTCCAAAATCCACTGAGCAACGTTATCCAAGAAATAACGGTCATGGGTAATGGCAACGATGGTACCGCTGTAGTTCTGTAAGAACTGCTCTAACCATGCAACGGACTCAGCGTCCAAATGGTTAGTCGGTTCGTCTAGTAATAGCATATCCGGACGTGACAATAGCAGGCGGCATAGTGCCACACGGCGTTTTTCACCACCTGATAGTTTGCTAACATCAGCATCCCATGGTGGCAGACGCAATGCATCAGCGGCTTTTTCTAGCTGGGTATTTAAGTTATGCGCATCCCATGCTTGAATGATATCTTCCATCTTGCCTTGTTCTTCAGCAAGCTTATCAAAGTCTGCATCAGGCTCAGCATATTCTGCATAAATAGCATCTAAACGAGCAAGCGCATCTAACGCTTCACGCATACCGTCTTCAACGTTACCACGGACGTCTTTGCTGTCGTCAAGCTGTGGTTCCTGCGGCAAATAACCAATTTTGGTGCCAGTTTGCGCGCGTGCTTCACCACTAAATTCCGTGTCCACGCCCGCCATGATGCGTAGCAAGGTTGATTTACCTGAACCGTTGATACCTAGGACACCGATTTTGGCGCCAGGGAAAAACGATAGGTTGATGTTCTTTAAGATTTCACGCTTAGGTGGAACAAGTTTTGACACGTTGTTCATCGTGTAAATATATTGAGCCATTAACACTCCGATAGACTGCATAGACGAGGCTGACAAACCCTATTCAGCAATAATGCCAAATGGACTGCGCCTCAAAAATCAGGGTTATAAATTGTCTGCCATTATCGCATTGTGGCGCAACCCCTGCAAGCTAACAGGCTGTTTTACCTGTCGTTTTGCGCCTTTTAACTTTTTTTGCGGTCTTTTTGCTGATAGCAGCCCGTTTTATTAACTATCTACGCTAAAACTTTTCTTAAAAACCCATTCATTACAAACCCTTGCAGCAATGTTTAAGGTAAAGTAAATCTATTAACATTTACCCTATCTAGCCTTACGGTTGATGACTAGAAACTTCGCTTAAAAAAGCCCACAATAAGCAGAGTAAGCCACTAATTAAGATACTAATGATAAGAGCTAACTTGATAAAAAATAGCTTAGTCATACAAATTAGCAAGTACAAGTTTAATAAGCACAGATTAATAACTACCATTAAATTAATAAGCGTAAAAGCACTAGCTACGAACAATTATAAATATTAATAACGGAGATTTTTTATGAGTAATGATAATAGCAAACCAGTAGATATCACCCATGACGAGCAAGCAAAGCGTTTTGAGACCTCAATCGATGGTCATACCGGATATATCAGCTATCAAGAGCGTGATGATAAATTGGTCTACGACCATACTATCGTTCCGCAAGAATTGGGCGGTCGCGGTGTCGGTTCAGCCTTGGTCAAACACGCCTTAAATTATGCACGTGATAATAATAAAAAAGTCGTGCCACAATGCTCTTTTGTGGCTTCATATATTGATAAGCACCCTGAATATCAGGACTTGCTTTAATCTAAGATGAGTCAGTAAGCTCAGGCAATCATTAAGGCTTTATGACTAGAGCGATGCTATAAAATAAAAATTGCGCGTTAAAAGCGCTTGTTATTTATCGCTACAACCTTACGATATTATAAGCATTAATAATCTATTACTACCCTCCTATTTATCTGATGTTCTTTATTATATTTTTGCCTACAAATATATAATAAGAGATTAGAAATAGGTGGGTTTTTTGCCCTATACTGCTTATATTATTGACGGCTAATCTTGTTTACTACTTATATCAGTTATCAGTCGTTAACATAAGACGGCTATCATAAAGTAATTAGCATAAAACAGTTCCTAGACAGCAATCTTGTCATCAAACCCTCCACTATAATAATAAAGGATATCACCATGAGTAGTTTATCTAATCAACAAGTTGATTTGCAGTTGGAAGAACTGCCAGGCTGGCAGCGCGATGGTAATGCTATCGTAAAAACCTACCACTTTGGCGATTTTGTTGAAGCCATGAGCTTTATGAATCAAGCAGCTTTTCATGCGGAAGCGCTCGAACATCATCCTGAATGGAGTAATACCTATAATGTGGTCGAAGTTCGCCTGACTACTGGTGATACCGGCGGCATTACTAGCCATGATGTTCGTTTGGCAAAACGGATGGAGCATATCATCCAGCCTAAAACCTTTTAGCATTTAGCATTTAGCATTTAGCATTTAACAATATAGTCCAGAGCGCATACAGCATTTGAAAGCACTTAACTTTTGAAAGTACTTAAATTTTGACCATAAAAAAGTCCTCTATTGAGGACTTTTTCTTGTTATGAGCATGAATACTTAAAATCTAAGCAGTCACTGTTCTCTATTACATACGGCGACTAACAAATGCGACAATGAATAGAATCACAGCAATGGCTAGTAGAATATAGGCAAAGTTTGCAGATAGGCCAGCAACACCGCCGAATCCTAGGAAACTTGCAATTAACGCGATTACAGCAAAAATAATAGCCCAACGAAACATAATAATTCTCCTCAAATAATAGTTTAGAACGAAATACTAAGACCGCTTTGGTAAACACCAACAATCCCTTTATCAGTTAAATCGTCTTACCTTAATAGTCTTCATCATCCAATATTTTACTTTTTGTTTTAATACTGAACGGCTTACGAATATAGATTAGCAATGATTGGCTGTAGAAAACGTTCATTTTGGTAATAATGTCGATAGGTTATGTAAACTTTGTAGCAAATCTTACCATTTTGCAGTTTTTACTTGGCTTTTGAAGACTTATGTGTAGAGATAGTGAACGTTTGCTTACACTCAGCTATTTTTATGAGAAAATTGGCAGTACTTTTAAACCTTAATGTCCTACTTTGTATTTTTAGAACAAGCGTTTCATAATAAGCGTTTAACAGACAACATCTAACAACAACGACCTAATAAGGAAGATAAATATGAATACGGATACTTCAAACCCTAGCAATGCAGCAAATGATAAGCCATCCACTTCTAGCGACAAACGCCCTTATGCAGTGGTTCTTTATGGAGCAACCAGCTTTGTTGGACAGATTACAGCACACTATCTAACAGAGTTTTTATCGAATGCTAAAGATAAAAATGGCGCAAACTTTACTTGGGCGATAGCCGGTCGTGATGAAGAAAAACTCAATGAGCTGCAATCTAAACTTGCTAGCAAAGTCGATATTATCATTGCTAATAGCCACGATGCAGCGAGTCTCGATAAAATGACCAAGCAAACCCAAGTTATTATCTCAACCGTTGGCCCTTATCTAAAATATGGCGAGCCTTTGATTAAATCTTGCGCGGAAAATGGCACTGATTATGTCGATCTGACCGGTGAAGCCATCTTTATTAAAGACATGATGGATAAGTATCAGGATACGGCAAAGCAAAGCGGCGCGCGTATCGTCAACTCATGTGGTTTTGACTCTATCCCATCAGATTTGGGCGTTTACTTTACCCAGCAGCAAGCAGAAGAAAAATTTGGCAGCGCCTGTGATGTGATTCATATGCGCGTCAAAGCAGCAAAAGGCGGCTTATCGGGCGGCACGATTGCCTCTATGGCGACTATCTTTGAAGAAGTCGGTCAAGATAAATCCCGCCGTAAGCAAGTAGCAAATCCTTATTTACTCAATGATGATAAAGATGCGCCAAACGTGCGCCAAGCCAATGTCAGTAAGCCAGAATACGATGACGAGCATAAACGCTGGTTAGCCCCCTTTGTGATGGCAAGCATCAATACTCGCATCGTGCATCGCAGTAACCAATTGCTGGGCTATGAATATGGTCGCAACTTTAAGTATGACGAAGCGATGTGGATGAAAGATGGCCTTAAAGGCAAACTATCGAGCTATGCGATGAGTGCAGGCTTATTAGGTTTTGCCACTGCCATGATGATTACGCCAAGCCGCGAGCTTTTATCTAAGCACGTATTGCCCAAATCAGGCTCGGGTCCTTCTAAAGAAGACCAAGAAAATGGCTATTTTGATATTCGTCTATTTGGCCAGACCGCCGATAAAGATAGCATCAATACCAAAGTCACCGGTGACAAAGATCCTGGTTATGGCAGCACCTCGCGCATGTTGGCACAAGCAGCATTATGCTTAGCACAGGATATTAACAAAGAAGAGGTTGGTGGCGGTTTTTGGACGCCCGCCTCCGCCATGGGCGATAGCTTATTAACGCGTTTAGAAGCGCACGCTGGTCTTAGCTTTGAAGTGGTCGACGCTTAATAACATTCATGATTAAAACCAAAGTCATGTAATTTTAACTAATATAGTAATGACCGCCTCTTAGTAATAAGAGGCGGCTTTTTTATTGCCTATCTTTTTTCGGCTTATTTTTTATCTGACAATAACCATACAGTAGTTGCACAAAGTCACCTATAAACATCCATCTGTTAGACTTTTAATTTATGTACTACTGAATCAACGCTTGTTTAGTTGGTATTCTCCCCTCTAGATTTTTATAACTGCTTTAATTGGGCTTATAAAACTCTTTATCCAAATCGATCATGATAATCGCTTACTGGTTATCATGATTTTATTTTTCCTAAAAATTAGATGTTAGTTATATTAAATATATAGATTCAAAATATTAAATAAATCTCGATATTTGGCTGTTATATACCTCTGTTATATACAGCACGCAAAATAAGCGTCAAGTTTGAAATGCTTTGAACTGACATGATAAGACTATAAATTAAGGAATTAATTCATGAAAAAAAGTACTTTATCTTTATCGCTACTCATTGGCGCTGCACTCACTATCCCAAGTTTGGCTATGGCAGCACCTGCTGATAAAGCAGCAGCAGAAAAGCAAACGGCGGTTGCTGCAACCACACTTGAGCCTGCAAGCGAAAACACCAGTAGTAAGTCAGTAGCCAATCAAGCTAATCCAATTCAAATTAGCGAAACTCAAACTATCTCAAGATCAAAGGTCAGTGTTAACAATAGCGCTAGCCAACAGCCGATGACCACTGAGCTACAAGCTGAGCAAGCGTCTATGCAAGATGCCATGCCATTACAACAAGCGGCTATGCAAAAAGCGGCTATGCAAAATCCAGAAGATGCGCTGCAGCCACAAGCACAAGCACAAGATGAAATGCTAGAAGAAGAAGCTGTATTAGAAGAAGAGACAGAAGAAGACGTAGAAGTAACGGAAGATTTATAAATTATAGGTCAAACGCTTGTATTAGTAGATAAAACCTTAAAGTTCTTTATTACCAACAAAGCTATTACCAACAAGCCAAACCATTCTTAAAGGGATTCCTCCCATATATTCCCAATAAAAAAGGCAGCCATCGATGGCTGCCTTTTTTAGTTGTTTATCGTTAAATAAAACCCTTATAACCATAAACAGTCATTACTTTAAACAGACACTACTTTTTAGCTTTGGTCACGCCAGCTTCTTGTAATAATGCCCCAAGCGTACCCATTTTACTAGGTGCTTCTGCTTTCTCAGCTCTAGGCGCTTTACTGCGGTTATTGGCGTTGTCTTTATCTTGACGATTGCCACGCGGTTTTGTTGCACGCTTATCAGCAGCTGGACGGTTACTAGCTGGACGATTGCTGCGTGGACGGCTAGCCTTATCGTCATTACCTGTACCTTCTGCAGTCGACTTCGCAGCTGGGCGTACTGGTTTTTCAGACTCAGGCTTCATACTAAAGCCGATACGGCCACGTTTTTCATCGATAGAAATCACACGTACCGAGACGATATCGCCTGGTTTGACGCGGTTCATTGGGTCAGCAACGAAGTCATTGGCCATCTGTGAGATATGCACGAGACCATCTTGATGGACACCGACATCAACGAAGCAACCAAAGGCTGTGACGTTGGTCACCACGCCTTCAAGCTGCATACCTTCGCTCAAGTCTTTAATACTATTAACGTCTTCACGGAAGTTAGCCGTTTTAAACTCAGGACGTGGGTCGCGTGCAGGCTTGGCAAGCTCTTCAATGATAGCTTTAACACTGATATTGTCATCGTTAGCAGCAAGCGCAGTGGTATCGATACTGTTTAATACACCATCGTTACCGATGACTTCTGGCAACGTTTTACCGGTTTGCTCAAGTAAGCTGTCAACCAGCGCATAGCTTTCCGGATGCACGCCTGTCGCATCAAGAGGATTGCTACCACCATGGACGCGTAAGAAACCTGCGGCTTGCTCAAAGGTTTTAACCCCTAAGCGTGGGACGTTCTTTAATGCTTCACGGCTATCAAAGGCACCATGCTCTTTACGATAAGTGACGATTTGCTGGGCGACGTTTTTATTCAAACCAGCAATATGCGCCAAGATAGCAGGACTTGCCGTATTTACATCAACACCAACGGCGTTTACGCTGTCTTGCGTGACTTTGTCCAAACTGTCTGCTAGCTGGGTTTGGTTGACATCATGTTGATATTGACCAACGCCAATCGCTTTTGGGTCAACTTTAACCAATTCTGATAGCGGATCTTGCAAGCGACGGGCTATAGAAACCGCACCGCGTACAGAGACATCTAAATTAGCAAGCTCGTCACTGGCAAGCTCACTGGCAGAATAAACTGATGCGCCTGATTCATTAACGATAACGGCTTTGGCTTTTAACTCAGCGTTGGCGGCCAAAATCTCTTTAATCATCGCATCTGTTTCGCGGCTCGCCGTACCATTACCAATAGCGACCAAATCAACGTTATAAATACTTAATAGCTGATCGATAACAGATTTGGCTTCAGTCATTTTGTTATCAGGAGCAAATGGATAGACAGTTGCCACGACAGGCTTATCTTCGCCGTCTAGCATGACATGACCTTGAGCATCAACAATCGCCATTTTTACGCCATGACGAATACCTGGATCAACACCTAAAATCACTTTACGACCGGCAGGCGCTGACATTAATAAATGCTGTAAGTTATTAGCAAATACATCAATGGCATCGGCTTCAGCGGTGAGGCGCTTCTCAGTTAATAAACGATGTTCGATATGCGGACGCCATTTGTCTTTCCACAAACTGGTCGCCGCTGCTGTTAAAAACTCTTGACGCTCGGCTGGTGCTTTTGTATCAACGTCAAAATGCTTAATGATTTTTTCAATAAAAGGCGCATCTTCACCTTCAATTTTTATACCCAATACGTTTTCTTGACGACCACGTAACATCGCCAATAAACGATGGTTTGGCAAACGCGCAAGGCTTTCGCTATGCTCAAAGTAATCTTTAAACTTCTCGCCAACTTCACGTTTTTCATCACTGGCAACAGCAGAGATGATAGTCGCTGTCTTAGCAAAGCCACTACGTAGGTTATCAAGCAAATCAAGCGCTTGCGTCCATTCATCAACGATGATGGCTTGTACACCCGCAAGTTGCTTTTCGATATCGCTAAAATCGACTTCAATCTCATTACCACTTTCATCGGTAATAGTAGATTGAGCTTGATATTCTGCTAATGCGTCAGTTGGCGTAATCTCTTGCGTCAACACTGCTTGAGCAGCAACGTCTAAACCCGCGGCACGTGCTTTGGCAGCAGGAGAGCGGCGACGCGGACGATATGGCAAGTAGATGTCTTCAAGCTCAAGTTTCGACGTCGCATTATCAATACGCGTCTGTAGCTCGTCAGTCAAGTTGCCCTGCGTGCTGAGCAGCTCAGTAATTTTGAGGCGACGGGTTGCCATGTCACGCTCATAATTGAGCGACTTCTCTAAAGCTCGCAGCTGCGCATCGTCAAGATTCTGCGTCTTTTCTTTACGGTAACGGGCAATAAACGGAACGGTCGCGCCTTCATCGTAAAGTTTGACAAACGCATTGACTTGAGCAGTCTTAATGCCAAGCGCGCGAGCAAGCTTGTCGTGAATATTCGCGTGTGTGGTTGCATCCAAAACCTGTGCATTTGTCGAGGTTTGAGATGGCGTTAAGGTATCAGTGCTACTCATAGACGTATCAATCGTTGAGAAATGTAGTTTTGCATTATAGCAAAAGCTGCATGAATAAAAATCCTTTTTATCTTTTCGTTATTTATCGCCTATTTTATGGCAAAAATCGTCTGATATCGTTCTTTCTAACGCCTTGTTAAACAAACGCATACAGCATTTATCCGTATCAGTGATGCAATTGCGCCTGCAATCTTATACACTAAAGTATCAAGGGCATAAATATGGCTAAGCCCTGCCATATTGAACAAAAGTCTTTATTTTTATAGGTTTTTTCGACGACTATATCTTTTATGACCACTAATGGTTTGCTAATCATGATTTACTTATCAACGGATTGATCATTAAATAACAATAAGATTTTTACCCGCGTTTTTAATGGTATTTTTATAAACGTTTTTTACTAAAAACTGCTACTAATAATAATTTTTATAAGAGGATGACTGTATGACAGATAACAACAGCCCTGACACCTTAAACCAGCGCATTTTGGTCGTTGATGACGATGCACGCTTGCGCTCTTTATTACAACGCTTTCTAGAAGACGATGGTTTTGTCGTCCGTACGGCCCATGATGGCAATCAGATGGACAAATTGATGCAACGTGAGCTGTTCTCATTGGTGGTTTTGGATTTGATGCTACCAGGCGAAGACGGTATTAGTATTTGTAAGCGCTTGCGTGAAGATAATGGCGATATCCCGATTATCATGCTTACTGCTAAAGGTGGCGATGCCGATCGTATCGCTGGACTTGAAGCCGGCGCTGATGACTATCTGCCAAAGCCATTTAACCCAAAAGAGCTATTGGCCCGTATCAAAGCGGTGCTGCGTCGTCAAAATCGTGAGCTACCGGGTGCGCCAAGTCATCAGCTTGAAGTGGTTGAGTTTGGACCATGGACGCTTGATTTATCGACCCGTACCCTTAAACGCGATGGCAATGTGGTCACTTTGACGACCGGTGAATTTTCAGTATTAAAAGCCTTGGTTCAGCATCCACGTGAGCCATTAACGCGTGATAAATTGATGAACCTTGCCCGTGGTCGTGAATGGGGCGCGATGGAGCGCTCTATCGATGTACAAGTATCACGTTTGCGCCGTCTGATTGAGGACAATCCTTCACAAGCGCGTTATATTCAGACTGTCTGGGGCGTAGGTTATGTGTTCGTGCCCGATGAAGCAGAAGTTGAAGCGGCCAAAAATGAGTCGTTATAAACTCATAAATGCTCCTTGCGGCTATTGATACCTCAGATGGTTAATATCTCATCCTATTAATATCACGGGCGCAACATTGAAATCACCTATTATGCTTCAAAACATACCCTGCACCTTGGTGACAGGGTTTTTGGGTTCTGGCAAAACCACCCTCATTAATCAATTAATTGCGACCAAACCACTGGGTGAACGCTGGGCGTTATTAATCAATGAGTTTGGTCGTATCGGGATCGATGGCGCACTACTAGCCAGCTCACAAGATAGCCATACGACAAATGACATCGCCATTCGTGAAGTGAGCGGCGGCTGCATTTGTTGTACCAGTCAGTTGCCACTACAAATCGCTCTGAGTCGCTTGCTCAGTGACCATCATCCAAAGCGGCTGCTTATTGAACCAACAGGACTTGCCCATCCGCGTGAGCTTATCCAACAGCTGAGCGCGCCGCATTGGCAAACGGCTTTAAAGATGCAATCGGTCATAACGGTGCTTAGTGCGCTGCAATGGCAACAAGAAAAGTATCGTACTCATGAGGGTTTTCAGGCGCATATTCGCGATGCCGATGTTTTGGTCATTAATCGCTATACTCAATTAAGCGCTGACGAAAAACAAGCGTTACAAGCATGGGTAGCCAAGCTCAATGCACAGATTTCTATTATTTGGGCAGAATCTGACAGCCAGACAACCACTCATAAGATAAATACATCCACAGGCTATTCAGCAGCATTAAGTGCACAGCTCTCCAAACCCAGTTTTGTCATCTCAAAGCAGCAAAGAGTCAATATCGCTGAGCCATACAGATCTGTTGTGGGCTTAAAGCCGCTGAGTCATTCTTTAACAGCGAATACCTTCCACAATCCTGAAAGCAATGACGATAATAAGCCTGATACAAGTGTAGAGCTGCCCTATCGTTATCATGAGCAACAGCAAGATATTCTACTGGCAGGGTGGCGACTACCAGCAGAATATGTATTCAATGCCGATAAGTTACAGGATTGGTTGTTAACGCTGCCAAATTGGCAACGTATCAAAGGCGTTGTGCATACCTCTCATGGCTGGATACAAATCAATTTTACTCCTGATAGCTTGTCTACAAAGACAGTGAGCGCACAAGCAGATAACCGACTAGAGATTATTTTACAAGCAAGTACTGGGCAAGAAGATGCGACAGCGGTTAAGGTAGATTGGGAAGTGTATGACCTTGAGCTCATGGCATTGATGTTATAGATAGTTATAGTTATTGATTGCCTAGCCATCTATCGGCAGTAATAAACAGATTATTGATAATTATTGACAGTCACGATAGTACCGATAAAGATAAAACCGATAAAAAAATCCCCCACTATTAAAATAATGGGGGATTTTTTATTAACGCAATTGGCTGTCTTTACTACCGCGGCGATTAAATAGCTCAGTCGCCTTTGCTTCTTGTTCAAGCTCCGTTTGACAGCCGACGCAGTGTTGCACACCTGGCACAGCAATACGGCGCGCTTCTGGAATGGGATTGCCGCATTCATCACAGAACTCAGCACTTTTACCCGTTGGCAGCGCACGCCGTGCCCGCTCTAACGCATCGTTGACAGTCGCATCCATTTGCTCATGCTCTGCCCCATCTCTTGACCAGCCACCTGCCATAATCCCATCCTATTTTTTATTCATGATATTTAGATCATAATTTATAAAAGTCTTTAATAACAAATAGATGGGGTTATAAGTCGCTTATTTCAATAAATACGCAATTTTATAAATACTATTAAGAGTTATAAAAATTCTAAGCAATAGGAGTACAGGTGATTATTAGTCTTTTGGTTGGAGCTCAACCACTTGACCGCGCACACCGATGCTCTCATCACTCATTAAAAACACATAACCGCCCATAATATCTTCCGGGGTTTTTAGGCTCATCGGATTTTCACCGGGAAAGGCATGGGCGCGCATATTGGTACGGGTACCACCAGGATTGATACAGTTAAAGCGCAAGTTAGTGGTATTCTGCGTTTCTTGGGTAAAGATATCGCTCATGCCTTCTACCGCTTGCTTAGAGAGTGCATACGCGCCCCAAAACGCGCGAGGGTGAGTACCAACGCTACTAGAAGTAAAGACAATCGAACCATGTGCTGCGTCTTTAAGCAAAGGTAAGAGTGCTTGTGTGAGCATAAAGGTGGAGGTAAAGTTGACCTTCATCACTTGGGCAAACATATCGACATCGTACATTTCAAGGGGCGTCAAAGCCCCAAGCATGCCCGCATTATGCAAGATACCATCAAGCTGACCGACTTCTTTAGCAATCAAGTTCTCTAACTTTTGCATCTCAGCATAGGTTGCGCCCTCTAGATTCATCGGTAGCATCGCAGGCTGCTTACCGCCAAAGCTCTCAATTTCATCATAAACGTATTCAAGCTTACTGCTAGTACGCCCCAACAATAATACCGTCGCGCCATAGCGCGCATAGGTTAAGGCGGCGATACGCCCGATACCATCACCGGCACCCGTTACCAAGATAGTTTTACCATCTAAACAGTCAGCAGGCGGTATGAAATTACGAATATCGTCGTGCGATACAGCTGGCACAGAAGCTTGCGCAGCTGATGGCATCTGTTGTTGGCTAGTAGGCTGATTAGTATTGTCACTCATGGCATTACTCACTGCTTATTATTTAATAGGTAGGGTGCTTAATAGCTATTTCGTTAAATGGTGTATTCGCTTTATAAAGCTTATTTGCTTTATAAATAGTCAAACTTGCCAGAAGAAAGCAATAATTTATTCAAGTCTGCAGGAGTTTCGGTAATATAATCTGCACCCCATTTCTTCAGGTTTTTTTGATCTTCAGGCGGAATATAACCGTAAGCGGCTAAGATAGTCGGCATACCCGCAGCCTTGCCAGCTTCAATGTCGCGTATATGATCGCCGACATAAAGCACGCTTTCAGCGGCACCGCGCGGTATAGAGAGTCTTTCTAATGCTGCATACATTGGCTCTGGATCGGGTTTAGAGCGCGATACATCATCTGGACACACCAGTACCGAACAGCGCTCGTCTAACTGCATTTTTTCTAATAACTGCTCAGCGAGATAACGCGGCTTATTAGTCACAATACCCCATGGCACGCTTTTTTCTTCTAATGCGCGCAGCACCTCTTCAAGCTCATCAAAAACACAACTATCGACACAGATTTCCGCTTCATAATCGTCTAAGAACTGCTGACGAAACTCCAGTAACTCAGATTCGCTGACCTCAAGTTGATCGTTGTGGCGCAGCATCAGCTGTACCATCGCCGAGGCACCGGCAGAAACTTGCTCACGAATTTCGGCTTCAGGTGGCGCTTGCCAATCATTTTCGCCGCTCATTTTACCAATAATGCGGACAAAGTCAGCGGCAGTATCGATTAATGTGCCATCAAGGTCAAACAAGACAGCTTTTACAAATTGGCTCATAACAGGCGCTCTTAATATTAATTTAAAACATTGATTTAAAAAGTCGTCAAAAAGGAATACTTATAAAAGGCGATTTACGCCAGTGGCTTTTGTACCGCCATCATATAATTAACATCGACGTTTTGTGCCAACCAATAACGCTTGGTCAACGGATTATAATGCAGTCCGATGATGTCTTGACGGGTAAAGCCTGCCGTTATCGCCATTTTATCCAATTCAGCTGGGGTGATAAATTTGGCGTAATCATGGGTGCCGCGATCAAGCAGGCGCAATACATACTCTGCCCCAACGATGGCAAACAGGTAAGATTTAGGATTGCGGTTAATCGTCGATAGCACGCAAACGCCGCCCGGTGCCAATAGTGTAAAGCACGCCTCGACAATGGCAGCTGGGTCTGGCACATGCTCAAGCATCTCCATACACGTCACGACATCGAACTGACCAGCATGGGTAGCCGCTAACTGCTCAATAGGAATATGCTGATAACGCAAGGTATCATTTAAGTTGCTTTGCTCAGCATGTAAGGCTGCCGCTTTGAGGTTTTCTGTACCGAGATCGATACCGGTGACATCTGCACCGCGACGTGCCATTGATTCTGCCAAGATACCGCCGCCGCAACCGACATCAAGGACTTTTTTAGCCGCCAAGCCCATCTCTGCCGTTTTACTGCTATCAGCACTCATAAAGCCGCGCTTAACGTTTTCTTCTATCCAGTTAAGACGTAACGGATTAATTTCGTGCAAGGTAGCAAAAGCGCCAGTTTTATTCCACCACTCGCTTGCCAAGTTATTGAATTTTTCCACTTCGCTGGCATCGACATTGATAGCAGTATTTTGGTTAAAGTCACTAGTAGCAGTATTGGTAGCTGGCTCGTTATTTGCGTAATCGTTTGAATCGTTGTTTGACTGATGATTCACAGGCTGTGCAGAAGAGAAAGCTTGGCTCATAGGGTTTTTCCTTTATGGGTATTATAGTTATTATCGTTTATAGGCATGCTGACATGCTCAATAGCAGTATGCCCAATATTAGCATGAGAGCGGCGACTTTGTCGTGAGTACATCGTCACCGATTGTGAATCGCGGCAGTAAATACTTAAATTTTAATAAACACTTACGCGCTATGATTATTATTAAGCAGCAGACCTTTATACAAGCGAAAAATTTGAAACCGTTTTATAACTTTGAATGTTTTTAATAAGTCTTTCTTAACAAGCCTTAGTGAATAAATACCTTTCTCTGTGAAAAAAATTAATGGCTGTCAGCTTAAAACTAGCAGCTTAAAAATGATAAGTAAGATACCTTAAATAATAGCTCACAGCTTTACAACCGTTAGTTAAGAATCGGGTTCACAAGTGCGGGCATTTTACGCTATTATAGTCCGTACTCTATTATAGGTCGATTTAGCGAAGACAATTTAGATAATGCATTGTCGTTTATCTACTTTCAAACCTATATAAATGCGCTAAGCAACTTTTGATCTGAAAATTTGCACCAAACATTTTAAATTTTGACACCTCAAGGAACAAGTATGAAACGTATCATCGCATTGACTGGTCTGGCTTGTGCTATTGGGCTGGCCAATATGGGCGCACAAGCCGCCAATTATGTCGCAGGAAAAGATTACCGTGTGCTAGACAATCCAGAAAAAATCAGCGGTGATGCTATCATTGTGCGTGAATTTTTCTGGTATGGCTGCCCGCATTGTAACGTCCTAAATCCGCACATGGAAAAATGGGCAAAAACCAAAGATAAAGACGTGGCATTCTTTAAAACCCCAGCAGCGCTTAACCCAGTTTGGGAAGCCAGTGCCCGTGGTTTTTATGCCGCGCAATTATTAGGTTATGAAAACAAAACCCATGATGCGCTATTTGATGCGGTACATAAAGACGGCAAGCAATTATTTGACCAAGCGTCACTGAGCAAATGGTATGCCTCACAAGGCGTCAACGAAAAGAAATTTAACAGCCTATATAACTCATTTGCGGTTGGAACAAAAATTGGTCGCTCACAAGCAGGCGCTAAGCGTTATCAGCTCTCAGGTGTCCCAGCGGTTGTTGTCCATGGTAAATATGTGGTGACCGGCGAAAGCGCCACTGTCCCTAAAGTAGTAGATTATCTGGTCGATAAAGTACGTGCAGAGAAAAAATAAGTCAGTCTGTATGATTTATTTATTAATCAGTATTAGTTTATAGAAAAATATAAAAAGCCAATCATCACTGATTGGCTTTTTTATGGGTCGTTATTATGAACGGCAACGCCGCCTCATAGCCAGTATAATTGGCTACATTTTTAGCTGCGACAATATCGCCACTTCCCGAATATAACTGGCCAAATCCTCTTTAGACTCTGCCATCAGCTCATCGTCTTGCATATGCTTGGCATACTCAATCCAAAGCAACAGCTGATACATACTATTGCGCTCAGAGGCTTTGTACTGTTTAACAAACTGTTTAAGCGTGCCTTCATCATTGATATTTAAGCGCTCAAACCAACTCTCGATTTTAGAAACTTGCTCCTTTGGGAAAAAGGCATCAAACAAGGCTTTGACCAACTCATGGCGGTTTTCTTCACTGATAAGTTTACCGACACGCTTGGTTTGGCGATTACGCGCATTAGCACTGGTAATATCAGCAAGCGCCATCAGCTCTGCCATAAAATAATCACTTGCTGGCAGGTTTTTGAGCTGTTTTTTCGATAAGCTGGCAAGCGGTATCGACAATGCTTGCAAGCGCTCATGAGCTTTTTTGAGCTCTGTGCGCGAGACGCGCATATCATGTTCTGACCAGTCAATCATAAAAGCTTTCCATTTTTCGAGATAATAAATAATAGATAGTAAATAATAAAGTTAATCGCATTTTTGCCATTTATACTTTGCAGCTTATAAGTTTTAGCTACAAAAAAAGCATCACCAACGATTCTTTTCGCGGTGTTTAGCAACAACGGTCAAACCTTCAGGCAGGCCAGCGGTCAGCTTATCTTGCAAATGCTTGGTGATAAATACCGAGCGATGTTTGCCGCCCGTACATCCAATAGCGACCGTGACCGTATGGCGATTGTTATGCAGAAAATCAGGCAGCCAACGATTAAGAAATTTTGCGATATCTTCAGTCATTTCAGACACTTCTGGATAATCGGCAAAAAATTCAGCAACCTCAGCGTCAAGACCGGTCGCAGCTCGTAGCGTTGGGTTCCAATGCGGATTGGGCAAAATGCGCACGTCAAAAACAAAATCTGCATCAATTGGGCTGCCGTATTTAAAGCCAAACGATAGCAGGTTAATCACTATTTGATTATCAACCCCAACATAATCACGCAAGCGCTCTTTCAACTGATGGATATTCAGCATAGTGGTATCGATTTTGACATCCGCATGCTTAAATATCGGCTGCAAAAGCTGAATTTCTCTTTCAATCGCTGCTGGCAGATTATAAGTGGTATTTTCTATGCCTTTAGTATCTTGCACCATCAGTGGATGAATTCGGCGGGTAGCATTAAAGCGCGCAACCAACGTTTCTTCTTGCGCCGTCACATATACCACGGTGACCGCCTCTTCGCCATATCTCTGCTTTAACGCATCATGTGTTTCAGCAAAATTGGACAAATCCGCACGTGGCGTGCGAATATCGACACCCAGCGCGATGCGTTTAATCCCACTATCACAGACCAGTTTTTGCGCTGCTTCAGGAACCAATGACAAAGGCAAATTATCAATAGAATAATAGCCTAAATCTTCTAAGATATTAAGTACTGAAGTTTTACCCGAGCCTGAGCGCCCTGACACCACCAAGATACTTAGTCTATCTTTATTTTCTACTTTCGCGTTTATAGGCTTTGCTAAATTGTCATTTGCCTGTGCTTGCTTGTCATCCTTACTTGCACTCATGATCCGTCATCCTAATAATTGCGTCTGGCGAATTACTCTGTCAGCACGGCAGCTTGACCGTCACTAACTGATAGTCTAATAAACGTGCTCTACCCAACCAAGCCGCAACCAAAATCACCAAATCCTGCTGATTTGCATTGAAAGTTGCAGATGTAGCATCTGTCTCTAAAGAATCGAGCTGAGCCGTTTTAACTTCTAAATAATCAATCTTAAAGCCCGCCTCAGTGATGTGTGCCCGTGTTTCTGTTAATAAAGGCGCAAGACCTTGTTCGAGATGCTGACCCTGCATTAACTGCTCAGCTAAGCGGAGCAATTCTTTATGCAGCACAGGAGCAACATTACGCTCAGCTTCAGTTAGATACTGATTGCGCGAAGATAATGCTAAACCATCAGCAGCACGTACAATAGGCGCACCTATAATTTCAATTGGATAGCTTAAATCACGCACAATTTGCTGGATAATTGCCAATTGCTGATAGTCTTTTTGGCCAAATACGGCCACCTCAGGCTGGACGATATTAAAGAGCTTAGAGACAACGATGCCGACACCATCAAAGTGATTGGGGCGCGATTGACCACATAGCTGGGTGGTAATTTCTCCCGCTCGGACTGACGTTGGTGGCGGTAATACTGGATACATCTCATCAATACTTGGGGCAAATACATAATCAGCACCAACAGTAGCAAGCTTGGCAACATCTGCATCTAAGGTACGTGGATAGCTGTCAAAATCTTCACCGACGCCAAATTGGGTAGGATTGACAAAGATACTCACCACGACAATATCGGCATGCTGCTTGGCAAGCTTTACCAGCTCAAGATGACCGTCATGTAGATTGCCCATGGTTGGTACTAACGCAATACGCTGCTGGCTATCTTGCTGACCACGATAAGGGTTTAAGGCGGCGCGCAGTGTTGAGATATGATGGTGAATAATTGGCATGGTAAATACTCTTATCCTGATAGCTTTTTCTACTGATAATCGTCAAAGCATTAAATTTAAAGCGCTAAATACTAAGCACCAAATTCAAAGTTTTAAATTAAAGACCACTAGCTAAATTGGTGCTGCTCAGTCGGAAAGCTGCCATCGCGTACGGCTTGCTGATATAGGGCAAATGCGCCTTCAATACTACGCTCACTATTACGCTCATCGGTTAAAAAGTCATGAACAAAGCGTGGCACACGACCGTGCACCATACCAAGCATGTCATGCATGACTAAGACTTGACCATCAGTATCGGCACCAGCACCAATACCAATTACCGGCACGGCAACCGCTTGGGTCACAGCTTTTGCAAGTTCAGCAGGTACGCACTCTAGTACCAAAAGTGCCGCACTGGCAGCAACCACCGCTTTGGCATCAGTAAGCAGCTTATCCGCCGCTGCATCACCGCGTCCTTGGATTTTATAGCCGCCAAAGACATTAACCGACTGTGGGGTTAAGCCAAGATGTACGCAAGTGGGTGTACCTGCTTGCGCCAAAGTCGTGACTAAATCGCAAAGCTCACTACCGCCTTCAATCTTAATCACATGCGCGCCCGCCTGCATCAGCTTACGGCTATTGGCAACCGCTTCTGGGAGCGTCACATAACTCATAAACGGCAAGTCGGCTAAAATCAGTGCGTGCTTATTACTACGGGCAATATTGGCCGTATGATAAGCCATATCATCGACGCTGACCGGTAAGGTTGAATCATGACCTTGCACCACCATACCCAGACTATCACCAATCAATATCGTATCGATTTGTGCTTTATCCATCATGCGCGCAAACATCGCATCATAGCAGGTCAGACAGGTAAATTTGGTGCCGTCTTTTTTAAATTTATTTAAAGTCGATAACGTCGTCATATCGTTACATCATCCTCAATGCTTTCAATCATCAATACGTTTAACAATCAATGACTGAAAATGCTGCTAAATACCAATTTGCTGCTACTTTTTAGTAGTTAATAAATCTATTTAACGGTTAATACATCCATCATCTGATAGCAACTTTAACCCTGTCCAATCGTTACTAAGCGGATAATCCGTTATAGATTTACCTTTAACAATCAACTCTGGCGCTAGCTCTCGCAGCGGTATCAAAACAAAATTACGTTCAGGCAAGCCAGCATGCGGTATGGTTAATTGCGGCTCTGCTATTTGCGCGTCACCATATAATAAAATATCGACATCAAGGCTACGCTCGCCCCAACGGCGCAAACGGGCGCGTTTGGCTTGTTGCTCTAGCATTTGGCAAAAAGCAAGCAGCTCAGACGCAGTCAAAGTGGTCTCAAAACCTGCGACCGCATTGATAAAATCAGATTGGTCTTGCGGTCCCATCGGTACTGAAGCATAAAAGGAAGACACCCGTACCGCGCGTATCTGCTCGTGCTTTTGCATAGCTGCAACGGCTTGCTGCAAATGCTCGACAGGTGAACCTAACTCATTTGTCAGATTGCTACCTAAGCCCACATAGCAGGTAACCCAAGTTACATCGCCATGGCTCTCATTGTCATCGTTAGCATCAAAGTGCGTGTTCATAGTTATCACTTTACTCTATTGTCCGCTCATAAGCTTAAACGTTATTAACGCTTGGCTGACGGCGGCGACGCTTTGATGGTACAGGGCCTTTTTGCTCATTCATTTTACTAGCAGCTGTTTGATGCTTAGCTGACTGACTTTGACTGGTCTGGCTCTTAGTATCTTGACTGGTTTTAGTAGGTTTTGCTGCTGTAGCTTTGGTTGCCTTCTTAGCCTTACTTTCAACGTCACTAGTTTCAGTTTTACTAACAGCTTCAGTCGCTAACTTCGGCGCTTTTTTTGCGTATCTCGCCGCTTTTTGCGCTTTGCTATCGACTGCTTTAGCCTCTACGCTATTGCTATTAGCTGAGCTATTTCCATTGTCATTTTCTACAACAGTAGGCTGACGGCGGCGACGCTTATGCGGTATCGGCTCGTTATTCATACTGACTAGCGCCGGTGTTCTGGCTACCGTGCGCGTAGCATACTCTGTCGTATGCGCTTTAGCAGAAACTGAGTCAGTATTAGCCTCAACATTGGCATCAGCTTGCTTTGGTTTTGTATGATGCTTTGCTGCTTGATTGCCAGACTGCTCTTTAGGCGCTGCGTTGTCAGTAACGGTGTTTTTTTCTACAAACGCTTGGCTAGCCGGTTTAGATTTAGAAGGCGACTTAGATGACGATTGTGACTGTGGATCACTTGGCAATTGCTTGCGTAATGGCGGTACAACCTTCTCATGCTCTATGACAAATAACGGTGCAGGCTTGGCATTATGGCGTTTAGTTGCCGCTTGATGGCCTATGTTAGCAAGTGATAACTGCTGCAATTGCGCAAGCTCATTATTATCTTGTGTCGCTTGCTGCTTATCATAGCTATTATTACGACCATTCTCATTACGACTGAAATTGCTGCTACTATTACTGACACTGTTATTAGCATGCTGAGCCGACTGACTGGCAGCGCGGCGGCGGCGTGATGGCACGTTTGAGGCATCATTAACCACTTGCTTGGTATGACCATTGCCGTTTACTTTATCTTGCTGATCGTTTTGTATGTGATTCACCTTGCCATTATCGTTCGAGGTTTGCTGTTTTTGACGATTACGTCCGCGACCGCGCTGCGCTTGCTTATAAGCACCGCGACGAATATTTTCATCAAAGTCATCAATCGCCTGTTGCTGCTGCTGTTCGGTCAAGGTTTGATAGTTGTGCCACCACTCGCCCATACCATTGGTCGATTCTGATAGCGGATGTTCGGCATCGCCGCACTGCTCGCGCAATAACAAGAAATCAAAACCGGCGCGGAAACGTGGGTGCTCAGACAGCTGGACAATTTGTTTACTACGTGGCGCGGCCAATTTTGGCTGCAATATCCAAATATCACGAATAAACTGTTCGGCAAATTTTGGAATGGCGGTTTTGATACGCTGACGGTCGATGACTTTGCCCGCTGCATGCATTTGTGCATCCGCAAAAGGCATATTGCGCTTTTTGGCTTTTTCCAATTGATGTAGATAGTTTTCCCACAGCAACGCTGCGTAAAAGAAGGCAGGGTTAATGCTTTTGCCAGCGCCGATACGTTTGTCGGTATTAATAGCGACTTGTTTCACTAAAGCACTTGGCTCAGCAGGTGGGTAAATGATTAAACTATCAATCGCACCCGACTCAAATAATAGCGGCAATAATGGCACTAAATAGCCACCAGTAAACATCTTTTGCGTTTCATCATATAGACGATGCGGAGAGATTTGCTCAAGTAGCGCCCAATTACCATCATGGAACTGTGCGGCTAGTTCGCTATCAAAATCAAAGCCCAACTTGGCTTTAAAACGTAAGGCGCGCAGCAATCTGACCGGATCTTCTTCGATACGAGTCGGCGCATTGCCTAACAGGCGAATAATTTTATTATCAATATCTTCAAGTGCACCGCAAAAATCATGCACCACGCCTTTAAGCGGCTGATAATAAAGGGCATTGATAGAAAAGTCGCGACGGGCAAAGTCTTGTTTGATATCGCCCCAGACATTGTCGCGCAGAATCATACCATCTTGATTGGTATTGGAATCATTAAGCGGTGGTCCACGGAAAGTGGCCACTTCGATAAGCTCGCGCCCAGAGTAGACATGCGCCAATTGAAAACGGCGACCGATAATACGGCAGCGCTTGCCAAAGACGTCTTTAATCTCATGGGGCTTAGCGTCAGTGACCGCGTCGAAGTCTTTTGGACGCAGGCCTAGCAAGGTGTCGCGCACGCCGCCACCGACGATATAGGCATCAAACCCAGCTCGGGTTAGGGTTGCAATCACTTCGGTAATGGAATTTGGTAATTCAGATTTATTCAGTTCTAACTGCTTGGCGGCACGCTCGGCCATGCATCTACTCCTCGCCTTTATTCTTAACCACCCCTGACGAACACAGCGTCTATCAGGCGGATGTACCTGCTAGTTTAACAAATTTTGGCCATGGTGGGTGTGTTATGACATTTACTTACATGCTATTTTGTCAATATTGGGGTTAATTAATACAAAATATCCTGATTAATACCGTGATTAATCCTGCACGCTTAAACGTCTGCGATTCTTCTCAACGGTTTTTGCACCGATGCCTTTGACCTTGGTTAATTCATCAACACTCTTAAAGCCGCCAAACATCTCACGATATAAAATAACCGCCTGTGCTTTACTGCTGCCGATACCATCTAATCCCACCAGCTCGGCTTCCGTCGCCCGATTGATATTAATACTGGTCTGCGTACGGGCTTGGCTTTGCGCTGTTTCTTGCGTTAAGAGATAATTATAAGCACTTTGGGCGTTATCAAAACAAGGGGCGGCAAGGACAGAATGAGATAGCATAGCCATGATAGAAACTATGCCTACTAAAGAAATGGCTGCATTTTTAAACAAATTAACATGCTGCCATTTAATAAACGACCATTTGATGGCTAACCATTTAGTAAGCAAGCTTTTATTAGTCGCGTTCATGCTGTTTCGCCGCTTCCCATAACGCATCCATCTCATTGATATCGCTGTCTTCTAAACGCTTGCCAGCGGCAGCTAACTGGTCTTCAATATAGCCAAAGCGTGATTTAAATTTATGCACACAAGTTAACGTCGCAGTTTCAGCGTCGAGGTTTAGTTTACGGGCGACATTGACCAGCGCAAACATGCAATCGCCAAGCTCTTTTTCAACCTCTCTGATATTGGCTTTAATTTCAACTTGGGGCTTATCTAAAATCTCAGCCTTTAGCTCGGCAATTTCTTCATCGAGTTTATCAAAGGCGCCGCTGACGCCTTCCCAATCAAAACCCAATTTTGACGCTTGTTTTTGTACATCCTGCGCCTGCATCAGCGCGCTGCCTGCTTTGGTATTGTCCAAACGGTGCTGTGGTTTGCCACGTGCAGCGCGCGCTTGTTGCTCCTCCGCCTTAAGCTCATCCCAGCGTTCTTTTACCGCTGCTTCATCTTGTAGCGTTTCTGCTTCAAACACATGCGGATGCCGGCGAATCAGCTTTTCTTGCAAAGTGGTAATCACATCGCTCATATCAAAGCGTCCTTGCTCAGCGTACATCTGACAATGAAAAACTACTTGCAACAATACATCACCAAGTTCACCTTTGATGTCTTCATCATCATCACCTTGTACCGCCTCGCCAAGCTCATAGGCTTCTTCAATCGCATAAGGAATGAGACTATGGTTGCTTTGTTTTTTATCCCACGGACAATCTGCTCGCAGCCGTGCCATTAAGGACAGTAAATCCGCCAACTCGCCACTTGCTTCTGGCGTTCCTGATACCGGTGTAGGCGCTGTTATTTTCTTTTCTTGGCTATTCATAAAAAACACTCTTATACTTTTATTGGTTATTAAATAGAACCCTATTAAGTTTATAACGATTTTGTCGTTAGTGTAGCATTGAACACTGATTAGCTTATAATTGAGTAATCTACTTAATTATCATCTCACTGCTTAAACGCAAGGATTTTATCGTTATGCCCACATCCGATACCAATAATGCCAGCTATGCGACTCAAACCCAGTTCGCGCCGATTAACATTGATTCATTTAAAGCTTACGATATCCGCGGCGAGCTTGGCGTCAATCTCGATGAAGCTATCGCCTACCGTATCGGCCGTGCCTTTGCCCAAATTTTATTCGAGCGTTATCACAGTGCCGATAATGAGGCTACCGCTGAACTAAAAGACTTAAAGCCAGCTATCGTCATCGGTAGCGATATCCGCCACTCCAGTGAGCAGTTAAAACAAGCAACCATCAAAGGTATGCTCGATGCGGGTGTCGGTGTGATTGATTTGGGTATGACAGGCACAGAAGAGGTTTACTTTGCGACCAGTTATTATCAGGCGTTGGGCGGTATCGAAGTAACGGCTAGCCACAATCCGATTAATTATAATGGCTTAAAATTGGTCAAAGAGTATTCCAAGCCGATTAGCGCCGATGATGGCTTGGCAGAGATTCAAGCGTTGGCAGAATCGGGGCAATTTAGTACGGATAATCAACAAGGCGCATTACAATTACTAACGGATAAAAGCGCTTATATCAATCATGTCATGACGTTTATTGATGTTGATAAATTAAAACCGCTAAAACTGGTTATCAACTCCGGCAATGGTAGCGCAGGTCCCGTCGTTGATTTATTAATCGACAAGTTAGCACAAGCTGGCGCGCCAATTGAAGTGCTTAAATTGCACCATACGCCTGATGGTAGCTTTCCAAATGGCATTCCCAATCCAATGATTGAGACCAATCGAACCGCCACTCAGCAAGCGGTGCTGGAAAACAAAGCCGATCTTGGCATTGCCTTTGATGGCGATTTTGACCGCTGTTTTTTATTTGATGAATACGGCGAATTTATCGATGGTAGCTATGTCGTTGGCATGCTCGCGCAAGCGTTTTTAAATAAATATGCGGGCGAGTCAATCGTCTATGATCCGCGAGTGATTTATAACACCGAAGCCGTCATTGATGAGCATAACGGTAAGGCGGTTATTAGCAAGTCTGGGCACTCATTTATCAAGCAAGTGATGCGTAATTCTGGCGCAGTTTATGGCGGCGAGATGTCAGCGCATCATTATTTCCGCGATTTTTTCTACTGCGATAGCGGTATGATTCCTTGGCTACTGACCATTGAGCTATTATCGATTACCGGTAAAACCTTGTCAGAATTGGTCAGCGGTTATATTGCAGCCTATCCAAGCTCAGGCGAGCTGAACTTTCATCTGACCACGCATGATGCGCAGACGATTATTAGCGCTATCGAAGAAAAGTTTAGTACCGAAAACCCAACTAAATCGATGCTCGATGGTTTGAGTTTAAACTTTGGTGAATGGCGTTTTAACTTACGCGCCTCAAATACTGAACCATTAATTCGGTTAAATATTGAAAGTCGCGGTGATGAAGATTTACTACAGACCAAAACCCAAGCCATTCAACAATGGCTTGCCAGTCAAGGTGCGGTACCTGCTTAAATAGCTGCTGTGCTGAATAAAGACATTCTGAACTTATAAGAATAAAAAAAGCGCCGATTAATATAAAAATTAACCGGCGCTTTTGTTTGGCTTTAGTCTAATAATTGTTTGTCTACTGAGCTTATTTTATACCTGATAGAAAACCTTATTTAGCGCGACCAATCCCCATATAGTCGCCGACTAGACCATCAATCTGTGTCCGTGACAAGGCATTTTGCCCATCGAATATGGGCATCGCTTGCTCGTTAAGCTTGGCAATATCTAGTCGATTCTCTGACAACCAGCTGATAATAAAGATTGCCTGCGCCTCATTAAGCTGTTGATAAGGGTTGTTTATCAATTCAAGCAATGGCTGCTGCTTATAAAGCGCGGCAAGCTCCGTTTGCGCTTTATCGCTATAAACCAGCGTACGGATATTATAAGACCATAATAATGCCAATAAAGGATGAATCGCCGACTCTGCCGTCCGTCCCGAGCCTGCTTTATAACTACCGCCCCAAATCATGACCGTTTTATTATCGATAAAACCGTCAAAATATTGCCAAAACTTACGGAATATCAGCTCTTTTTGGTCTTCATTAATATGGATAACCGATTGCAATAGCGGCATGGCCAAACTTTGCGCCTCACTTGACTGCTGCAGCTGAAGCAATTCCGTCGGTAGCGTATTACCACCAAACCCCCAACCCGCTTGCAAGTAGCTACTGCCCACACGCTCATCGAGTCCCATAATGTGACTGACCTGCTGGATATCAACCTGATGACTATCAGCCAAGCGCGACATCTCATTCATAAAGCTGACCCGCGTTGCCAGCATCGCCATGATACTACTACGCGCAAATTCTATCGTCGCAATATCGGCATGATGCGTTGCACGCGCATGCTGCATTAATGGTTGGAGCATATGTAGATGGTGGCTGCTGTTTGGCGTTTTTTCACCGAGTAACCATAACGACGGATTTAACATCGAGCTATAAGCATCACCATCTTTTAAGAAGACGAACGGTAAATAATATACCCAAGCGCGCTGCAAAAGCTTGGATAATGCGGCAACCGCACCCAACTGTTTAATACCACTCATGATGAGCGGCAATGCTTGCTCATGACTATGATTAAAAGCAGTAATCCAGCTGTCCTCTAGCCATACTGAGCTAATACTATCTAAAAATAGCCAATATAGCGCAACTGATTTTCTCTCATCATTATCATTCGCCACTTCATAACACTGTATAAGCTCATCAGCACTCTTTGGTAGCCCATAGCTGACAATCTGTTGCTGCTGATCATACATCTGCCAAAGCGCTTGCAAATGATGCTCAAAGCCATACTGCTGCAACTGCTGCGCCAATATATCTTTATCGGCATAGAGATGAACCGCATGACCGAGGCTTGCCAGCACCACTGCACTGGTAATCGCTTCAATACTATGACCGACAAGGACAAAAACGTTAGTATTTATCGCCGTATTATGAAACGGATTGGGTGCAGGTTTATGCTTATGTGTATTTATGGCATCAGCGCTCATGAGTTTACCTTTGATTATTGGTGAATTAGCAGCATGAATAAATTAACAGCAGGCACTCTTAAGAAAGCAGCTTAATATGCTGTAATAGCTGATTGGTAGAGCTGTCGAACTGCTCACCACCCTCTTGCTGCATAGCGGCATGCACTGACTCTGCCATTTGCTTACCCATCTCGACACCCCACTGGTCAAACGGATTGATATCCCAAATGCTGGCCATCACATAAACCTTATGCTCATAAAGCGCGATTAATGCCCCCAAACTATGCGGGGTCAGCTCGTCAATCAGTAAAGTCGTTGATGGCTGATTACCGCGGTAATATTTATATTTATCAGCGTCAGAAGCGATTTGCATATCGGCATCAGCAATAGCCGCATTGCCAAAAGCCAGTACCCGACTTTGTGCTAGACAGTTAGCTAAAGACAATTCATGCTGCTGCTGTAGCGAGGCATTGGTCGCTTTATCACTATAACGACGCACACAGGCGATAAAATCACAAGAGACTTGCTGCGTCCCTTGATGCAAGAGCTGATAAAAAGCATGCTGGGCGTTTGAACCAATCTCACCCCATAAAATCGGACACGTATCATAATCAAGGCGCTCACCATGCAGCGTCACCGATTTACCATTACTTTCCATTTCAAGCTGGGTCAAGTAGCTTGGCAAATACTCTAAACGCCCATCGTAAGGCAATACCGTATGAGCATTTACCTGTAAAAAGGTACTGTTCCAAACGGCAAGCAAACCTAATAATACCGGTAAATTTTCTGCAAAATCCGCTTGCGCGAAGTGCTCATCCATACTATGAGCGCCTGCTAATAACGCTTTAAAGCCATCGATACCGATACGAATAGCAATAGCGAGACCAATCGCTGACCATAAAGAAAAACGCCCGCCAACCCATTCCCAAAGCTGTAGCTGATGCTCAGGATGAATACCCCACGCGCTCATTTTCTCGCTGTTGGCTGAAATACCGATAAAATGGCGACGTAATACACTGTCCTCCGTACCCGCCCGCAGTTTTGCAGTTGCAAGCAGCCATGAAAGCGCAGTTTTGGCATTGGATAGCGTATCAACGGTACCAAAAGATTTAGAGGAGATAATAAATAAGGTGGTTTCAGGATTTAAGTGCTTCAGCAAATTATCAAGCTGTGTGCCGTCCATATTGGAGACAAAATGCACTTCGATAGCGGTATCTGCCCACTCATCAAGCGCAGTGGTCGCCATCAGCGGACCCAAATCAGAACCACCAACGCCGATATTAACCACATCGGTAATTGCCTTGCCGGAAAATCCGCGCCATATACCACTGCGGACACGCTCGGATAATCTGGCAACGCGCGCCAAGCTCTGATGCACATCAGTAACAACATCTTGCGTGCCAACTTGCAATTTCGCGTTAACTGGTAAGCGCAGCGCTGTGTGCAACGCCGCACGCTCCTCACTGGTGTTTACCATAGCTCCTTGTAACAAGGACTCAATACGACCTGACAAATCACAACTATCCGCTAAGCTTAACAGGGCGGCTAATACCGTGTCGTCAATACACTGCTTGCTATAATCCATATATAGCGCGCCAGCTTGCGTGCTAAAACGGCTCGTACGCTCAGCATCTTGCGTAAATAGTTTGTCGAGCGACCATGGCTGTGCCGCCAACTCCTGTAACTGCTGCCAGTATTTAGAATTGCGCGCGCTGCTATAGCGGTTATTGCCTTTTATATCGTTCATGCATTACTCTTCATCTGCTAATTGCTGCTGAGCAAAATAAATAAAAGCCTGCATATAAGAGCGCATATCGCCGGCATCATAACTGGCACCGCGCATCGTCGTGACATTGACGCCATATTGACTAATCAAGGCATCGATAGCGTCGGTCAGCTGAATTTCACCGCCAACCGATGCTTTGGTATTGGCCAAATAATCAAAAATATGGTTGCTAAAGACATAGCGCCCAACGACGGCCAATTTTGAAGGTGCATCTGCTAAATTCGGTTTTTCTACAAAGCCTGCAACCTTAAAGCTCGTATTCGTATCTGCTTTATCATCTATATCGTGCGCACCGTTATCAGATTCACTCAACTGAGCGATACCGTATTTATGTACATCTTCATCGGCAACAGTATCGACCAATATCTGTGAATGCTTGTTTTTAGCAAAAGACTCAATCATAAAGGCTAAATTGTCAGCAGTCATATCTGTGGTAAAGGGATCAAGCACCACATCAGGCAACATCACAGCAAAATCATGATCGCCGATAATTGGGCGCGCAGCAAGCACCGCATGACCTAAACCTAACGGTTTACCTTGGCGTATCATTGATACTGTTACATCATCTGGTAACCAATTTAAGCTATCGGCTAGCTCATTTTTACCTTTCGCTCTAAGCTGATTATCCAGCTCGGCATTGATATCAAAGTAATTTTCAATGGCACTTTTTTGCGCATGACCGACTAACACAATATGCTTGATACCAGCCGCGATTGCCTCTTCAACGACATAATGAATAGCTGGACGATTACCAAGTGGCAAAAGCTCTTTTGGTACGGATTTAGATAATGGCAACATACGGGTGCCAAAGCCTGCAACAGGTATAACAGCATGGGTAATTTTTTTCATATCATTCTCAATTCATCCAAACTTATATTGTATAATCTATCTAATCAAATTTTTTAGGTCTAAGAGAATTGATATATCCAGCGCCGCCCGTAACCAATATCTTGTTTTTCATAATTGCTACATTTTAGTCGAAGAAAAGTTATTTTTAGAATAAAAAAAGACACCCCATTGTAGGGGTGCCTTGTATTTTTTTCAACGACGTTTCGGTATTAGATTATCGATTAATACCTAGACTACCAACCAGTAACTTCTTTTAGCTTGTCACCAATTTTTGATGGATCGCGAGTATAAGCAATACCAGCGTCTTCAAAGGCTTTAAATTTCTCTTCAGCAGTACCTTGACCACCAGAGATAATCGCACCAGCATGACCCATACGCTTACCGGCAGGCGCGGTAACACCAGCGATATAACCAACAACTGGCTTAGTCACGTGCTCTTTGATATAAGCAGCTGCTTCTTCTTCAGCAGTACCACCGATTTCACCGATTAGGATGATAGCTTCAGTTTGTGGATCGTCTTGGAACAGTTTTAATGCGTCAATCTGATTCATACCAGGGATAGGATCGCCACCGATACCGATACAAGTTGACTGACCAAAGCCAAGCTTAGTGGTCTGTGCAACTGCTTCATAAGTCAACGTACCAGAGCGTGAGATGATACCCACTTTACCTGGTAGATGGATATGACCTGGCATGATGCCAATTTTGCACTGACCTGGAGTGATAACGCCTGGGCAGTTTGGACCGACCATACGTACGCCGTCTGCTTCTTCGATGTAACGCTTAGCTTTTAGCATATCGATAGTCGGTACGCCTTCAGTGATCACAACGATCAACTTTACACCGGCATCAACCGCTTCAACGATAGAATCTAGTACAAATGGTGCTGGTACATAGATAACTGACGCATCAGCTTGAGTCGCTTCCATCGCTTCCGCCATGGTGTTAAATACTGGCAGACCTAGGTGCGTTTGACCGCCTTTACCTGGAGTTACGCCGCCAACAACTTTGGTACCGTATTCAATCGCTTGTTCAGAGTGGAATGTACCGTTCTTACCGGTAAAACCTTGTACCAATACTTTGGTATCTTTATCAATTAATACACTCATTATTTTTTCCTTATTCGGTTGTCTTGCAATAGCAGTTTACTAGCTCATCTGCCGTTAAATGTTAACGATTGATATTCATACTAAAAAACTGCCATCACGCTTTGACTATAATGCTTAATCGTTTTTTAGGCGCATATTAATAAAATAGCACCTATTTTAACGACTTATATTAAAGACTTACGCTTTAACCGCATCGACAATTTTTTGCGCCGCGTCTGCTAGGCCTTGGGCTGAAGTCAATTTCAGACCAGATTCTTCTAGAATCTGTAAGCCCAATTCAGCGTTGTTACCTTCTAAACGTACAACCACAGGTACTTTTACGTCGACTTCTTTAACCGCAGCGATAATGGCTTCGGCAATCATGTCACAACGTACGATACCGCCAAAGATGTTGATTAGAACACCTTCAACACTGCTGTCTTCTAGAATGATTTTGAACGCTTCAACAACGCGATCTTTAGTTGCACCGCCGCCAACGTCCAAGAAGTTAGCAGGTTTGCCGCCATACAATTTGATGATGTCCATGGTCGCCATTGCAAGACCAGCACCGTTGACCATACAACCGATGTTACCTTCTAGCGCAACATAGTTTAAGTCAAATTCAGCCGCTTTAAGCTCACGCTCGTTTTCTTGCGTTTTGTCTTGTAGCGCAGCTATTTTAGGCAAACGATATAGGGCGTTTGAGTCGATACCAATTTTGCCATCGACACAAACGATTTCGCCATTTTCGCGAACCGCTAATGGGTTAATCTCTAGTAACGCAAAATCATTGTCAATGAATGCTTGATAAGCACCGCTCATCAATTTTACAAACTGGTTGATTTGTTTGCCTTCAAGGCCCAGTTTAAATGCCACTTCACGTGCTTGATAAGGCATTAGACCGACTAATGGATCAACGCTTACTTTAAAGATTTTTTCTGGGGTTTCGCTTGCTACTTCTTCGATATCAACGCCGCCTTCGGTTGATGCCATAAAAGTCACGCGACGTGTAGAACGGTCAACAACCGCGCCAAGATATAGCTCAGTTTGTACTGGGTACATATCTTCTGCAACCAATACAAAGTTTACTGGTTGGCCATCAGCGTCAGTCTGGAATGTAACCAGATTGGTACCGATAAGCGCTTCAGTAACTTGCTTAGCTTCTTCACGAGTCTTAACCAATTTAACACCGCCCGCTTTACCACGGCCGCCAGCATGTACTTGCGCTTTGATAACCGCAATGTCTGTAGGCGTTTTATCAAAAGCAGCAGCAGCTTCGTCGCCGTTATAGGCGATGATGCCTTCTTGAATGGGCAAACCGTAGCTTTTTAATAGCTCTTTTGCTTGATACTCATGTAAATTCATTGATTGTATCCTTTATTTTTTACAATTAATAAAAAGTGAAATCAAGTGCGTAGAAGAATATATCTGAGCACTTATGATGATGGCGACCATTATCCCAATAATGATAGCGGTCGCCCCATCCGGTTAAACTTGATATTTACTTAAATTGTCTTAGCTTTAATCGTCTTAATTTTAATCATCTTAACTTTAAAAGCTACTTACGCTTTTTACGCTGGATGGCGTGAATAGCGCGACCATCTGCTGATAAAGCTGCTTCGTGAACCGCTTCAGAAATGGTTGGATGCGCAAAGGTCATTAACTGCAAGTCTTCGATACTAGAAACAAATTCCATCGCAATCATACCTTGATGGACGATATCGCCAGCACCAGCAGAGATAGCATGCATACCTAATAAACGGTCTGTTTTAGCATCAGCAACGACTTTGATAGAGCCTTGTGCTTCACTTTGCGCAAGTGCACGGCCGTTAGCTGCTAGGTTAAATGAACCGGTTTTTACTTCATAACCAGCTTCAGTCGCTGCTTGTTCAGTCAAACCAACCCATGCGATTTCTGGATGGGTATAAATGACGTTAATAATCGTGTCATAGTTAACTTGTGCTTTTTCGCCATGAATACGCTCAACTGCCATCATGCCTTCTTCCATTGCTTTATGTGCAAGCATAGGGCCACGGACCAAGTCACCGATAGCATAAACGCCATCAAGGTTGGTTTTACATTGGTCATCGACATCGATTAGACCGCGTTCAGTCAAGGTGATACCGCTGTCTGCGCTCAATAGTTTTTCAGAGTAGGCACGGCGACCGACGCAAACGATTAGCTTATCAAAGCTTTCCTCGCTCGACTCGCCTTTAGCTTCACTAGTAACGACAACTTGGTCGCCTTTCACTTCAGCATTGGTCACTTTGGTATCGACACGGATATCAAGGCCTTGCTTCTTCAGCATTTTGCCCGCTTCTTTAGCAATGTCTTTGTCAGCGGCGGCTAAGAAACTTGGTAGCGCTTCATAAACCACCACTTCTGAGCCCAAACGACGCCATACTGAGCCAAGCTCTAGACCGATAACACCGGCACCAATCACGCCTAAACGTTTGGGTACTTCAGTGAAATCAAGCGCGCCCGTAGAATCAACGATGCGATCGCCATCAGTTTTTGCCACAGGAATATCGATAGGAACAGAACCTGCTGCAAGAATCACGTTTTTAGCTGTGATAATGGTTTCTGCTTCGTCAGCAAGGGCGGTAAATTTAACTTTTTTGTCCGCGCCTTTACCATCTTCCAACGTGCCCCAACCTTGAAGCCAGTCAACGCCATTACCTTTTAACAATGCCGCAACGCCGCCGGTCAATTGCTTAACGATGCCTTCTTTACGGGCAATCATTTGCTCGACATCGATAGCAACGTCGCCGGTGCTGATACCATGTTCAGCAAGGTCATGCTTAGTCGCTTCATAACGATGTGATGAGTCAAGCAAGGCTTTTGATGGGATACAACCGACGTTTAAGCAAGTACCGCCAAGAGCTGGCTCGCCTTTATAAACGCGTTTTTCGATACAAGCAACGCTCATACCCAGTTGGCCTGCACGAATAGCGGCTTCATAACCACCAGGACCGCCGCCGATGACGACTAGATCATAATTGTCTTTCATAGTACGTTCCTATTTCTAATTCTAATTTCAGTTAGGATTTGAATGATTAATTAAGCTCATGATAAATAAAGGCACATTTTATTCTGTCGTTAATACACGCTAAGAACAAAGGTGTATCCAGCATTTATCAATAAACCACAATCACCTATTCCAAAGTTAAAAAGCTTGTATCAGTGGTTACCGATACAAGCTCATAGGCTTAAAGGTCTAATAGCAACATGGTTGGATCTTCGACCAACTCTTTGATAGTTACTAAGAACTGCACTGCCTCTTTACCATCAATCATACGGTGGTCATAAGAAAGTGCTAGGTACATCATTGGTAAAATCTCAACTTTACCATCGACTGCCATCGGGCGATCATTGATAGCATGCATACCTAAGATAGCAGTTTGCGGTGGATTCAAGATAGGCGTTGACATGAGTGAACCAAAGACGCCGCCGTTTGAAATAGTGAACGTACCGCCAGTCATGTCATCAAGACCAAGTTTACCTTGTTGTGCTTTACCACCAAACTCACGAATCTTAGCTTCAACATCAGACATGCTCATGCGGTCGGTATCACGCAATACAGGAACGACCAAACCACGATCTGAAGATACGGCAACACCGATATCATAGTAGCCGTGATAAACGATGTCATCGCCGTCTAGTGACGCGTTAACCGCTGGGAAGCGTTTTAGTGCTTCAGTCGCCGCTTTAATAAACAATGACATAAAGCCTAAACGTACGCCATGGCGCTTTTCAAATTGCTCTTTATACTTAGCACGCATATCCATCAACGGTTTCATGTTGACTTCATTAAACGTGGTTAGCATCGCTGTTTCTTGAGAGGCAGCCAGTAGACGGTTAGCAACTGTTTTACGTAGGCGTGTCATTGGGACGCGTTTTTCAGTACGCTCACCTGTTGACTCAGCGACTGGACGACCGCTATCAGATTTGATAGAGCTGTCAGCTTTTAGCGTTGGGTTCGCCATATCGGTTTTGGTCACACGACCGCCGCGGCCACTGCCTTCGACGTCTTTAGGATCAACGCCAGACTCTTTCGCTGCTTTACGTACTGCAGGGCTTTGATCTTTATGATCGGCTTCGTCTTTTTTATCTGTCGCTTGAACTGGCTCACCGCCATCAGTACCTTGCTTTGCTTGTACTGGCGCTGCTGGCTGGTCTGGATCAACTGCAGGAGCATCACCTTTATCAGCGCTACCACTATCTGTACTACCGCTGGCACCTGCTTCAAATTCTGCGATTAACTCGTCAGACAAAACAGTATCGTCAACTTGCTTAACGATTTTAGTCACAACACCGTTATCAGGTGCAACAACTTCTAATACCACTTTATCAGTTTCGATTTCAGCCAATAAGTCATCACGGCTAACTTCTTGACCTTCAGTGACATGCCATTCCACGATGGTGCCGTCGGCAACCGATTCTGGAAACACGGGGGCTTTAATTTCAGCCATCGATATACTCCTTAGATGTTGATATTACTATTTATTATTAAGTCGTGATAAGCAGTCAGTACCATTCTAAATTGTCTTGCTGAAATGGTCATACCGAGTACTGACTGTTATCGCCTGATTCATGTATCTTGAATAATCTGTTACGTAAACGAGTCGCTATTTAGACAGCTCATCCACACTGATGCCAAGGCTACCAGCAATCAAATCTTGTTGCTGTTTGACATGCAGTTTTGCCGAACCTGTCGCTGGTGCTGCACTAGCAGGACGCGCCACTGGCTCCATGACTTTCGCCTTGGTTGGGTGCGGCACGACAATGCGGAACATGTGCGGCGCTAAATAATACCAAGCACCTTGGTTCAATGGCTCTTCTTGCGTCCAAACAATCTCAGCCAAATTGCTATATTTCTCAATTTCAGCAATCAAACGTTTCTCTGGCAATGGATAAAGCTGCTCAATACGCACAATCGCAACATGGTCAAGACCTAGCGCACGGCGCTGCTCTAGCAAGTCATAATAAACTTTACCGCCACATAGCACCATACGAGTCACGTTGTCCGGATTTTGCTGATCCATCTCTGGCAATACCGTTTCAAACTTACCGTTTGCCAACTCTTCAAGGTTTGACGTCGCAAGCTTATGACGTAGCAAACTCTTCGGTGACATAACGATCAACGGCTTACGAATCGGACGTACCGCTTGACGGCGTAGCGCATGATAGATTTGCGCTGGTGTCGTTGGCGTAATGACTTGCATGTTGTCTTCAGCACATAGCTGTAAGAAGCGCTCAAGACGAGCAGATGAATGCTCAGGACCTTGACCTTCATAGCCGTGTGGTAACAACATGGTTAGACCACAAACACGCTGCCATTTGGTCTCGCCACTTGAGATAAATTGGTCAATAACCACTTGTGCGCCGTTGACGAAGTCACCGAACTGCGCTTCCCAAACGATTAGAGCATTTGGCACAGTCGTTGCGTAGCCATATTCAAAGGCCAATACCGCTTCTTCTGACAATAATGAGTTATAAGTGGCAAAACGCGCTTGTTTTTCACTGATATGTGACAGTGGCACATACATGCTGCCGTCATTAACGTTATAAATTTCGCTATGGCGATGCGAGAACGTACCACGACCAACGTCTTCACCAGTAATACGAACCAATACCCCATCATGATCAACCAATGAGGCATAAGCCAAGGTTTCAGCTGCGCCCCAGTTAAGAGGCTCTTCACCGGTTTGCATGGCTAAGCGCTGCTCGACCATTTTTTGTACTTGGCGTTGCAGATTGTAGCCTTCTGGCATCTCGGCCATACGGCGACCATAACCTTTTAGTATTTCGATATCGACACTGGTATCCCAGTCATCAACCAAGTCATGACCCAAATAAGGTTTCCAATCGACAAACAGCTCTTCGTTAGGCTGGCTAACTAAAGAGTTGGCAACATAATCACCACGGTCTAAGGATTCACGATATTCATCTTCGTAGCGTTTTTCATCTTCTTGGTTAAGCAGACCTTCTTCAATCAGCTTTTGCGCATAGATAGTACGCGTCGTTGGTAGCTTCTTAATAACGGCATACATTAATGGCTGAGTTGCAGATGGCTCATCGGCTTCGTTATGACCATTACGGCGATAGCAGAACAAGTCAATGATAATGTCTTTATCAAACTCATGACGATAATCTAATGCCAATTGAGCGGCAAATACCACTGACTCAGGATCATCACCGTTTACGTGTAAGATAGGTGCATGCACCATTTTTGCCACGTCAGTACAATATTCCGTTGAACGCGCATCTTCTTGACGGCTGGTGGTGAAACCAACTTGGTTATTGATAACAATATGAACCGTACCGCCCGTGGTATAAGCACGAGTCTGTGACATCTGGAAGGTTTCTTGTACTACGCCTTGACCAGCAAAAGCAGCGTCACCATGGATAACGATTGGCAGTACTGAGTTACCAGTTTTATTGTCTTGTAATGGCTGATCGTTACGACGAACTTGACGTGCGCGTACCGACCCTTGCAGTACAGGGGCAACAATCTCAAGATGCGATGGGTTAAACGCCAAGGCTAAATGCACCTCGCCACCTGGCGTCATCACGTTCGATGAAAAACCATTATGGTATTTAACGTCGCCTGAGCCTTTTTCTGGCTGTACTTTACCATCGAATTCATCGAACAAATCGGCAGGGTTTTTACCCAAGATATTAACCAGTAAGTTCAAGCGTCCACGGTGAGCCATACCAATGACCATCTCTTTAGTGCCATAACCGCCAGCACGTTGGATGATTTCATTGATAGCAGGGATAAAGCTCTCGCCGCCTTCTAGACCAAAACGCTTAACGCCCGTATATTTACGAGCCAAGTATTTCTCTAAGCCTTCAGCAGCAGTCAGACGCTCAAGAATTGATAAACGTTTTTCTTTATCAAACTCGATGTAACCTAAATTGGTTTCTAGATATTTTTCCATCCAGCGTTTTTCTGTGCTGGTGGTCACGTGCATATACTCGACACCCATGTAGCGACAGTAAACGCGCTCCATGATTTCGATAATTTCACGTAACGTCGCTTCATCCTTACCAATATTTAAATCATTGGTTGGGAATACCGTATCAAGGTCAGCTTCTGACAGGTTGTGATAAGCAAGGGTTAAATCTTCCACTTCTGCACGTGGATGCAGTTCTAAGGGATCAAGCTTAGCGCGGCGATGACCACGGCGACGGTACGCTGAAATCAGCTGCTGCACGCCCATTTGTTTCGGGTCAGCACAGTTACCTGGATCATTAGCGGTTACGCCAGACGTATCAGCACTCACTTTATTAGCAGTCTGATTACGTGCTAACAATAAGAACTGGTCTTTAATCGCATTATGCGCGGCATCGTTTGGTGATTTGTATTGTTCAAAATACGCTTGCCAATCGCTATCAACGCTACTAGGATCTTCTAGATATTGCTCATAGAGCGCTTCGATGTAACTGGCATTATCAGCGGCCAGTTCAGTATGATCTACGCTCACTGCTTCTTTAGTTATACTATTCATAATAATCGTCTATTTGATAGATAAATGAATGGAATCGTGCTTATTATTGTGTCATGCGTTGTAGATTGGCGATATTTACCATCAGTTTTTAATACTCTCTATTAGTTTTTAAAACTAAAGCGTTGACACTAAAAGCTATCTAACGATAAAAAAGCCTGATTGCAATACCAATCTTACAATTACAATTATTTGTGAACGGCCGGTTTTCTTAATCGTCTCGTTTCACAACATTAATTTATATATAATGCTGTCAGCTATAACCAAATTGTTAATCATAAGGTTTTTAGCCCAGCATTTTTCTTTCAGTTAGCCTATCAATTGGCTATTTTTACTGAAATGTCTTCCTATGGTAGAAAATTGGCGTATATTCCGCCAAACATACATTGCCGTATAGAGTAACATGCCTACCCTATGGGCCATAGTTTGTTTGTTCAATACTAGGTATTTACGTAATGAATATCTATTATCATTTTTCGCAACTTTGTTCTTAAAATTGCTTAGTATTTGCAACACCTTCGTCTTTGCAACACCTTCGTCATTGCAAATCTAAGTCTCTGTAACACTAAACAATATTACCATATTCAATTATATAGGGAGACGCGCGATATAGCATGTCTTCTTACATACAAGCAACGTATTGTTAATACAGCCTTACTTACCCTCACGGATTTGCCACTGGCCCTCAACAATACCGCTCACGATATCAATATGGTCGTGTTAATAAGAAAAACAATGGCTTATCACTTAAAAAATAGCTAACTGCTAATATTTTTTAATAAAAAACACCACCTAATGATAGGTGGTGTTTTTGATGGCGCTATTATAAAGCTAATTGACCATAAAAGGTAGACTAACCTGCATGATCAAGCAGTAAATTACGTAGGTGACCAATGGCTTTGGTTGGATTCAAACCTTTTGGACAGACTGAAACACAGTTCATAATACCACGGCAACGGAACAAGCTGAACGGATCGTCTAAACGTGCTAAACGCGCACGCGTATCAGTATCACGGCTGTCAGAAACGAAACGGTTGGCATTCAATAGTGCTGCTGGACCCAAGAACTTATCAGGGTTCCACCAGAACGATGGGCAGCTGGTTGAACAGCATGCACATAAAATACACTCATACAAACCGTTCAATTTTTCGCGTTGCTCAGGTGACTGCAAACGCTCTGTTGCTGGCGCTGGCTGGTCATTGATTAAGAACGGATGAACTTTTTCGTACTGCTCGTAAAATTGGTTCATGTCGACGACCAAATCACGAACAACCGGTAAACCTGGTAACGGACGAACCGTTACTTTTTCAGGCAAGGTATTCATGTTGATTAGACATGCAAGACCATTTTTACCATTGATGTTCATGCCGTCAGAACCGCAAATACCTTCACGGCATGAGCGACGGAAGGTGAGCGTCTCATCTTCCTTTTTTAGGCGTAATAACACGTCAAGCAACATACGATCTGAGTCTAACAACTCAACCGTATAAGTTTGCATGCGCGGCGCTGCGTCCACATCAGGATCGTAGCGATAGATTTCGATGGTGCGAGTACCTCGGCTCATAATGCTAAACTCCACACGTAGATGATGGCGGGCTGACAAACCATACAATCTAAAGACTGCAAACTATCAGCGCTGGTATGTCTAAATCTCAGCGCTGATAGCGGTCTGTCGCTGGCGGTCACCTTTTTAATAAATTAATAAGGGATAAAACGTTTTTTACAGTGCGTAAAAATCATGCGCACCCAGTCTAGAATTAATAGACGCGGACTTTTGGCTCGATATAATCGACGGTCAATGGCACTTTACGAACCGGCTTATAGATAATCTTATTGCCTTCAGAATACCATAAAGTATGCTTCATCCATTCTCTATCGTTACGGCCGTTTGGTGCGTATTCATCATCTTCTGGACGATCATAGTCAGACACACTGTGCGCGCCGCGACTTTCGTGACGCTTAGCCGCTGATATCATCGTTGCTTTTGCCACTTCATACAAGTTAGCAACTTCGAACGCTTCAATACGCGCAGTGTTAAAGACTTGTGATTTATCCGCCAAATGGATTTGATCGATTTTTTCACCTAGCGCTAAGATTTTCTCAACGCCTTCGTCCATCATCGCTTGCGTACGGAATACGCTGGCATGCGTTTGCATGGTTGCACGAATCTCGTCAGCGACGTCTTGCGCATTATAGCCCGAGGTTGATTGTTGCAGTTTGTCTAAACGACGCACGGTAAAATCAAGAACCCGAGGATCTAATGGCTTATAGTTGTGGTCAGCATGATGGAATTCATCAACGATATGCTTACCAGCAGCGCGACCAAAGACCAATAAATCAAGCAGTGAGTTGGTACCTAAACGGTTGGCACCATGAACACTCACACAAGCACACTCACCGATAGCATACAGACCTTTAACAACGTTGCCTTTAGCATATAAACCGTCTTCATCGGTACCCGCTTCTAGATCCGGAACAATCACTTGACCATGAATCGTGGTTGGAATACCACCCATCATGTAGTGAATGGTTGGGATAACTGGAATTGGCTCTTTAGTGATGTCAACGTTGGCGAAGTTCTTACCAATCTCAAATACTGATGGCAGACGCTTCATGATGGTTTCAACGCCTAAATGCGTCATATCCATTACGATATGGTCAGCATTTGGACCACAACCACGGCCTTCTTTGATTTCTTGGTCCATAGAGCGTGATACTAAATCACGTGGTGCCAAGTCTTTTACGGTTGGCGCATAACGCTCCATAAAGGCTTCGCCATCTTTATTACGTAAGATAGCGCCTTCACCGCGGCAACCTTCGGTCAATAGTACGCCGGCACCATGAACGCCGGTTGGGTGGAACTGCCAGAATTCCATGTCTTGTAGTGGAATACCTGCGCGAACCGCCATGCCAATACCGTCACCAGTATTGATATAAGCGTTGGTAGAGGCCGCAAAGATACGACCTGCGCCGCCTGTCGCTAATACAGTGATTGGCGACTGGAATACCGCAACAGTACCCGTTTCTTGCTCAATCGCGATGACGCCATTGATGTTACCGGCGTCGTCTTTGATCAAATCAAGGGCAATCCACTCGATAAAGAACTCAGTACCTTGCTGTAGGTTTTTTTGATATAGCGTATGTAGTAGCGCGTGACCGGTACGGTCAGCAGCAGCACAAGCACGCTGTACGGCTTTTTCGCCATAGTTTGAGGTATGACCACCGAATGGGCGCTGATAAATCGTGCCATCTTCGTTACGGTCAAACGGCATACCCATGTGCTCAAGCTCATACACTACTTTTGGCGCTTCACGGCACATGTATTCAATGGCGTCTTGGTCACCTAACCAATCTGACCCTTTAACGGTGTCATAAAAGTGAAAGTGCCAGTTATCATTGCTCATATTACCCAAACTTGCACCGATACCACCTTGAGCAGCAACGGTGTGCGAACGGGTTGGGAATACTTTGGTCAAGACTGCAACCTTCATGCCCGCTTCCGCTAAATGCAATGAAGCACGCATACCTGAGCCGCCGCCACCAACGATGACCGCGTCGTAGTTCAGGGTTTTAATATTACTAATGGTATTATCTTGTCTAGTTGCCATTACGGTTTTCCTAATGCCTGTTAATGCTTAGAAGTAAATAAAAAGGGTGGTCTGTATCTTATTGTGCGCTAAGGCTAGCGAATTTTTGCTCAACGCTACCGACAATAATCAAAATACAATACAAACAGCCTTCAACCACTTAATTTGCATATCTATCGTTATATTGGGCTTGCTCACTTTTTCACAGCTTTTTCTATTAAATAAGCATCATTTACCGTATCAGTAATTGTGAATTCAATGTGCGCCCAACGCTATGATTAGCTATGACTATTTTGGCTACTAACGGATGTCTATTACCTATAGCACTTTAAAGTACGTTATTTAAAATAAACGCTTTCAAATAAGCGAATCATCGCCAATGCTGTCAGCTTTATCCGTTGTTATGGTTAGATATTCAATTTATAAAAATCAGATAAATCAATATCTAAACCTATGATTAATGGTTAAACCGCAACAACACCGAAGCCGTTACCCCAAAAAATCATAATGCCCCAAAATAGGAAAACTAAAATAGCGATAATCATTAATGACTGTAGCACTAAACGTAGACCTGCTGCGCTTGAGCCCAGTTTGCCAGTGGTAATATAGTCAGTAAATACCGTCCACATACCAACCCAAGCATGACCAGCCAACGCCAAAACGGCCAATAAGCTGAACAGACGCATCGGTAAACTGGTCATAAATTCTGACCATTCAACGAAGCTTACATTGCCATGAGTTAAGAAGAAGCCCAGTAATACCACACTGTATACGGCTAAAACCACACCACTGATACGCTGGATAATCCAATCACGTGAACCTGAGCCGGTTAGACCAGTAGCGCTTTTGATTCCTGAATCATTTTTCATTAGAACATCACCCATACAAATGACGCGACAATTAAGATTGCTGCAATTACAAAGCTAATCATAGAAGCGGCACGGCCAGATTTTAGCTCCTCATTCATGCCCATATCAGCAAATAAATGCTTGATACCCATCACAAAGTGATAAGCGATGGCGGCGACAAAAATCCACGCCAAAAAGCGAACAAGGACATTGTCAAATATGGCTTCAAAACTCTCAGGCGACGCCAAAGAATTCTGTAATATCCATAACATGACAGGAATAAGTAGAAATAAAATAATGCCAGAGATACGATGCAAGATTGAAGCTATCGCAATCGGTGAGCGATTAACGCTAATCACTTGGCTTAAGGGCAGATCAATAGGTCGGTTGCTTTTCACAGCGGGCATCCTTTTTGCGGTTATACTCCTGTATCTGCTATCAACGCTTGGTACAAATACACTTCTATAAGCGGCGAGCAACACATGAGATGAATAAGGTAAGGAAGGGCTAGCTGACGTTATTTCATTTGCGGTAAATTTGATAGATAGATTTTATATAGGAAACACGCTCTCTATATATCGTTTCTATGAGACCTTTTTCTATAAGGCTTCTATAGATTTCTATAAGGACTCTATAGACGGCTCAACCTCGCTTGTGGAACAGATAATCCCTACCAATAACAAGCTGTCTGCGTGTTTTATAATAGTAAGCACGCAGCATGGGATAAATCGATTAACTAGTCTATTTTTACTGCTTGCCATCAACAAAAAAAGATAACGCCAGGGTGTCATCTCTATATTATCATTTTTTATTAAGGTAAACTTCACTGTTGGATATCTAAAAATAGAACAGTTAACAAGAATATTTAAGCGATAAGCTGGGTTCTGGTCTATAAAGCGAACGTCCAATCATAACAAAGCAGCAGTAAAGCTAGGCTTTATCAGCGACTTAATTACGTTGATCTATCAATTTGCGCAAAGCTAGTGCCAGTTAAATCCCTCTAATTATAAAATGACTGGCCGCTAATTACAAATTTATCCCCTAAATAGTGGTTATTAGAGATTAAATAACAAAAAGCTGGCTATTAGTAAGATGAATTCATTAGTATTACTGAATCAAAATAATTCATCGCATTAAGCCAATTTGTCGGTTACGCATACTCTGTCTGTTTTATAGTATAGCGCCTTACAGATTAAAATGGCTTATCTTAGCAAAAACACTGTAATATTATAATGTTAATGATAATCATTACTTTAGTATTAGCATGATGCTTTACAGCCAAATTACTAAGCAGACATATTTTGATACAAAGTTTACAGTCGCTAATGACGACTACAGCACCCCTATTACAGACATTACTGCTAAAAGTCTTTTCAAAACTTAGCTAATAACTGCTAATATAGCCTGCATCTTAAATGGGTTAAATTTATTTGACCATTTGGCTGTTTTACCGTTTGATTAGTGATGACGCGAGGGTGTGCGTCGATATATTTTTATTCTAACAAGTTAAAAAATGGAGAGCAATTTATGGCTGACAACAATGCCAAACTAACCGTAAATGGTGAAGAATACGAACTTCCTATTATTGAAGGTACTTTAGGGCCGTCAGTTATCGAAGTTGCTGCTTTTCAAAAAGCGGGCTACTGGACCTACGATCCAGGTTTTATGGCAACTGCGCCTGTTGAGTCAAAAATCACCTTCATTGATGGCGGTAAAGGCGAGCTGTTGCATCGCGGCTATCCTATCGATGAGCTTGCAAATAATGCTGAATACTTAGAAGTGGCGTATGCGCTGATTCATGGTGATTTACCAAACGCTGAGCAAAAAGCGGATTTCTATGAAAAAATCCGTAAGCATACTGGCGTTCATGACCAATTACGCAAATTCTTTGAAGGCTTCCGCCGTGATGCCCATCCTATGGCTATTATGGTTGGTGTCGTTGGTGCTTTATCAGCTTTCTATCATGAAAATCTAGATGTGAGCAATGAAGAGCATCGTGAAATCACCGCTATTCGCCTAATCGCTAAAATGCCAACGCTTGCGGCCATGAGTTATAAATACTCACAGGGCGAACCGTTCATGTATCCACGTAATGATTTCAATTATGCGGAAAACTTCTTATACATGATGTTTGCAACGCCTGCTGATGTTGACTACAAAACCAATGACGTTATCACCCGTGCAATGGATAAAATCTTTACCTTGCATGCTGATCACGAACAAAATGCTTCAACGTCTACCGTACGTCTAGCGGGTTCTACTGGCGCAAATCCTTACGCTTGTATCGCTGCTGGTATTGCGGCCCTTTGGGGACCATCGCATGGCGGCGCCAATGAAGCCGTACTCACTATGTTAGATGAAATTGGTACAGTTGAAAACGTACCAGCATTCATGGAAAAAGTGAAAAGCCGTGAAGTGAAATTGATGGGCTTTGGTCACCGTGTTTACAAAAACTTTGACCCACGCGCACAAGTGATGAAAGAGACTTGTGACGAAGTACTAGGCGCATTGGGTATCAATGATCCTAAGCTTGAGCTTGCCATGGCACTTGAGAAAATTGCTTTAGAAGACCCGTTCTTCGTTGAGCGTAACTTGTATCCAAACGTTGATTTTTACTCTGGCATTATCCTTAAAGCCATCGGTATCCCAACCTCAATGTTTACTGTTATCTTCTCATTGGCACGTACCTCTGGTTGGATTAGCCATTGGCTTGAGATGCACAGCGCACCGTTCAAAATCGGTCGTCCACGTCAGTTATATACTGGTGAGACAAAACGCGAATTCGTTAAAGTCGAAGACCGCAAGTAGTCAGTCTTTTCTTTTAAAAGTATAAAAATTAGACAGATAAAAATCCCGCTATCATAGCGGGATTTTTTTGGCCTGCCTTTAATAAGAGGCATTAAGCACATCAGCTCTAAATATCTAACGCTTTACTGAAACTCTTTTAACGTTTGCTCGTATTTGGCAATTTGTTCATCATAGCCTTTAATGGTTTCGTTAAATTTCGCCATCAGCGTTTCAAACTCTTGCTGCTGGGTGATTTTCATCTGCTGCATATCAAGGACTTGCTGAGCTTCTATTTGCTCCCAAACTTGATGCTGAATAATCAAACGCGCCAGCGCTGGACTTTTTGCACTCAGTCTACCGGCGATTTCTGCATGTTCAAAGACCTGCGGCACCAAAGTCGCGATATTGATTAGAGTATCAACATCTTCCGCACTAAGCGGCGTGGTCACAGGTTGATAAAGGGTTTCCATCGCTTGCTGATAACTGTCTATAATCTGCTCATCTGTCAACATTACCGGTTTACGCGGCTCAAGGCTAATACGCTTAAGCACGGTTAAATCGCGCTCGCCAACCTCGGTACTGGTATTGATATCAGTCTCTGCAGTAGCATCGATATCAGAGTTACTATTAGCATTAGACTCACTATTATTATTCGCCGTAGCGACTGCTACTGAATCCGTGGTGGCTGGTTTGGCTACTTGCTCAGAATCTGTATTATTTGCAACTGGATTAGCGGTATTAGACGGCTTAGCATTGTCTACTGACACAGCAGTTGTACTATCAGCTAACAAATCATTGCCACTGTCTGACGCATCTGCCGCTTGTAGCGATTCATACTCTGCTTGCAAACGCTGTTGCAGTCCTTTCGCTTGCGCAAGATACAAAGGCTGGAACTGCTCTATACGGGCAGCAGCCGAATCGCTTTTACGCATAGGTTGACTGTCTTCTGCAGTTGTTTGCTCGCTGGTCTGGTTGGTATCAGGTATTGGCTCTTCTGCTTGCTGCTGACAACCGCTCACTAACAATACGCCAGTCAATGCTGCCGCAAGCAATGTCGGTGCTTTATAAAGGCGAATCATCGCTTTATTGATAGAGCGACGACGGGTATCAGTGTCAATGTCAGGTTTTACTGGTAAAAGTTTAAACATCCGAATTCATATCCTTATTAAAAGCAGAAAGAGTAAAAGCCAACGTGATAACACTATCCATGAATGATGATATTTCTAGAAGCGCTATTGAGTCAATTGAGTCAATTGAGTCAATTGAGTGATAAAGTATCGAGCTTTTTATTAGCATGTTTTTTTATTATAATTCCTGTTGCTACTGTCCTCCCTCTCTACTTATTTTGTTGATATATTAACTGTCTATAATGAAAGAAAGCTAAAGCCATCATATAAATATTCCAGCATAATAGAAAGATTAAACTTTCAACGAGCGGTGACTGTCATGCTCGCTATCAAGCGTTTGTGCCTTTAAAAATGGAATACAAGTTTCAAAATCACGACAGTCGTGACCACGATGACGACGGACAAAATAGTCTTGCACCATACGTGCCTGCTGCTCAATCCCATAGTTAAAAAAGGACTTACCTGCTTCAAGTACATAATCATAACGGCGATTTATGATAGCGCCGCGTACAACTTTAAGACCTTGCTGCAATTGCCAAACGTGGGTCAATTCATGGATAAGCCAGCTCTGCTTACCCAAGGCACATTGGCTAAAATCCGTAACCCAGTCGGCCGGATGGAAATAAATATTGCCATTAGGACTGACAGCATAATGCTTTAGTACCCACCACGCGGTCTTAAGCTGCACACCATCAAGCTTAAGGCTGTCACCGAACACCGAGCGTGCCAATGCTAGCTCTCCATCAGTCAGCTGGCGTGACTGTTGCTTTGAGCTTTTAGCAGCTATAGAGTGCTTAAATAAGCGCTTGAAAGTCGACTGCGACATCATTAGTGTCTTACCTTATATTCAAAAACTGAGCATTTATAAATGCTATTTTATAAGTACGATTTTTATAGAGCTATAAGCCTTTAATAAGGGTAAAAACCTAAAAAATAAAGCCTATAAGACATAAGCTGTACACTTAGCTGACTTTTATTAACGTAAATCTGCGTTAGCCTAGCTAGAAGGACATGAGTCATTGTTTTTAGCGTTAAGCTTCAAATGAAGACACACCTTAACAAGAATTGAAAATATTTAATTGATAATAGAGACCTTTATGCCACCTAATTTTCATGCTGATACGCCCCTTGCTCAGCGTATGCGCCCTGCAACCCTTGATGCTATTATCGGTCAAGAGCACCTGTTAGCAGCGGGTGCACCGTTACGGCGCTTGGTCGAACAAGGACATTTGCCATCGATTATTTTGCATGGCGAAGCGGGCATCGGTAAAACCACCATCGCGATGCTGTTGGCTGATGCCGTTGGGCGACCCTTTCATGCGCTATCAGCATTGAATACCGGCGTTAAGCAATTACGTGAGGTGTTAGATACCAAAGATTCACTAAGCTTTGAGTCACCGGTTGTGTTTATCGATGAGATTCATCGTTTTAATAAAGCCCAGCAAGATGCCTTACTTGGAGCAGTAGAGTCAGGTGATATTACTTTGATTGGGGCGACAACCGAAAATCCGTCATTCAGCGTTAATAATGCGCTGCTATCGCGCTGCCAAGTTTATCGTCTAGAGCCGCTGACGCCTGAACAAATCAGTGCCGTATTACAGCGCGCACTTTTAGAAGATAACATTCTCAAAAATTTAACCGTTGATTTACAGGCGCAACAAACGATAAGCCAGTTGGCACATGGTGATGCTAGAAAAGCGCTCAATTTATTAGAGCTTGCTATTCAAACGGCGGATGCTAAGCAGTCGCCGCTTGTCATTGATGATGAATTGGTCGCCCGTGTCGCTCAGACGGCGCTCGTACGCTACGATAAAGATGGCGAGCAGCATTACGATATTATATCTGCCATGATAAAATCCGTACGCGGCTCCGACCCTGATGCAGCGCTATATTGGATGGCGCGGATGTTAGTTGGCGGCGAGCCTGCCGATTTTATCGCGCGGCGCTTGGTCATCTTGGCCAGCGAAGATATCGGTAATGCCAATCCTAATGCCCTACTTCTTGCGGATGCAGCATTGCGTAGCGTGCAATCCATCGGTATGCCAGAAGCGCGTATTATCTTAGGGCAAGTGGTGGTTTATTTGGCGACCAGCGCCAAAAGCAATAGTACTTATAAAGCCATTAATGCGGCGATGGCACTCGCTGAAAAAGACGCCTCGCCTGTGCCGCTACATTTGCGTAATGGCGTGACCAAATTGATGCGCAATCAAGGTTATGGTCAAGGCTACGCTTATCCGCACGATTATCCCAACCACTATTATCCGCAAAGCTATTTACCTGATAATTTAGTGGGGACAAGTCTTTATAAATTTGCTGACAATCAGCGCGAGCAACACAGTAAGCAGTTTATTGACTGGCTGAAGGGTCAAGCGGCCAGTAACGAATAAAGGCTATGCGTTTGCATCATTGATAATACTTATGATTATTTTTAACCTATTAACTGACATATTGGCAAGATGACGCAGCACGCTGGGGTGAAAAGCGTTAAAATGTCCTCATAATGATATATACAAACCAGTTGATCGGAACCTTTTATAGCACATTGCTTCTATTTATGTGGCTCTTATCAAAGCATGCTTTGCTTTACCGCAACAGTGTTTTTGTCAATCTACTGCTACAATAGGCATATAATGATGTATACCCCTAATTAAACCTATCTATAAATAATAAAATATTGAGACTTCCTATGAGTTTAAATACGATTCCTGAGATTATCGAAGATATTCGTGCCGGAAAAATGGTCATCTTAATGGATGACGAAGATCGCGAAAACGAAGGCGATATCATTATGGCAGCGACCCATGTGCGCCCTGATGACATTAACTTTATGATTACCCATGCCCGCGGTTTGGTTTGTTTAACCTTATCAGAAGCACGCTGCCAACAGTTGGCACTGCCACTGATGTCAGACCGCAATGAGGCAAAATTTAGCACCAACTTTACCGTGTCTATTGAAGCGGCTGAAGGTGTAACGACAGGTATTTCTGCCGCTGACCGTGCGCGCACCATTCAAGCAGCGGTGTCTTCTTCAGCAAAACCAGAAGATATCGTCCAGCCTGGGCATATTTTCCCAATTATGGCTCAAAATGGCGGTGTCCTTCATCGTGCCGGTCATACTGAAGCGGGTTGTGATTTGGCTCGCCTAGCAGGTTTGGAGCCAGCAGCGGTTATCGTTGAAATCATCAATGATGATGGGACGATGGCGCGCCGTGATGACCTTGAGATATTTGCCAAAGAGCATGGTATTAAAATCGGTACGATTGCAGACTTAATTAACTATCGCATTGCCAATGAGCAAACGGTGGAAGAGATTGAATCACATCCGTTTGAGACCGAATATGGTACTTTCACTCTGCATCGTTTCCGCGAGTTTGGCGCTGACGAAACTCATTTAGCCTTGGTAAAAGGCGATGTGAGCGAAGGCGTGAGTACCGTTCGTGTCCATGGTTTCCACCCATTACGCGACTTATTTGCCGCTAAAAATGACACCACTGGCCGTAGCGGCTGGAGCGTACGCTCAGCACTAGAAGAAATACAAGAGTCAGAACGCGGCGTGCTGGTTTGGATTGGCAACCATCAGCCGATTGATTTAGGAGAGGCGCTTGATAAAGCTGCTGAAAATCAATCAATCTCAACCATTGCTCAGCAGCCGTATCGCAGCATTGGGGTTGGCGCACAGATTTTACGCCATTTAGGGGTTCGTGATATGCGCTTACTGTCATCACCGATGAAGTTTTATGCCTTGTCAGGGTTTGAGTTGAACGTCGTTGACTTTGTTCACGCACCTAAGCAAAAATAGAGACCAACAGTAAAAGCTAGCAGTAGAAATAGGACAAAAAAGGCGCGCTAATCATTTAGCGTGCCTTTTTTTATAGATTTTTATTAATGAGGTTTATTTTATCGGTATCATTTTAGTAGCATTTATAACCTACTAAATAAGCCGATTTTTTAAAGCTCGGGCGTATGACCAACGCTTGCTTCTAATGCCACTAAGCGCTCACGCTCCTCGTTGGTCCACGGCAATTTATCCTTGCCATCACTGTCTAAACGGACAATCACCGCATCAGCGGTTGCAACAATCACCTTTTGAGCGCAGCTATAATAGCTATACTCGATTACTATGCTGGTATTGCCCAAACGCTGACAACGCACGCCTAATAATAAGGTATCGGGATAAGTCACAGGGCGTAGATATTGGCAACTTGATTGCGCCAATACCGTGACCATGCTGCCATCAAACATGCCAAGCGCCTGCAAATAGCCAATCCGTGCTGACTCCGCATAGCGATAAAACACTACGTTATTTAGATGGATAAAGGCATCCATCTCACCCCAATGTATCGGCTGATGATGAATAATTGGATAGTGCGCCAACTCGTCAGGACGGGTATTACTTAAACTTTCATTACTTAACGCTGTATTTTTCTCAAAACTATTCATCACTAGCTTTCTCTTTTTTTTATCTTATAGAGTTTTAAAAACCACCATTAACGTTTAGGCTTATCCAAAATTTGCTTGGTTAATAATGGCGTTGGTTTTGGCGCATTGGCAATCAGTCGATCTAGCCAGTCTATAACCTCGGTAATGTCATTAGGAGACGATTTGGTTTGTACCTTATTTTTATCTTTAGTAGCGGTCGTACTACTCGCTGTTGGAGAGGTTTTATTATCGGTAGATATTGTTTTTGGCGTTGGTGTCTGTGGCACTAGGGTTTGTAGCTGCTTGCGCGCTTGACGCAGATAACCGACCAGCTGCTCTTTTTCACGCATATTGCTGGCTTGGGTGGCAAGATTCAAGGTCATAATGACTTCGTGAATCATGAGCTGGCGGCGCGTTAAGCTCATATTATTATCAAGGTTTTGAGTCAAATCACTGCCATTAGCAGGATGTTCACGCTCGTAACTGTGCAAAAACTCTTGGATATTTTGAATGGCTATATTTTGTAGCTGCCACGGACTCGGCTGCGAGCTTCTTGCTTGCAGGCGCTCAATATCCTTTGCCAAGCTTTGTTTAATCACCACGGTCAGCGCTGGGGCAATCTCATTACTGCTTTGGGACAGCTGCCAATGCAGGCCACGCAATAATTCAATCGCCGCACTCTCGTTATTGTCTGCCAACAATCTATCAGCCGCTTGTATTTGAATACGCAATAAATCGAGCTGGTTTTGGGCTTGGCTACTGGCGGCGGTACGCGGTGCTGGCAAGGTTTGCTGACTCATCGCAAAGATGCGATCGTCCATCTCATTGAGGCGACTGACCACTTGCTCATTGCTTTGCAAACGCTCATTGACATTATGCTCAAAACGCTGCTGACTGATATAAAGCCACAGTAAAGCGGCGATAAGCAATAAAATCATTAACCATTGCAGGCGCACCAAAAACATATTTGCTTGCCGGCGCTGCTGAATAGCAGAAGGTTCCTGAGATAACGATTCAGAGTTCATGGACATAAGGCAGCACCGTTAGTGATTGATAGTTTTTAAGCAAATATAAAATAAGTAGATTAATAAAAGTCTGTGTTCTTGCTTACCCTTTTTTCTTACTTACATTGAACCCACTATTGGCGAATGGATTGCCGCAAGGATAGTGGCCGGCGCCAAATCTTCCACCCGCCAATAGCTTAACTGCTGACGCGCGACCATATTGGCTAAGCGCTCGCCTAATACCACGTAAGCAAAATCATTAAGCTTTAGTGGTGGATTGGCTATTTTGTCTTTATTTGACTCTACAACCTTCGCTGCAACTGCCTTAACAATCCCTTCCCAATGCTCAAACACCGTGCCACTACTGACAATCACGATGGGCTTTTGCGGCGCTACTACTGTTGCTTGCTGCAAAGACTGCTGCGCGAGAAACTGCATTTGCCATTGCTCATACTGCGTCATAGCATCGGCAGGCATTTTGCGCTCATACCAAGCGATGCTATCGATATGGACGCCGCGCGCCTGTAAGGTATCGACCAATAAGCGTCGCCCACCAAGCCCGCGCCATACCAAGAGCTTATCGCCAGCTTGAAGGCTGTCAATTTCAGGCATGGCTAGCATACCTTCGTTATTAGCAATTAACGGCTGCAATACTTGATAGCTTGATGCAGCCAACTTTGCATCATTTAACACTGCCGCAGTCGCTTCCCCAACCGCTATCAGATGGCTTGGCGCTTCTAAACCTGTAAACCCTGTCTCTTTTTGCTGACTAGCATTTTCGCTAGATTTTTGAGCTTGGCGTTCATGCTCAAGTGCTTGCCAAACAGCTAGCCCTGAAGCGGCGGCGGTCGGGCTCACGATAACAAGGGCTTGATAGTCACCGGCAAACCATTGGCGCATCAATCCCATATCTTGCTCGGTAGTTGGCCGCGCCTCTAAGGTCAACATCGGCATATCAATCACTGACATTCCTGCCGCTTGTAAATGCTCGGTCAGCGGCGCTGCACGCTCAACTGGGCGCGTATTGATGACGATTTGCGGCAGCAATACTGGTTTATCAATAGGTTGATTTGAATCAGTGGACTTCGGTGATGACCAAGACATAAACATACCGTGACAAAAGGCTTAGGAAGAAAGGACGCTTAATCATAGAGGCATCTAAGTAAAGATAGCGCTATGATTGAGATGACAATAATAGTTAAACATTATTAGATATAGGTACTATTTAGGATTATAAATGGCTGATAAAATATCACCAGCACCAATAGCTAGTAGCATTTCAGCGACGTCAATACCCAGCTGGTTGGCTTGCGCTTCTTGCTCAGCTTGGCTGCCGCTTAAAGTCAGGCGTTTATCAGCTTTGAGCAGCTCGCTACCGTCTTCTTGACCGACGCGGCCACGTAGCCACAAGCTATCACCGGCATCATTATTACCGTTTTGGCCATTATTTTTGCTACTGTTTTGGCTATCGCTATCATCGTCTGCATCAGCCATTTGTAAGACTGCATAAGCAGCAATCGGTACTTGGCAGCCACCTTGTAAATGACGGTTTAGCGCGCGCTCAGCGATGAGGCGGATACGAGCTTTGTCATCATTTAACGGTGCTAGTAATTTTAGAACCTCATCATCGCCTTCGCGACATTCAATCGCTAGCGCACCTTGGCCGACCGCTGGCAAGCAAATATCAATATCCAACTCACTGCGAATGCGCTCATCAAGCTCAATACGCTGCAAACCACTGGTGGCCAAAATAATGGCGTCATACTCACCCGCATCAAGCTTCCCTAAGCGCGTACCGACGTTGCCGCGCAGGGTCTTAATTTGCAAATCGGGACGATAAGCCTTGATTTGGCATTGGCGACGTAAGCTTGCGGTACCGACTACCGCACCTTGTGGCAACTCATCGATACTATGATAGGTGTTAGAGACAAAGGCATCGGTTGGCGAGGCACGTTTACAGTAGACACCCAGCGTCAAACCTTCTGGCAATTCCATCGGTACGTCTTTTAAAGAATGCACCGCAATATCGGCCTGCTTGTCATACAATGCTTGCTCAAGCTCTTTAACGAACAAACCCTTGCCGCCAATTTTCGCCAGCGGCGTATCTAAAATCTTATCCCCTTTAGTGACAATCTTTAGCAGGTTAATCGTCAGCTCAGGATATAGCGCCAGTAGGCGGTCACGGATATGCTCAGCTTGCCATAATGCCAATGGGCTTTGGCGGGTGGCGATATTTAAGGTAGTCAAAGCAGGTGGCTGCATGGTGCTCATAAAAGGCCTCAATAAGTTCGATACTAGAATGTCAGTGCGCAACAATAATGCAAATTTGGTACCCAAAACGGGGGCTACCAACGATATATAAAGCAGAATGATGCAAAAAAATACCCCTATTTAAGCATAAATAAGGGTTTGATGATATGGCATGATTATGTCAACAGCATGAAGCCCTTATCATTACATGCTTTGAATCTTTTCACGGAGTGCCGGTAGATGGCGACGACTGACTGCTAGCGTCTCATCAATCCCTTTAAAGTGCAGTTGAAACTGTCCTGCATCTAAGGCTTCTAAAAAATCTAGATATTTGATATTGATAATCGCGTTACGATGCACGCGAAAAAGCCTGTCTTCAAATTCTTGCTCAAGCTCTTTTAGGGTGTCATCAATAAGGACAACGCCTTCTTTATGGCGTACTTTGACGTATTTTTGATCGGCGGTAAAGTAGTAGATATCTTTGAGCTCAATCAGCTCAACCCCGCGATGGGTACGCGCTGCGATATGTTCACGCACTGGACGGGCGGTTGGGTTTTCGAGTTTGCGAATCTCATTTAATTGCGCGGCATTGAGATTGGTGGCTTTATGCAGTGCTTCTAGTAGCTCATCTTTATTGGCTGGTTTTAATAAATAACCGATGGCATTGGCTTTTAACGCCGCAATTGCATAATGGTCGTAAGCCGTTACAAAGATGATGGCCGGTGGATGGTTCAGCTTCGCAAGCTCTTGGGCACACTCAATCCCATCCATCTCAGGCATGCGAATATCGAGCAGTATGATGTCCGGCTGCTGAGATTTTACGGCAATAATGGCCTCGATGCCCGTCTTTGCTTGGGCAACCACCTCATGACCCGATTCTTGGACAATCCTAACCAAACGTTCACGGGCTAATGGCTCATCATCACAAACAACGATCCGCATGCAAACTCCTTTATAAGTGCAGACTTAACAATCTTTAATAGTATTTATCATATATCAGCATTTATTAGGATTTATCATCATTTAAAGCTCACCACTTAGCAAAAAATACCATACGCCTTTTAGCAAAGGCAATGCACCTTACTTCAGTTATAAACCAAGCGTCCCATTTCTGCAAGCCACCAATAGCGATTGAGCGTTTCAACGCCATTTTTAGCATTTAAGCACTGTTAATATTTAAACAGTAGTAATATTTAAGCATTGGTAAGCGTTAAGTACTGTTGATTTTAAAAACTGCTAATTTTATAAACTGATAATCATCAACAATATGATAAACAGTGCAATAAATATGCCACGCTACCCGCCTACGATTGCTGGTTTATTATGACCAACCAAAGAAAGCGCTTTCAAAAGCAAAGATTATAAACTGACATCTTGGAGCGGGTAATGAATAATAGTAATAATTTGTTTACTCGTCACGCGGCTTTGGATATCAGCACTGTCGCCAAAATAAGCTCGCAGACGTTCCGCCTGAATATAAAAATCCATATGCTGGCGTAAGTCATGGTTAATCATCAAGGTTTTTTTAGGCAGTTGCACACTAATGGTAATCTCGACGCGATGCTGCAGCCAACTGACTTTAATATCGATATAAATGGTATCAGTGGTCATCTCAACCACATTGAGCAGCATTTTTTCAATCACGCTTTGTAAAGTCAAAGCAGTGATGACCATGTCATACATCACATCTTCGTCAGGTAGCCGCCAGTTTACTGCCAGTTTGTCCTCCAAGCGGATGGACTCGATGGCCAGATAATGCTCGCAAAGGGCAATCTCTTCCTCAAAGCTAATCTCACGCGCGCCATTAAAACTGGCACGAAATAACGCTGAAACGTGCTGTAATAAGTAAGCGGCGCGGGTTGGGTTGGTTTCAATCAGCGACATCAGGGTATTGATGGTGTTAAAAAAGAAATGCGGCGCTAAGCGAGCTTTTAATATATCGTTTTGGGCGCTCAATTTTTGCTCAAATGATTGCTTCAGCGCATTCAGCTCACGGTAGCGCCGTAAAAAAATTAGCAAAGTGGCAATAGTAAAACCGGCGGTAATAACGGTATTAAATACAACCGTTGAGACAAAGACGCGAATACTATAATCAAACCAACCAAAATTTATCATAATCAGCAGGACCAACATCATGGTCACTGCTGTGGCGCTCGTTAAGATAAGTAAGACATACATGCTGGCTGTTGAGACGCTTAAACGCTTTAATATAGGGCGCAGATAATCAATTAAATAAAAAGAAGGTATCAAGGTTAAGCTGGTCTGGATAAACCTTGCGATAAATTTGATGATAAATTGGGATTGGTTGGCCACACTATGGCGATCGACTATCGCTACAAACAGCGACCAAAAAAAGATTGCCAGCAGCCACTGCCAAGCCTTCATGATTTCCATGAGCTTGGGCATAAAAAACTCTAAGCGCTCCGCTAGTAAGGCAACCTCATCATTTGCTATACTTGAGTTCTTATTCTCTTGACTTGTCTTGTACCGATATGAACGCCAATTCTTCAAATAGTAATAATCCCGATTCAAATAAAAATTCAGCTGTTTCTGATTCTAGCACAGAAGCTTCTCCAACAAATACTGCCGCAGCGCAAAGCCCTACCAGTAGTCAGGGTCAGCAGATGTGGGGCGGTCGCTTTAGTGAAGCGACGGACAGCTTTGTCGCCGCCTTTACCGCTTCTGTCGGCTTTGATCAACGCTTCGCCCGCCACGATATTCAAGGCTCGATTGCGCATGCGACCATGCTTAAAGAGTGTGGCATCTTAAGCGCTGATGACGTTGCAACCATCATTGAAGGTTTGCAACAAGTACTACGCGAGATTGAAGCCGGCGAGTTTAACTGGTCTATCGCGCTTGAAGACGTGCACATGAACGTCGAATCACGCCTAACTGATATTGTCGGCGCGGTAGGGAAAAAATTGCATACTGGCCGTAGCCGTAATGATCAGGTTGCGACCGATATTCGTCTGTGGTTGCGTGAAGAAACCGACAATATCATTGCGCTATTGGTACGTTTGCAAAGCGGCTTGTTAGATTTGGCGGAACAGCATACCGATACCATCATGCCAGGTTTTACCCATCTGCAAACCGCGCAGCCCGTCAGCTTCGGTCATCACGTGATGGCATGGTTTGAGATGTTATACCGCGATACCGAGCGTCTTGTCGATGCGCGCCGCCGTATCAATCAGATGCCACTTGGTAGCGCTGCCCTTGCTGGTACGACTTTCCCTATCGATCGCACCATCACTGCCAAATTACTAGGTTTCGAAGGTATTTGCCAAAACTCACTCGATGCCGTCTCAGACCGTGATTTTGCTATTGAGTTTACCTCAGCGGCTTCTATCTTGATGATGCATATGTCACGTATGAGCGAAGAGATTATCCTATGGATGTCAGCGCAATTTAACTTTGTGCAAATACCAGATCGCTTCTGTACTGGCTCATCTATTATGCCGCAAAAGAAAAACCCTGATGTACCAGAACTGGTACGCGGTAAAGCGGCGCGTGTCTTTGGGCAATTGATGACATTGTTAAGCCTGATGAAAAGTCAGCCGCTTGCTTATAATAAAGACAATCAAGAAGACAAAGAGCCGCTATTTGATTGCGTTGACACCTTAACGGGTTCGCTATTAGCATTTGCTGATATGCTACCGAACATCACACCAAATAAAGAAAATATGCGTGCAGCCACCATGAAAGGCTATGCGACAGCCACCGATTTGGCTGATTATTTGGTTCGCCGCGGTGTGGCTTTCCGTGATGCCCATGAAGTGGTCGGCAATGCCGTCGCTTTAGGTATCAAAGAAGGCGTTGATTTAAGTGACTTATCACTGGCGCAGCTGCAGCAGTTTAGCGATGCCATTGGCGATGATGTCTTTGAGTATCTAACGCTAGAAGGCTCATTAGCAGCCCGTGACCACTTAGGTGGTACTGCGCCAAATCAGGTTAAACAAGCAGTCGTTAATGGTCGTGCGCGCTTAAAAGTATTTGCGTAAAGCTAGCAGCGCCATACAAGGTTTAATAGTATTAGCCCATTCATAGAAATACCCGCATCAATCGCGGGTATTTTTATGCAGATAGTTTTAGAAATATGGTTTTATAAATATCGTTATGAACATCAGTAGCTATATGGGCTGTTACCTTCTCTACACCTGATATCCTTGGCTAAATCTTCGAAGACCGTTATCATAGGTCAATACCAATATTGCACTTAATAATTTAATACCATTAACCAATAAGGATTGCTTTATGACTGAGACTTTTAATCCGCAAGCCAATACCGTTTTTTGCCGCAAATATAAGCAAGAATTACCAAAAATGCCGCATCCACCTTTTCCTAATAAAAAAGGTCAAGAGCTGCAAGAAACTGTCTCGGACAAAGCATGGAAAGAATGGCTTGAACAGCAAACCATGCTGATTAACGAAAACCATCTCAGCATGCTAGACCCTGCAGCCAAAAAATTCTTAACCGAGCAACGTGAGAAGTTCTTAGATAACGAAGACTATGAGCGTGCGCAGGGCTGGACACCAGAAAAATAATGCGATTGCATCTCAACTAACAAATGGCAAATGACTAGGCAGCACCCTTATAGTTTGTTAGTATGAGACTGATTTACAACACTGACAGACTCGGGGTGCGGTGTATGACAAGCTTACTTTCTAAGCTTTTTAATACATTCGCTGAGAGATCACCCGCCGAACCTGATGCGGTTAGTACCGACGCAGGGAAGTCTTAAGCCTATGTTATATATGAACAAAGGGCGCGCAGAAATGCCTTTTTATTATTGCCGATATCTTATGTCTGACAGCGTTTTTACGCTGCTGTATGGCAATCAATAAAAAGCTGCGCCTACCAATCATTTAAAAACGGCATTAGATTGAGTTTCAATGAAAGTTGAATTTAATCATAGTGCACGCGTTTGATGATTGAATTTGTCTGTCTTGCATAGTCTTGCCCCGCAGCTACTGGCGGTGTTGCTTTTATTCAAAAACCAACACGCTAGGACAGCATATGACTACTTCAGATTTACAAACAGCCCAAACCTCTTCGACCCCTGTTACTAAAACTGTCGATAAAAAAGCCGACGCTCTAAAAACGCCTGCCCATCGCAACCAAAAAGATGCGCGTTTCGAAGAAGACGCTCGCGACTTACACCGTATATTACCCGCTTCTAGAAAAGTCTATATCGAAGGTTCAAGACCCGATATCCAAGTGCCGATGCGTGAGATTAGCTTAGCAGATACCCCTGTTGGCGGCGCTGGCGCTAATGAAGGCGAGCACAATCCTCCATTTTATGTCTATGACACCTCGGGCGTTTATACCGATCCCAATGTCGATATCGACTTGACCAAAGGTTTGCCTAAATTGCGCGAAGGTTGGATAGCTGAGCGCGGTGATACCGAACAGTTAGATGGTTTATCAAGCTCATATGGACAAGCACGCGCTCGTGATATTAGTACTGCTAACTTAAGATTTGCTCATATTGATAAGCCCCGCCGTGCTAAAGATATCAATGGCAAAGCTGGTAACGTCACACAAATGTACTATGCACGCCGCGGTATTATCACTCCTGAGATGGAATATATCGCCATTCGCGAAACACAAAAGCAGCATGCACTGACCGATATGCGCCAACACGAAGGCGAAAGCTTTGGTGCCAATACGCCAAAAATTATCACCCCTGAATTTGTCCGTGATGAAGTGGCTGCTGGGCGCGCAATTATTCCTAATAACATCAATCATCCTGAATCCGAGCCGATGATTATTGGACGTGATTTTTTGGTCAAAATTAATGCCAATATCGGTAACTCAGCGCTGGGTTCTTCTATCGACGAAGAAGTATCAAAAATGACGTGGGCAACGCGCTGGGGCGCAGATACCATTATGGATTTATCCACGGGCAATCATATCCATGAAACCCGTGAATGGTTGATTCGCAACTCGCCAGTACCAATCGGTACCGTACCGATTTATCAAGCACTAGAAAAAGTCGATGGCGTTGCAGAAGACCTGACATGGGAGATATTCCGCGACACGCTTATCGAGCAAGCGGAACAAGGCGTTGATTACTTTACTATTCACGCCGGCGTGCTCCTCCGTTATGTACCGCTAACGGCTGGACGCCTAACTGGTATTGTCTCGCGTGGCGGCTCTATCATGGCGCAGTGGTGCCTTGCCCACCATAAAGAAAGCTTTTTATACACCCACTTTGAAGATATCTGCGAGATTATGAAGCAGTATGACGTAGCGTTTAGCTTAGGTGATGGTCTGCGTCCGGGTTGTTTGCAAGACGCCAATGACGAAGCGCAATTTGGTGAATTGCGTACCCTTGGTGAGCTAACCAAAGTCGCTTGGAAGCACGATGTACAGGTGATGATTGAAGGTCCTGGACATGTAGCGATGAACCGTATTAAAGAAAATATGGACTTGCAGCTTGAGCTATGTGCCGACGCGCCGTTTTATACCTTAGGACCTTTGACGACTGATATCGCTCCCGGTTATGACCATATCACCAGCGCGATTGGCGCGGCGATGATTGGCTGGTTTGGTACGGCAATGCTTTGCTATGTCACACCAAAAGAGCATTTAGGTCTGCCAAATAAAAAGGACGTCAAAGACGGCATTATCACTTATAAAATTGCTGCTCATGCTGCCGACCTTGCCAAAGGTCATCCGGGTGCACAGGCGCGTGATAATGCTTTGTCTAAAGCCCGTTTTGAGTTCCGCTGGGATGATCAATTTAATCTGGCCCTTGATCCTGATACCGCCCGTGAATATCATGACGAAACCTTGCCAAAAGACGCCCATAAGTCGGCGCACTTTTGCTCGATGTGCGGACCGAAGTTTTGCTCAATGAAAATCACCCAAAACGTGCGTGAATATGCAGCAGGATTAGATAAAGATGCTGCTAATAAACAAGTCACCCCGCAATCGGGCGATTTAACTAATGCAGGTCATGTCATCAAAGAAGTGGATACTGAGCTAGTTGGACAAGTAGGCGAAGCCAGCCTCGATGAGATTCATAAAGGTATGGCAGAAATGAGCGAAAAATATCATAAAGAAGGTCGTCAGCTATATAAAGAAGTGTAACCACTTAGCATTAACCTTTAGCCTATAAAAAAAGCGCTACTCATTGGTAGCGCTTTTTTATTTTAAACATACCCTGTCTTGTAGAAGATTGAGCTAAATCTTTGACGCCTCGTAAATCTCTTCAATAGAAGCGTTAATAGTATTAGCAAACTCTTCGTCACTTTGTTGCTTACTTAAACCTTCGGTAAAGGCACGTGAGAAACTGGCAATCATACCGGGGTTTTGTTTCAATTTTTCGCAGGCATCATGACGGCTGTAACCGCCAGATAGCGCCACCACTTTTAGTACTTTTGGATGGTCAACCAACTCTTGATAAAAGCCCTTTTCTTCTGGCAAGGTCAGTTTTAGCATCACTTGATGACCGTCGTTTAAGCGCTCAAGATTATGCAAAATACTGGTTTTAAGAATGATTTCGCAATCATGTTTTTTGCTACTGTTGATATCTACTTCAGGTTCAACAATAGGCATCAAACCTTTGGAGATAATCTGCTTCGCGACATCAAACTGCTGCTGCACGACTAGCTCAATACCATCGACACTTGGCTCATAAATGACTGAACGCATCTTAGTGCCAAATACCGGATAGTTTTTTGCTTTATCTAATAACGAGTTCAGATTGGGCATCGGGCGCATCACTTGCACGCCATCCATGTGCTCAGCCAAACCCTTATCTACCTTTAAAAACGGTACAATATTTTTATCTTCCCATAGATAATTAGCCGTCGGCTTGCCATTGACCTCGCGCTCCATCGTATCTTCAAATAAAATCGCGCCAAGGACACGCTCATTATCAAAAGCATCGCAAGTCATGATACGGGCGCGCATCTCATGTACCAAGTCAAACATGGCTTCATCGTTGTCATAAGCATCGCCGCTAACGCCGTAATTTTCTAGCGCTTTTGGCGTACTGCCACCGCTTTGATCAAGGGCGGCGATAAAACCTGAACCATTTTTGATACGCTGTAGTTGTTTTTCGTATTCCATTGAGTAGATATCCTATCCTAATTAATAAGGGTCAAACATTATTATAATAAGTCAATCAGCCCGCAGCTAACGTGAGCTTGACTATAAATAACCTTAACATAGGACATCGCGCGTGCCTATCGTTGATAAATTAAAATTTTGCTCACTTACGAGCGGTGAAGTTAAGCCAAAAACAATACTGCCACACAGCAAACTGCCAATAATAAACCAACGATATTGATACGATTAAGCTGCTCTTTAAATATGCCGACGCCTATCAACGTTGCCACCGCAATCACACCGACATTCATACCCGTAAAGACGATGCTTGGCGACTCAGACAATACTTGATGGGCACGGACATAAGCATAGATATTGCCCATATTTAGCACGCCAAGTAATAATCCTGCGCTAAGGGCATGACCCTGCCAGCGGACGCGGGTGACAAGCAGGTAAACGAGTAGCAGTAATCCCGCCAGCCCAAACGTCACAAATAAGGTCAAAGGAAAAGCCGCCCCTTGCTTGGCAACTTGCTTAAATAAGATATCAATAACGCCATAACCTAACCAAACGCCAAACAGCCACAGCGGCGTCTGCTTTGCTTGGGTATTTATAATTCCATGCTGCGGGCGATAGACCAAAGCAGCAAGTGCCAAAAACCCTAACACTAGCCCAAGGACTCGCGTACCTGTCAGTACTTCGCCAAATAATAAAAAAGCGGCAACAATAGGAATAATAAGCGATAAACGCTGAGCGGCATCGGTTGCGACCATACCGACCGATTCAATCGCGCGCCCAAGGATGATAAATACCGCCGGCAATAACACCCCAAGGGCAATAATGATGCCCCATGCCTCACCAAGTGCGCCGATGCTACTGACATCTGGTTTTAATAACACCCAAGTTAATAAAAATGCCACGGGATATCCCGCCACGATGGTTTGGCGAATATCGATATTTTTTTGGCGTAGTATTTTTAAAAGTACGGAAACAGCGACGCTACAGAGCACCGCTATTATGAGATACATCATTAAGGTCATCCTTGTTAAATTATAATCTGGCGTGTTTATTATTGGTATTTAAAACAGCTATCAGTATAGACTTTACCTTGTACTCTATTACTGTTTAAGCTTTCGTTAGCTTTAACTATTAGATAGTGCTTAGAAAAAAACTGCTAAATCAAATAAAACCCTAGAATGTAACAAAATATTTCTTATACAGCAATCTATTTATTTTTCTAGTTACTTAGTATTGTTTATTTAACATGGATGACTCATGCTCGATACAGTCATAAAGAATCGGCAAAACCGTCAAGACAAATCACCATGTCAATAATTAAAATAGAGTTGAGTATGAGCGATACCCTGCAGCTTACAATTAGCATGCAGCCATTAGAGTGAAGTTTGTTAAAATAACAAACAATCCTAATCACAAAAGTAAAGATTCAAGATAGCACCTTATCGTGCTTATTTTGGCGTACTGCTATTGATGCTTTATCACTGCCTATGAATGCTCTATTTCGTTTCTTTGAAACTCGTCTGCCCGCCTTTCCCGATACGCCTATGCCGCTGCCATCCCCAAGTGATGGCATGCTCAAGTTTTTGTGGGCCTGTACCAAAGGTCTGCGCGGTTGGCTATTGTTGTTTATGATTTTGTCTGCCGGTATCGGTATCTACGAGGCCATGCTATTTGCCTGGATTGGCAATATCGTCGATTGGCTTGGGGTATATACCCCGCAAAATCTGTGGGCAGAAAAAGGCGATGTGCTGCTCATGATGTTGGCCGTGATGATTGTCAGCCCACTCTGGATTGCATTGTCATCGTTTATTCATTTTCAAACCTTGCAAGGCGTTTTTCCGATGCAAATGCGCTGGCGTTTTCATCAGCGCATGCTTGGGCAGTCGATGCAGTTTTATCAAGACGAATTCTCTGGTCGCGTATCGGCTAAGGTAATGCAAACGGCGTTGGCGGTGCGTGATACCGTGATGACAGTTACCGATATGTTTATGTATGTCGCCGTCTACTTTATTACCACCGGTGTGATTTTATTTAATTTAGACAGCTTGTTATTAATCCCATTTATCGCTTGGTTCGTCTTAGTGTGGCTGGCGATGTGGTACTTTATTCCCAAACTGAAACAAACGGCGATTGTACAAGCCGATGCCCGCGCTTTAATGACGGGACGCATAACCGATGCTTATGCCAATATCATGACCGTGAAGCTATTTAGTCATTCACGCCGCGAGCTTGGTTATGCCAAAAACGCCATGGGGCAGTTTTTAGGTACGGTCCATGCACAAATGCGCTGGGTCAGTTATTTAGAAGTATCGACCCATTTAATTAGTGTGGTTCTAGTCAGCTCGACTGCTGGTATCAGCTTGTATTTATGGCAACAAGGCGCGGTCGGCGTTGGGGCGATTGCTGCAGCGACAGCGATGGCTCTGCGTTTAAACGGTCTAACGCGCTGGATTATGTGGCAAACTGCCAGTTTGTTTGAAAGTATCGGTACGGTACAAGACGGTATGCGCACTTTATCAGCGCCGCAAACCATCGTTGATAAACCAAACGCGCCCGCACTTAAAGTCACTGAGGGTCGTATCGTCTTTGACCATGTTGATTTTAGTTATGAAGGCGAAGACGATGACACAGGTTTAAATACCAATACATCAGGCAAACGTTTTGATGATGTTAATAGCAATGACACCGACTTAGCGAATAATACTTCATACGCCAAGCTACTCGATAATTTCTACTTAGATATCAAACCGGGTGAGAAAATCGGTTTGGTTGGGCGTTCTGGTGCGGGTAAATCAACCTTGGTTAACCTTCTCTTACGCTTTTTTGATGTTGATAAAGGTAAAGTCTATATCGATGGGCAAGCCATTGATGAAGTTACCCAAGAATCGTTACGTCAGCAAATCGGTATGGTTACCCAAGATACCTCTTTACTGCATCGTACCGTCCGTGAAAATATCGCTTATGGTCGTCCTGACGCAACCGATGAGGAAATCATTACGGCTGCTCAGCAAGCACAGGCATGGGACTTTATCGAAGGCTTGTATGACGATAAAGGCAATACCGGTCTTGATACCCAAGTCGGCGAGCGTGGCGTTAAGCTGTCTGGCGGTCAACGTCAGCGCATTGCTATCTCGCGCGTGATGCTCAAAAATGCACCGATTTTATTGTTAGATGAGGCGACCAGTGCGCTTGATTCTGAGATTGAATTTGCCATTACTGAAAGCTTAAACGACATCATGACGGGTAAAACGGTTATTGCGATTGCCCATAGATTATCGACCATTGCCGCCCTTGATAGATTGGTGGTTATGGATAAAGGGCATATCATCGAGCAAGGCAGTCATGATGAGCTATTGGCATTAAATGGCGTTTATGCACGCTTATGGCAGCGTCAAAGTGGTGGCTTCTTAGGCGAAGACAGCTAATAAGAATTCTATGACAAAAGCTAATGATAGAAGTTAATAATAAAGGTTAAAAAACCGTCACAAGGAAGTTTTATTCTTATGGAAGCATTTACCAAGCGTATTAATATAGATGGCAAACAAGCGCGCTACTATGATTTGCAGCCGCTGAATCATTTAGCGAATCAAGCAGAAAAATCGAACGACCTTAAACGCCAGTCTGCCCATTTTTATGGCGGCAATAGTTTTACCGTTGGTACTTATGCGCCCTTATTAAATGAATTGGCAACGGACTTTGATTTATCGGCGCTGGCGCTACGTGGTTATTGGTATGACAAACCGCAAGCGCCGCGTCTGACCCGTGAGCAAGATGCCGATATACTGATTGAGTTTTTAGAGAAAACCCAAGACGCGCCTATCGTTGGTATTGGGCATTCACAAGGAGCGACCGCCACCGCCATAGCAGCAGCCAAACGCCCTGACCTCTTCTCTCAGCTATACCTTATCGAGCCTGTCACCTTTACGAGAAAGCAAGCGACACTTTATAACTTGCTGCCACGTCAATTCTTGCTAAGCCGTGAACCCTTTAAAAGTACGCTTACCAAGCAATCTACTTGGGCAAGTATCGATGATTACTATGAGAGTTTACGCGCGCAACGGGCTTATAAACGTATCAATAATGAGCATTTAAAAGTGTTTGCTGAGCAAAGCTTGTCTGCTAACGATGATGGCAGCTATAGCTTGATGTTCGCCCCCGAGCAAGAGCTTGCCAATTATTTTGGTGCGCCCCATATCGATGCAGCATTAAAAAAACTTAGCTGTCCTTATACCCTTATCACGGGCAAACCGACCTTATTTATCAATGATAAAGTACGCAAACAATGGCAGAAATTTGTCCCTGATGGCAGCGTTATCTCCTTGCCAGACTACGGTCATCTATTACCGATGGAAGCGCCTGAATTGTGTGCGCAGATTATCAATGAACATTATAAGAGCGCTAAATAAGCTGAGCGATGTGAGATGTGAGTTATGACTGACCTTTTTGCGCCTGCGCCGACTGATAATTTATTACCTTATGATGGCAAGGTAAATGATTTAGGCATCGTGATTGATTACCCAAGTGCCTTATATTATGCCTTATTAACGACGCTACCTTGGCAGCCTGATATCGTAATGCTATTTGGCAAAACGCATGTCACCACTCGTCAGATAGTATGGATGGGCGATAGTGATGCCAGTTATCAATACTCGGGGCACACGCGTCAAGCCATTGCATGGACAGATTCAGTGTTTCATGTGAAACATCATCTTGAGCAGCAATTATCCAAAATCGGTATTAACGCTGAGTTTAATTCTTGTTTGCTCAACTACTATCCATCTGGCGATGACGGTATGGGCTATCATGCAGACGATGAAAAAGAGCTTGGTCATCAGCCCGTTATTGCCTCTTTGTCACTGGGTGCCACGCGCAAGTTTGTCTTTAAGCATAAAAAAACTCAAGATAAAGTCGAGCTTTATCTTGAGTCCGGTCAGCTTATCGTCATGCATGGTGCTACGCAACAATATTGGAAGCATAGCATTACTAAAACCAAAACAGTCGATGAAGGGCGTATTAGCTTAACCTTCCGGCAACTGGCATTAAATTAAGCAAGGTTCGCTTAATTTAAGTAAGCTCGGCTTAGCTTGCTTTTAGCACAATCTTACCAAAGGTATTACCTTTTTCTAGCTCACGGTGAGCAGCCACTACTTCAGATAATGGATACGTTTGCTGAATTTGTAAGGTCAGCTTGCCATCGGCAACAAGCTGTAAAACCCGTGCCATGTCCTCCCCACTACGCTGCGCTTTATAACCTGCCACCTTTAAGCTTTTTTGACTACCCGCTGCTTTTAGTTTATCAACCCAAATCGTCGGTAAGACATAGACGCGGCCGCCAGATTTTATAACGCTCAGGGCGCGCACGCCCGCATCATCACCAACCAAATCTAGGAGCACATCGGCTTGTAAGTCAGGAAAAGCGTCATCTTTGGTATAATCAATCCAACCAGCCAGCTTATTTTTATCTATCAAACCACCCAGTTTGTCGTACTTCTCAGGTGAGCAAATAACGGTTACTTTTACATCATCTTGCGTCACTTTATCCATCAATAGCTGAATAGCCAAATGTCCAACACCGCCAGCTGGGGCATTGATAACGACATGCTCACCGTTTTTAATATCAGCAAACTCGACAAATTGTAGCGCCGTTTGTCCAATACAAGGTAGCGTGCCTGCTTGCTGCAAAGTGACTGACTCAGGTACTTTTGCCAATAAGTTGGCATCGACTGCGACATACTCTGCATAACCGCCACCGTCAAAGGTCAATGCCGCGACTTGCTCACCGACAGCAAACTTATCACTAGTACTTTTAACCACGATACCGGCGACATCACAACCTAAAATAGCCGGCTCGTTCTTATCGAACTTGTCTTTTTGAATCGCCTCAGCGCCCCAACCTTTACCTTGACGGGTTTTGTAATCGACGGGATTGATACCGGCATAAGCGATTTTTATCAATACTTGATTGTCCGTTAATTCAGGAATAGCCACGCCATCTTGATATATCATGACTTCAGGCTCGCCAAATTCACGTATAAGAGCGGCATGTTGCGTCGTTGGTATTTTTTTATCAGACATGATTGATCTTCCTTGTATTATTTTCAGCTTTCTTTTTTGATTGGTTTACAGCTTTTTTTAGCGAATAGTTTTCTTAGATAACAGCTTTTTAGATAATAGCTGCTTTGGTTACTGATTTCTTTACTTACCGATTCATGATGCTAAGGCAATGCCAACTCGGCACTAAGCGGCAGATGATCCGATAACGTAGACCAAGGCTTGCCGGTATGTACCCAAGCATCCTTCACCCTTAGGTTACGCACGTAAATACGGTCCAAGCTTAGCACCGGCAGTTTGGCAGGAAAGGTCGGTAATAACTTACCATGACAATGTTTAAATGCTTCGGTCATACCTAAGCTCGATGCGAGTCGGTCGCAAGACATTTTCTTCCAGTCATTAAAATCACCTGCCAATATCAAAGGTTGGTCAGGCGCAATCTCATTACGCACATAGTTGGAAATGGATTCATATTGTTTGATACGATCGCGCTCAAAAAGGTTTAGATGAGCGCATAACACCACAACTGGCATCTCCCACCCTATCGGCTGCACCTCGCAGTGCAGAACACCACGCTGCTCAAGCTTATTAACCGTGATATTGACATTATGTTTAGGATCAAGCGGAAAACGACTTAGGACGGCATTACCATGATGACCATTTTCATATTCTGAATTTTTACCATAACTGTTTTGCAGTTGCAGATATTCACCAAACCATTCATGTTGGGATTGGTCAGGGTATTCGTTATATTGCATATTGCGCTTCAGATTTTGACCTTGTACTTCTTGAAGACAGAGTATATCGGAGCCAATGATATCAAGCGCTTGGGCGATACCTTGTATTTTGACCTCCCGATTCATCGGCGACATGCCTTTGTGAATGTTATAGCTGGTCAAAACAAAAGAGGCGGTGTTATTCATAAATTTATCAGTCATAGACTCATGGTTCATAGAGTAAAGGTTAAAAACGATGTTAAGCAAACACATCATTAAGTCAAAAAGAATAGCTCTTATAAAGCAGCTCTTATTTAATGGTTAATTATAGTAATTAAGAAATAAAAGCTTATTAAAGATAGTTATGGTACTAATAATTATAGCGATTCATGCAAAAAGAGCATTGATTCATATCGAACCAATGCTCCCATATTATACCTATGTTGTAACGATGGCTAATTCATTAACGAATATCAGTAACCGATTAATAGCGCGTTACCAGAGCAATTGGTTGATCTGCACCCATAATATCTTGTGGCATAAAGACCGCTTTACCACCATTATGAATGACATGCTCGATGATCTCACCAATCGCATCATCGGTAACACCTTCTGCCGTCGCATCATCTGCCATACTCAAGGTTTGCGCTTTTTCATCAATTTTCGCAGGTTGCATATAACCGCGACGGATATATAACGTCTCGCCTACACCCTGAAATGCACTGCGATAGACTTCTTGTAAATCCGTCTGCAGCATATTTGCACCGCGCGCTTTATCAATCTCACCCAAGGCAGCTTGATGTAATGAGGTGCGATAGCCCTCTACCGCTTCTTGTACGCTATCAACGATATGCTGGGCACTGCCTTCTTCTAACTTGGTCGCGTTTGAAACCGTAGCGATGATATTTTCTGGACGGTCACAGATATCTTTATAGTAACCGATATTTTTGGCATCACCAACGATGACAAGTGGCATTTTATTTTCGCCCCATATCTCTTGCACACTTTTATCTACTTGGTTAAAGAAGGCTTTTAGATAGCTGCTTTCGTTGTTCGCTGAGCGATCTGAACCGCCGTCACTGGTATTATAAAGACCGTTATTTTCGATAGGGAATGGGATATTTTCCATATTATTTTGTGCATCATCGTCTTTATCAAATTCTTTGATAACACGGTCATTAGACGCTTCAATCAAACGGGCATTATCACGGGTCAATACCACCGTATAATAATGAACCGCACTTGCCATATCTCGCACCAAGTCGCGCGTGGCAAAACGGTCTGAAATAATGACACGCTCTTTGGTATCAATCGGCATACGGATAACTTGGACATCGTCAGTACTGGCAAATATCGCCAACGTATCTAAATTATAATTGTGGTTAAAATCGCTGGTTTTATTTTTGATATTTTCTAATATAGTGGTCGCGGTACGCTTATCATACTCATTGGTTAAGCGCTCTTCGACGACTTTTAATTGGTTTTTTAGGGCGATAGGGTCTTTTTCATTATCAGGATGCTCACGGTGCGTTTTGACAAAAATACTCACGGCTGGATTGGCTTTTGTCTCACGTAAACTTTTTAGAGTTGCTTTCATAAATACTGCTCCTTGTTTTATTATCATTGGTTTGCGCGTTAAAATAGATTTTTTATATTTATTGGTTATCTTAGAAACTGCTTTTATTAAAAATTGCTTTTAAAAGTCATCAATCTATATTTATTCTTAAAATCCGTTTGAGCGGTTTAAACAATACCTATTAATACCCTTTTCAATCAATTTACTCAAGTATTTCAGGTAGTAGAAAAATCCATTTTTGCTATTCCCTTACTATGATGCTAACAATTTAACCCCACTGCCTATAGGGTTAATTTGCAAGCAAATGATGGCGCTTTGTAAGTGAAGCTTAATTAACTTTAAGTATAGGCGATAATTAAAGTAGTGAAATAATGATAGTTATCAATAATGACAGTGACAGTGACAGTGACAGTGACAGTCAAGATATCGCTATCTACCATAATCTCATAAGCGCACGACTTTAAAACGATATCTGCCGAATTGGGTTGTATTCCAAGCGATTGATACCCATCTTTTAGATACCCTATATAACAACCCTTGTATAACAATACTCGCCATTAATAATAATTCTCTCATTACTATTGGATACCTTTATGACCTCTATTTCTGCAAATTTACGCCTTGTCGATTTTGACAATGTCGCACCAGACACCTTACAAAACCAAGTTATCAGTGCCATCGATACTGCCAATGCCTTTTTAGATAATATGAGCGCAACTACTGATGATATTACAGCTAAGCAAGCATTAGCCGATATCATGACCTTTGACCATATTAATCTTGCTTTAGATCGCAGTTGGGGGATTTTGTCGCACCTCAATAGCGTGATGAGTAATGATGAAATCCGTCATGTCCATCACGAGCTGCTACCTAAACTGTCCGCTTATGGCACACGGGTAGGACAGCATCAACCGTTATTTAGTCGTTATCAAACTATCGTTAATGATACAGCGTTTTTTGCTGACCTAGAGCCAGCGCGAGCGCGTGCTATCGAGCTTGCGCTACGTAGCTTTGAGCTATCAGGTGTCGCACTGCCAAAAGCTGAACAGGAAAAGTTTGCTGCTATCCAAAGTGAGCTGTCAACCTTATCGGCAACATTCTCAGACCATATATTGGACGCCACCCAAGCGTATGCTCTAGCGCTTAAACCAGAGCAATTAGCCGGTCTAACCGAAAGTGGACTGGCGCTCTTGGCTGATGCTGGCGAACAATATAAAGCTCGCGAGCTTGCCAGCGCTGCGCTCACCCAAGCAGAAATCGATGCTTTGCCGACGCCTTATTATGTTGCCAGCTTAAACATCCCTGTTTACCTTGCTGTCATGACCCATGCCGATGACCGCAATCTGCGTGAAACGCTTTACCGCGCTTATGTTACTCGCGCTTCTGAGTTTGATAAGCACAGCAACGCCAAAGGTGAGTCGCTTAATAATGCCGACATCATGAGTCAAATCCTACAATTACGGGTGCAAAAGGCCAAGCTATTAGGTTTTGTTAATTATGCAGAAGTTTCGCTATCGACCAAAATGGCAGATAGCGTAACGGAAGTTGAAACCTTTTTACGGGATTTGGCTGAGCAAGCGACTCCAGCGGCTAAGCAAGATTTAGCACAGCTGCAAAAGTATGCGCAGGATTATGGCATTACTGAGCTACAGCCGTGGGACAGCGCTTATGTCGCTGAAAAAGTAAAACAAAGCGAGTTCAGCTTATCGCAAGAAGAAATCCGCCCGTATTTCCCACTGCCAAAAGTGATTAGCGGATTATTTGCTATCGTTGAGCGTTTATACGGTATCAAGGTACAAGAGCACAGTGAATCTGTATCACGCTGGCACGATGATGTCCGTTTTTATCAGTTATTTGATGCTGATGACAACTTGCTTGGTGGTTTTTACTTTGACTTGTTTGCCCGTAGTGGCAAACGTGGCGGCGCGTGGATGAGTGGTTTTCAGTCGCGTTATACCTATGCTGAACAAAACCATGAGCAGCTGCCCGTATGCTTTATGGTCGGTAACTTCACCCCTGCCCTCGATGGCAAACCAAGCTTATTGACCCACGATGAAGTATTAACCTTGTTCCACGAGTTTGGTCATGGTCTACATCATTTATTAACCCAAGTAACCGTTAGTGATGTCGCTGGCGTTAATGGCGTTGAATGGGATGCAGTTGAGCTACCTAGTCAATTTATGGAAAACTGGGCATGGGATGCCGAAGGGATTGCGCTGATTAGTAGTCATGTCGAAACTGGCGAGCCATTACCAAAAGACAAACTTGCAGCCTTACTGGCGGTCAAAAACTTCCAAAGCGGCATGCAAACCTTACGTCAAATAGAATTTGCCCTCTTTGACTTATTGATTCATGCGCAGACGCCAGCGCTTGATTATGATGGTATCCTTGCGACGCTAAATACCGTGCGCGATGATATTGCTATCATGCAGACACCTGACTATAACCGCTTTGCTAATGGCTTTAGTCATATTTTTGCCGGTGGTTATGCGGCAGGTTATTACTCGTATAAATGGGCAGAGCTGTTATCAGCAGATGCCTTTAGTAAGTTTGAAGAAGACGGTATTTTTAACCCAATAACGGGTAAAGCTTTCCGTGAGACCATCTTATCAGTGGGTGGTAGTTTCCCTGCCAAGGCCAACTTTGAGAACTTCCGTGGTCGCAGCGCCAGCATTGATGCGTTATTACGTCATAGCGGTTTTGATAACGCTAAAAATGACGATGCTGCCAATACTGAAAGCAATGCCCAAACGACGCGCGAGGTTATCTAAATGCGCTATCAATCATCAACCCCAAAACGTCGGTTTTTAGCGGGCGTTCGTTGCCCTAAATGTCAGGCGATGGATGCGGTGGTGCAAGTCAATATCCTCGAGCCTGCGCCAGATGAGTATATCGAATGTACTAAGTGCGGACATACGGAGCATCGCCCCGACCCTGATGTAATCAGTGCCAAAAATCATGCAGAAGACCAAATCGCTCGTGATGCGATGGTGACCGGCACCAGCGGTACGGTCAAGTTCAAACCATAAGTAACAAAATCCGTATCGTCAAGCCTTAATAGCTACTAGCCTATCTAATGATATATATCCAGTTAGATAGGCTTTTTATTTTGAGTTTGTTATAGTATGCCTACTTATACTTTTAACATAAATCGACCCTTGTATGAATAAAAAACAAATACGTCCTTTACCCGTTAAGACACTAAAAAAACAACCTAATAAATCACGGCAAAAATGGTTGCCAATCATTATCTTGGCAGCACTATTAATTGGTTATTTGGTTTGGAAAAATAGTTCGCCTGACGCTAATACCTCACCTATCGAAAGCACGCCAACGCCTACCGAGCAAAATAGCGCTGCGCAATCAGATACTACGTCCTTAGATAATAATGCGTTAGATACGAGTGCGTCGATTTTAGATACCGATGCTGCTAGCACAGATAGTCAGACGCCTGATCCCGACGCTATCTTAAACGCGCCTTTACCAGAAACAGATAGCTTAGCGAAAGAAGAAATTGATCGCTTAGCGGACGAGCGTAAACGCTTAGCAGAACAAGAAAAACTAGCCAAAGAGCAAGTCATCATGTCAAAAGACTTAGTAGATCTAAACGATGAACGTATAAAGTTGCTTGAGCAACAAATCGCTCAGTTAGAAGCCGCTGAAGGGGCTAAAACCAGCGCGAAATAATATCACTTTTATAAAGGGGCAGATAAATGGCAAATCTACAACTCACCCATGCCCCTATTTTAAATAGCAGCGCCCAGTTGCTGATACTGCCTGTGAATAACGCCGGTATCCTTTTAGACCCTATCCTTACACGTAGCAAAAACCTATATCCAGACAACTACCAACGCTACTATCGTGCTTGCCGTGATGGTAGCCTAATGGTTGGTAGCTGCTTAGTGCATAAACGCTCACGCGAGCAAGCGGGACTTGGCGTCAGCAGTAATGGCAATCAGCCAAGTTATATCGCCAATCTTGTGATATCAGACCACCCCTATCATCCAACCAGAGCTCGTTGGCTGACCACAGCTTTAGTCGATTTACAACAGCAGCTGATACCTTTAATACGTTATCAAGGGATTCGTAGGGTTGCGCTATTAGCGCGTCCGCTTATTACTAGTCATGCGCAAAACGGTTCTGCTCAAAATAACACTATTAATAACGCCGAATTAGCAAAATCAATTGCTCTAGATTGGTCTAGCGATATCTTGCCACTTGTCATCAATCATCTGCAAGATTTGCCCAAGCTGCGTATTGATATTCACCTTCCTAAACACATCAACATATAAATTACTTTCTCATTGTCATTATTTTTTTGAGCGCATAAAAAAACCGCCTTGATTGCTAATTATCAGCAACCAAAGCGGTTTTTTAGGTTTTGACTATATTAAATTACGTCAAATATCGAGGATTAGCTTTGCTCGATACCTTTCATGGTCAGTTTGATACGACCACGGTTATCAACGTCTTGTACCAATACTTTAACGGTTTGACCTTCTTTTAGATAGTCAGATACGTTTTCTACGCGCTCGTCTGCGATTTGCGAGATATGCACGAGGCCGTCAGTGTTTGGCAGTACGTTAACGAATGCGCCGAAGTCGACGATACGAGCAACTGTACCTTCATAAGTTTTACCAACTTCAACTTCTGCGGTGATTGCTTCGATTTTACCGATAGCCGCTTTGGTTGCTGCTTTGTTTTCACCAAAGATACGAATCGTACCAGCGTCATCGATATCGATAACCGCGCCAGTTTCTTCGGTTAGCTGACGAATCGTTGCGCCGCCTTTACCGATGACATCACGGATTTTGTCTGGGTTGATTTCGATAACGGCATAGTTAGGTGCATGGGCGTTGATTTCAGTACGGCTTGCAGGCAATACTTTGTTCATCGCATCTAAGATATGGATACGGCCAGCATGGGCTTGCTTAAGCGCTTGCTCCATGATATCGGCGGTAATACCTTCGATTTTGATATCCATCTGTAGTGCTGTGATACCGTCTTTTGAACCCGCCACTTTAAAGTCCATATCGCCAAGATGATCTTCATCACCTAGGATGTCAGACAATACCGCAAAGCGCTCGCCTTCTTTAACCAGACCCATCGCGATACCAGCAACCGGTGCTTTTAATGGTACGCCAGCGTCCATCAATGCCAAGCTTGCGCCGCAAACCGAAGCCATTGAAGATGAACCGTTTGATTCAGTGATTTCTGATACCACACGAATCACATACGGGAAGCGTTCGCTATCTGGAAGCATCGCTTCAACACCGCGGCGCGCTAGGCGACCATGACCGATTTCACGACGTTTTGGAATGCCTTCACGACCGGTTTCACCGACTGAGAAATGTGGGAAGTTATAATGCAACATGAAATGGTCACGAATCGTACCAGCTAATGAATCAATCATGTTTACGTCGCGCGTGTTACCAAGCGTGGTGGTCACTAATGCTTGTGTTTCACCGCGGGTAAATAGCGCTGAACCATGGGTAAATGGCAATACGCCTACTTGTACATCAAGGGCACGAACGGTTTCAAGATCACGACCATCAATACGTGGCTTACCTGACAAGATATTATCACGAACAGTGCGGTATTTTAGGTCATTGTAAATCTCTTTTAGCTCAGAAACAGTATCATTATAAGTTTCTGCTTCCGTATCGCCCGCCAATGCATCGATAATGGCTTGTTTGATTTCATCAAGCTTGGTGTAGCGTTCCTGCTTATCGGTGATGGTATAAGCGTCAGCCACTTGCTCACCAAACTGCGCTTTCATGCTGGTCTCTAACGCTTGGTCGCGAACAGGTACAGTATACTCTTGCTTAGCAGTACCAATTTCTGCGGCCATTGACGCAATGTTATCGATAACAATTTGTTGTTGCTGATGACCGTATAAAACCGCGCCTAGCATTTGGTCTTCAGACAACTCTTTCGCTTCTGACTCAACCATCAAAACGGCAGATTTAGTACCAGCTACCACTAAATCAAGGTCGCTCTCTTTAAGCTGCTCAAGCGTTGGGTTAAGAACGTATTCGCCATTGATAAAGCCAACACGGGCAGCAGCCACAGGGCCATTAAAGGGCGCATCAGAGATAGCGAGTGCTGCTGAAGCACCGATTAGTGCAGCAATATCTGCAGACTGGCTCTTGTCTGATGAAACAACCGTTGCCGTGATTTGAATCTCGTTCACATAGCCTTCAGGGAACAATGGACGAATCGGACGGTCAATCAGGCGCGAGGTTAGCGTTTCAGCTTCGCTGGCACGGCCTTCACGTTTGCCATAAGCACCAGGGATTTTACCGGCTGCATACATTTTTTCTTGATAGTTGACGGTCAATGGAAAGAAGTTTTGACCTTCTTTAGCATCAGACTTTACCACGGCTGCTACTAGTACAGATACGCCGCCCATGTGGACTAAAATAGAGTTTGCTTGACGAGCGATACGGCCCGTTTCGATAACGACCTGCTGGTCGCCGTATTGGAATTCACGCTTAATGGTATTAAACATTGTCATATAATTTTCCTAATATTGACTGACGAAAGTGATATCAGCGCTATAACAAGCTGATATCTGTCATTTAAAATTCTTTGGATGTAGCCGCTAATTTAGCTACTAACTGGCAGTGATTCAGTTAAAAACTGCGTCAATTAGCGCGGGTTTCATCATCTATATATCTGCTGCATCTGCAATTTATTTAAAATAGAGCACGTACTTCTGATATGTTGCTTGTTTACATTCGGTCTTGTGCCAATCTGGTCTTGTTTAATTCTGGTTTTTTATACTTACAATTAAAGGGGTTACCAAATCAAAATACCTTAGCATCCGATACGGCACTGTTTGCTGCCTATCTTTAGTAAAATACTTACAGTGTCTTCCATGCCGTCTAAACAGTCATCAGCTAATGGTAAGTTATACAAATATTTGCGCGCGCCAGTATGTCTCTAAAATGCACAAGGCATTATTTTACAGTGATTTATAACCATTGACCAATGAAATACAAAACCGTCTGTTTACTCATAATGAGCACTCAATAGCTGCTCATAAATCATTTTTACGCTGTAATCATCGTATGGCATACGCTTTTAGTATTTAAGCCCAGCGCGCAAGCCAATGCACCATCCTAATAAGCATAAAAAAACGGCGTGAAACTATTCCACACCGTCTTTAGAAAAAATCTATTTTATCGAGTTCAACAAGCAAGTTCCAAATGGTTTGGCAAAAAATCTAAAATCCTGCCACATTCTGGCATATTCTATATTAGCGACCACTCGTACTATTGTCGCCAAATTAACGACGTAGACCTAATTGGCTAATAAGGGTGGTATAGCGACCAAGATCTTTACCTTTTAGGTAGTCAAGTAGTTTACGACGCGTGTTAACCATACGGATAAGACCGCGACGGCTATGATGGTCAGCTTTGTGTGCTTTAAAATGGTTTTGTAAATCATTAATACGCGCACTTAACAAAGCTACTTGAACTTCTGGTGAGCCTGTGTCGTTTTCGCCACGTTGGTACTGAGCAATGATTTGTTCGCGATCGGTATTAGTTAGCATAAATCTCTCCGGCAATGCTATAAGCGCCAAGATGTACTTAACATTTAAGCATCAAGGTGCAATAGAATAATAAATAAAATAGTTTGACCGTCATTCAGGACAACCCTGCATTACTAGAGTTGACCTAGTGTACGACAAACTTATCAATGATAACGTTTATTTAAATACGGCTTAAAATAAGATAAAACATCCGTTAACTTAGAATTGCGTCCAAGCAAAGATAAGCTCTATCTAAAACGATATTTAAATATGACAGCGATTATAACAAAAAACTGCTGAACTAGCAGCAGTTTTTTATAGGAGATTTACAGTTTAACTTTTAAAGATGCAGAGGCTAGCAGTGATAGCTATGAACTTATAATAGCTTACTTTTTAACGTCATCTTGCGTGGCAGTACCACCAAGGGCATCGTCATCAAGCGGCGCTGTCGTTGCTTCTGCTAGGCTATCAGGACTAGTACTCTCACTAGGATTGATATCTTCCGCCTGCTCTTTAATTTTCCGCTCTTGTGCATCTAAATGTTTTTCTGAATCAGTCATAGTAACTCCTAATTATAATTATTCTTGGGGCTGTCCTAGATAACTAGTTCAGTTCCTTTTTAACCCATTGTTTTAGCTGACGTAATTGACGTTTCGGATCACTGTAGTTAAAACGCCACTCACATTCCTTTAAAAACAGATGGAAATGCTCTTTTGGGATGCCATTATATTTACGCATATGACGCTTTGCTTGACTCCAAAAGTTCTCTATTCCGTTAATATGATTACTGTCTTGTACAAACTCTTTTGAATGGTTAATGCGGTAATGGGTAAACTCACTGACATCAAGTGCGTTGTAACTTCTAAAGGAGTCTGTGTAAACGATACTATCAGGCTTTACTTTCTCTCTTATAATAGGGATTAAGGTATCAGCTCTGGCATTAGGGATGATACAAGCATAGACGCTACCATTGCGCTTAAGCAGTCCAAAAACAGGAACTTTGTTACCAGCACCGCGACCACGTTTGCCTTTGCGTCTGCCGCCAAAGTAGCTCTCATCAACTTCTATTTCGCCTTCTAGAAGGCCTGGCTCCTGACTATTTTCATAAATCAATAGTCTTAGCCTGTGAAAGTAATAGCTGGCTGTTGTTTTATTAACACCCACTAAGCTTGCTGCTGTTCTTGCGGTAGAACCGGCAACAAATAGTTCGATAAGCTTAGTTTGTTTGTACCAACTTAATCTACTCTTTCTCATATGACTATCCTAGATTATTTTACTTATCTAGGACAGCCCCTTATTCTTTGTATTTACTAAGCATTTACGGTTATTAATATTTACGGTTACTAATATAGCTACTAAAGTAATAGCCCTTTGCTAACGCTAAAGCATTAGCAAATTAACTATTTTTCTTCTTTAGCATCTTTTAAATTATCGGCAATACGCTCGGCAGCGGCTTCTGAATCTTCGGTATGATTATCTTCAGTTTGACCTTTTAATGCCGCTTTTGCTGATTCAGAACGTTGTTGCTCAAATTTGGTATCGTTTGGGTTAGAGTTTGACATAATAGCTTCCTTTTTATGATTGTCATTGATGATAGAAATTAATTTATATTTATATTTGCAGCATTTACTGTGACGCAATGACTTGCTACTTCACTGACTGCTAGCTGCTAAATCTCGTGACTAAGACAATGCCTTATCAATAGCGGCAACGAAGTCTGTGATATCGTCTGGATTACGTGAAGTAATCAGATTACCGTCTACTTGCACGCTTTTATCTACGAAAGTTGCGCCAGCGTTTTCTAAATCTAGCTGTAATGTCTGATAGGCGGTCAGCGTTTTACCTTTAGCTATGCCAGTATTAATCAGCGCCCAAGGTGCATGACAGATTACCGCTAAGGGCTTACCAGCCTCGTTGATGGCATTGATAATAGTATGTGCTTGTTTATTGCCGCGTATAGTATCGGCATTGACCGTCCCACCTGGCAGCACTAACGCATCATAATCAGCAACTTCGGCGTCTTTAGCAAATATATCAGCGCTAAAGGTAGCGCCTTTATTAACATCCTGCTGCATCGCTTGGACTTGTTTATCTTTATTGGTAGTAATTAAAAGGGTTTTATAGCCTTTTTCTTTTAGCTGGTTATTTACCTCTTCGTATTCTGCTTGTTCGAAGTTATTGTGTAATAAAAAGGCAATGGTTTTCATAATAATCCTTATACTTTAATTCGTTAATTTTATAAATGGATTTTTATTGTTATCTTTAATTTAAAATCTAAAATTTATATTAGTTAATGTCTTTTTATTTTTATAGAGACAGCTTTTTATAATTATATTTCAATAAATAATGATTTTAATTATTATAAGAATCCTATTATTTTTATATCCTTGTCGTGCTTTCCTTAGCTGACTTAACTAAGGTACAAAAAAAGCAGGTTTCACTATAGGTGAAACCTGCAATTAAATGTGACGATATGTGATTAGTGTAAACTCTTAGTAAGCTTTACCTAGTTTCAGTTAAGCTGCTTTGAAAAGCTACATCATAACTGAATCAGCTTTTTAGGTTGTAGTCGACCGTTTAAACTTACCGCGCCTAGGCCAATAAACTGCCCTTGCTCATTTACTAGACGGATATCTACCGGTATTTCATAAGGCAACAAAGCCTCACTATCACCTTGACTATCACCACCTTGACGATCATCACCTTTAACATCATCGCCATTTTGTTGAGCAACGCTATTCTCATCATGGCTATGCTGTTGCTCGACGGTAGCTGAAATATAGTTTCGTAAATCGTCGGTTAGCTGCTCGATAACATTTAGGCGCTGACCCATTTGTACACGGGCGCACTGTTCAGCGGTCAATGCAAGCTCAGCCTCAAGATTGATGCAGGCATCTACGGGCAATAAATGCGCCTGACGTCCATCCAAAGCCAACGATTCTAAATCCGCCAAAGCAATCGCCGCGTCAATATGAAAGTCGCCGACTTGGACACGTCGTAGAGCGGTTAGATGTCCTAAGGTGCCTAGCACTTTAGCAATATCTTCTGCTAATACGCGTACGTATGTACCCTTAGAACAAGTCACCGTTAACTGGAGTTGCTTAGCGTCTATCTCTGTTAAGTCGATTGCTTTAATGACAATATCTCGTGACGGGCGATCAATCTCAATACCCGCGCGCGCGTACTCATATAGCTTTTTGCCATCTTTTTTTAACGCCGAATACATCGGTGGAATCTGCTGCTGAGCACCCAAAAACTGCTGCGCAACCTCTTCTAACCTCGCTGCATCAAATGATGGAATGACTTCTTGAGCGACAACCTGCCCATCGGCATCACCCGTATCTGTCTGGCTACCCAATAGAATGGTTGCTTGATAAGATTTATCGGCATCAAGTTGGTAGTGACTAAACTTAGTGGCTTCACCTAGGCAAATAGGTAATAAACCGGTTGCCATCGGATCAAGCGTCCCCGTATGACCGGCTTTTTTACTGTCATGATTGGGCGACTTAAACAGGTACTTTACCTTTGACACCACTTGCTGTGAGGTCATACCTTGAGGTTTATCCACTAAAATCACGCCATTGACTTTTATCTTATCAGGCATCTTATTGGTCTTGGTAGCAGCTATCGACATAATGGCTCTTACTCTTGTATTTCTTGCTCATCAGATTCATTTTGCTCAGTTTTAATGACGGCTTTACTAATCAAATCCATCATATAGTTACCACGAGCAGTGACTTCATCATAATGAAAACGTAGGCGCGGCGTGGTGCGAGTTTTTAGACTGTGGCTGAGCTCAGTACGCAAAAAGCCAGCAGCTTTGTTAAGGACTTTAATACTGTCTTCATGGTTAGATTTAGTCATGGCATCGTTGAGCTCAGGCTCCATGATGGTGACATAAATATCAGCGTAGCCCAAGTCTGGGCTGACTTTAACACTAGAGATAGTGACAAAACCCGTCAAACGCGGGTCATTGACGGCATCACGGATAAGGACAGCAAGTTCACGCTGAATCTGATCTGCTAAGCGTTGTAAACGTTGGTTCATGTTATTACCCTGTTGGTCATACGACTTATTTTTATTGATTAAAATACGATTTTTGATTAAAAACTATCGTTCAAAAACACAGGTCTTTATGGCTAATAAACTTTTATAAAAAGACGCAGTTTTTGATAAAAAAGGCCTAGCAGGGTGTACCTGTTAGGCCTAAGTACAGCTGAATAGTAACAAGCTATCCAATTGACTCTATTATTTAAATCATAGAACAATTGGATAACTTTATTATCATGCAACCAATTTAGATTGTACGTTCGAACTCTTGGATTTCAAAGACTTCGATTTTATCGCCAGCTTCGACGTCATAACCACGAACGGCCAGACCACATTCCATACCGGTACGTACTTCATTGACGTCTTCTTTATAGCGACGTAATGATTGCAATTGACCAGTAAAGATAACTTGGTCATCACGCAATACACGGATAGGTTTGTTGCGATAAATAGTACCTTCAACCACCATACAACCAGCAGCTGCACCAAATTTACTAGAGCGGAACACTTCACGAACGTCTGCAACACCCAGGATTTTCTCACGATGTTCAGGTGCAAGCATACCGCTCATCGCTGCTTTAACATCATCAATCAAGCCATAGATAACACTATAATAGCGGATATCCATTTTAGCAGCGTCAGCTTTACGGCGTGCGGTTGCATCTGCACGGACGTTGAAACCTAACAATACCGCTTCACTAGATTCTGCTAATGTCACATCAGACTCAGAGATTGGACCAACCCCTGAGCTAATAACTCGGACTTTAACTTCATCAGTTGATAGCTCATTTAATGCAGCAAGTAACGCTTCAAGCGAACCACGAACATCAGTTTTTAGTACGATATTCAAGAATGACACATCGCCTTGTTCCATCTGATCGAACATGCTCTCTAGACGCATGGCGTTCTGACGCTCAAGCTGACGTTCACGCTCACGATTGGTTCTAAAGTCAGCCACTTCACGGGCTTTTTTCTCGTCAGTTAAGACTAAGAATTCGCTACCAGCGGCTGGCGTTTCAGGCAATCCTAATATTTCTACTGGAATAGAAGGACCTGCTGATTGAATACGCTTGCCATGTTCATCGGTCATCGCACGAACTTTACCGTAATGCTCGCCTGCTAATACTAAGTCGCCTTGTTTCAAGGTACCTTTTTTGACAAGGACACTAACAACTGGACCGCGACCTTTTTCAAGTCTTGACTCAATAACCACACCTTGAGCTGCCCCATCTAATGGCGCTTCTAGCTCCATCAGTTCAGCTTGCAGGCTAATAAGCTCTAATAGCTCATCAATACCATCGCCTGTTTTGGCTGAGATACGAGCCATTGGAGTATCGCCGCCCCACTCTTCTGAAACCACTTCTTTAGCAGTCAATTCATTAAGGACGCGATCAGGATCGGCACTTGGCTTATCCATCTTGTTGATAGCAACAATGATAGGTGTACCAGCAGCGCGCGCATGATCAATCGCTTCTTCCGTTTGTGGCATCATGCCATCATCAGCAGCGACCACAACTACAACGATATCCGTCGCTTGGGCACCGCGTGAACGCATGGCACTAAAGGCTGCGTGACCCGGGGTATCAAGGAAGGTAATAACACCGCGACCAGTTTTCACATGATAAGCACCGATATGCTGGGTAATACCACCGGCTTCGCCAGTTGCAACCTTAGTTTCACGGATTTTATCTAATAGTGAAGTTTTACCATGGTCAACGTGACCCATAATAGTAACAACTGGTGGACGCGTTTGCACGTTACTGCTGCGCTCATCAACCGCATCTTGTAGATCGTCTTCAACTTTCGTATCACTAACCGGTACTGGGTTGTGACCCATTTCTTCAACGATCAGACTGGCTGTCGCTTGATCAATGGTATCTTCTTCGCGAGCAATTTCACCCATTTTCATGAGTAATTTGGTCACTTCGCGAGCTTTAACCGCCATACGCTGCGCCAAATCAGAAACAGTAATGTGTTCACTGATTTCGACATCATAAATGATTTTATCGAGTGGCTTTTCAAACTTATGCTGTGAGGCTTGCGTTGAACGTAAACCGTTTTTGCGGTTTTTAATTTCACGCTCGTCTTGATTTTTACGACGACCACGACCACGAGCACTAGTGCTACTAGTACCGCGTTTGATTTCACGACGTTCTTTTTCAAATGACTCTTCTAAAGCGTCACCGACCAAACCTTCAGCTAATGGCTCATCTTTACGAACTTCAGTAGCAGGCTGATCGGTATATTTACCAGCCATTTTGCGCATTTGCTCAAGCGTACGCTTTTGCGCTTCTTCGGCTTGCGCGCGGCGTGTTTCGGTTTCGATTTCACGTAGACGTGCTTCTTCTTTCTCACGCGCTTCGCGAGCTTTACGCTCAACAGCCGTTTCGACTTTTGGTTTCGTCGCTGCAACTTTTTTCTTCGGTTGGTCTTTTGGCTTAACTTCTACCGCCGTTTTACCACCTTTTTTCACAACCACTGAGGTTGAGATATCGTCATTCTTATCGTCTGACTTTTTGCTAGAGCCCAAGCTTGCACGCATCGCTGCTAAGGTCGCTGCTTGACGTTCTTCAGCTTTTTTCTTAGTAGCCGCACGTTCTTCAGCGTCTTTAGTAGCACGCTCTTGTGCCTCAATCATTGCTTGCTCGCGAGCAGCCAACTCTTCAGCCATTTTTTCTGGGTCAGGTTTTTCGAATACTTTCTTTTTACGCACTTCCACATTGACGCTCTTAGATTTACCTGAAGAGCCAGTCACGCGCGCGGTGCTAGTCGTTTTAGATTTAAGACTAATACGACGCTTCTCTTGCTGACCATGACTTTGCTTTAAATACGTCACCAACTTCTCTTGCTCAAGCTCGGTGACTAGGTCACCCTCTGCGCGAGCAGGCAGTCCAGCGTCTACCAGTTGCTGTTGTACAGCACTTGCGGTTTTGCCTACCATATCTGCCAGTTCTTTGACGGTCTTATCTGCCATTTATTATCACCTACTGTCTATTATTTGCTATATGTTCAATTCAGTTGTTGGCTACAAATGATTGGGTTAAGGCTGGTATGTATTGAATTTGACTATGTTACGTCGCACCAGCCCTTATTATCGATAGCATATCACTAAAAGACAGCGATATGCAGTTACCGCTTATTCATTGAACCAAGATTCCCGAGCTTTCATGATGAGTTTTCCTGCGGTTTCAGAGTCTAAACCTTCGATATCTTCTAAATCGAAGACGGCTTGTTCTGCCAAGTCATCCACGGTAATGATGTCTTTTTGCGCCATTTTATAAGCCCAACTGACCGTCATTCCTTCAAGATCTTGTAGTTCTTGACTTGGCTCTTTCATGTTCTGTTGTTTGACCAATTCATCGGCGATGACAACTTCTTTCGCACGCTCTTGAATCATGTCAATCGCTTCGTCGTCTAACCCTTCGATATCATAGAAAGTTTCGACAGGTACATAAGCGACTTCTTCAATACTGGTAAAACCGATATCGACAAGCGCTTGTGCTAAGTCTTTATCGACTTCTAAGCGCTCATAAAATAATTCAATAAAGGCTTTCGATTCGTTTGCTTGACGCTGCTGATACTCTTCTTCTAGCATCATGTTTAGCTTATAGCCTGTTAGCTCAGAAGCTAGGCGAACGTTTTGACCTTGTGAGCCAATCGCGCGCGCCAACTGATCATTGGTGCTAAAGATAATATCGGCAGTTTTAGTGTCTTCATCTAAGATGATACTGCTAACGTCAGCTGGCTCTAAAGCGCTGATAATAAATTGGGCAGGATCATCTGACCATACCACCACATCAATACGCTCGCCATCAAGCTCTTGCTGTACGGCTTGGATACGTGTACCACGCATACCGATACAAGCACCAACGGGATCGATACGATGATCGTTGGTCTTCACGGCTATTTTAGCACGCGTACCCGGCAAGCGAGCAACGTTACGAATTTCAATAATTTGTTCTGCAATCTCAGGCACTTCTTTTTGCATTAAGGCTGAGAGCATTTCAGGATGGGTACGTGATAACAATAACTGGGCACCGCGATTTTCACGGTTAACATGATATAAAATGGCATTGATGCGCGATTTTGCGCGTAATTGCTCACGTGGCAGCATCTGATCACGTGATAAATAACCTTCAGCGTTATCACCTAAATCAATGATATAACCATCGCGTGTCTGTTTTTTGACTTCGCCATACATCATCTCGCCAACACGTGGCTCAAACGCGTCTGCTACTAAATTGCGCTCCGCTTCACGAATTTTTTGGATGATGACTTGTTTGGCTTGAGTGGCAGCAATACGACCAAATTCAATCGATTCGATCTGCTCTTCTTTGATATCACCAATTGACCATTCATCTTGGTCAAGATCCGTAATCGCCAGCTGACACGCAGGCATCTCATGGTCTTCATCTGCAACCACTGTCCAGTAACGATAAGTATCGTAATCGCCGGTTGCACGGTCAATTGACACCCGCACTTCTACTTCCGGCTGATCGGTATATACTTTTTTCTTAGTGGATACCACCAAAGCATCTTCGATTGCTTCAAAGATATCTTCAGGATTTAAGCCCTTTTCATTACTGACAGTTTCTACTACCGTTAAGATTTCACGACTCATGCTATACCTGTCCTATCGTTTTATAATTGACTTAAACTTTATCGTTAGTGTGTTGACGCTATATTTTCACCGTCAGCCATAAGCTGCTTGGAGATTAAAATACCAATTTATAAGGAGGCTATTTTAAGAAAAGCTGTTTTAAAACCAGTCTTTAAGACTAAGCATCTTCATAAATCAGGTTGGCTTTATCAATATTGCTTAACGCAATCTCAAACTGCTCACCATCGGTAGCAGTCAGTTTTAACGTGGTCGCATCGATACTGTCTAAAGTACCAGTTGCTTTGCGGCGTTTTTTATCGCCTTCGCCAATCGCTTGTATCAAACGTAAGCTCACTGTTTGACCCACATAGGCATGCATTTGCTCATCTGAGAAGAACGCACGGTCAAAACCCGGTGACGACACTTCTAAAATATATTCACCAGCAATCGGATCGTGAACCTCAAGAATACCGCTCACTTGATGATTGACCGCTGCACAGTCCTCAATCGTTACTTGTTTATCTTGCGCTTGCTCTTCTGGCAATGCCTCAATATAAATGCGTAATAATGAGCGACGGCCTTGAGGCGCAAATTCAATACCCCATAGCGCCACATCACAAGCAGCAACTGCAGGAGCAATAATATTGGTCAGTTCTGTAACTTTTGTCGAAAGCTTCATAATCTATTTATCTTTTCCTATTCACTTCTCGAGCGTAGCGAGTTAAGTGTTTTTAATTTTATGCATCGAACTTTTATAAGTTCAAAATTTATTAACAGCGCTTTATTAATCAAAATCTTATTAATCAGAGTTTTATCAATCAAAGCTTTGTTAAGCATTGTCTTATATAGACAAGAATATTACTTCAGCCATGATTATCATTCTATTCTTAAAACGTAAACACGTCACTATTATGCGTGGCCTTATATGCTAGGCGTTTATGACTCGTGCTTTTATATAGGGATGAGCATAAAAAACATCAAGCTCAACCAGACAATGCCTTTATTATTTATAAAGCAGAACTATCGATAAAAGCGTGAGGAATAAAGGATAGTATGCTTACCAAGCATCGCGCCGGTCGCGGCAGATGATGGTTAGTAACGAATAGCATCGCACTCTATAGAGATAGAGCTTAGCATAAGTAGGATAGATATCGCGATAACACCGACCATCAGATACAAAAAAACCCACAAACATAATGGTGGGCTAATCGTTACTGACAAATTTAGTGTACAAAACATCAGTATAAAAAGTGGTAGCGGGGGCTGGATTTGAACCAACGACCTTCGGGTTATGAGCCCGACGAGCTACCAGACTGCTCCACCCCGCATCAATCTAGAACGCGTATTATAGGGAGGTTTTATAGAAGTGTCAATACTTATTTTAAATAAATACTAAATTAAGTATTGTCGACGATAATTCCAATCTTATACCGTTCAAGTAAAACATCGTACAAATAAAGCTTGGTGCGATTGGGGGGACTTGAACCCCCACAGCTTGCGCCACCACCCCCTCAAGATGGCGTGTCTACCAATTCCACCACAATCGCATCTTTCTCACTGTGCTGTTTTTCACCTTTAACCCTTTATAACAGATGCTTAAGGAGGGCATCGAAAGTTAAAGACTGCTAAAAACAGAGAAGCATTGTAAAACTAACCTCTTAAAATAGCAAGTACTGCCTGCAGCAAAAGCCACTTAACAACCACTCTATTCAAAATCAGCTATTATTAACTTATAAACAGTCAATAATGATAGCCAATAAATACTGACTATAAACCATCAATAACTATTAAAAACAGCTACTGAGGATTTTGCGTCAAAGGGCGCGGCGTTTGCGGTGCTGACACTGGCGCATCTAAACGGAACTGGTCTTCTGCCTGTTTACGCGCATGCACGGCAAGCGTCATACTGGTGATAAAAAATATCACGGTTAATACGGCGGTCGCACGCGTTAGAAAGTTTGCAGTCCCTGCGGCGCCAAATACTGTGCCCGATGAGCCAGCACCAAAAGAAGCCCCAGCATCTGCCCCTTTACCATGCTGTATCAAAATCAAGCCAATCATGGCAATCGCCACGATAATGTGCAGGGCTAATATAAACGTAAACATGGTGGCCTCTTTTGCCGCGTAATGACGACTGATAACGAAAAATAAATCGTAGGGATTAATAGTAAAAATGAGTGATGTTTAACAATTGACATCTAATATTGCCAAACCAGTTGTATAAACAGAGCGATTATATAAATAAGGCGCATTGTACACGATTGCAAGGGCACTGTTAAAGCCACTTTTGCCAACTGCTAAAGACATTTTTTGAATAAAGTAGCCATTCAGTATTTATTAAACGGCTGTTTTATTTGATTTTATTAAGCCATAGCACGGCTAAAGGCCTCGGCAATAGCTAAAAAGCTTTCTGCTTTTAATGATGCACCGCCGACTAATGCACCATCAATCATGCTATCGGCGGCAAAGCTATCGGCATTGTCGGCATTGACACTACCACCATATAAAACAGTCATGTTGTCTAATGCAGCATTAAAGCTCGCAAGCGTTTGCTTAATATGCTGATGCGTTGCACTCACCTCTGCCACGGTCGGTACTTTGCCAGTGCCAATCGCCCAAACTGGCTCGTACGCGATGATTAAACGCGCTGGTAAACCTGCAATAAGTTCGGGTTGCTGAGTAAGCAAGTCCTTAATAACGGCTAATTGTGCATCAATGACGGCCAGTGTTTGCTTTGCATCGTACTGCGCTTGGGTTTCGCCAATACAAAATATCACGCCTAAACTTTGCGTGAGCGCATGAGTTATTTTTTGCAATAAGCAGTCATGCGATTCTTGATGGTACTGGCGGCGCTCAGAGTGACCCAATATCGTCCATGTTGCGCCAGCATCTGCAATTTGCTGCGCTGAACAATCGCCTGTATAAGCGCCTGTGCTTGCACTATGCGCGCTGATATCTTGTGCGGCGCACAACACCGAGCTGCCTTTTAGGCGCTCATTGACAGCTGTTAAATGAATAAAACTTGGTGCGACCATTAATTGACAGGCAGCGATATCAGATTGCTCTTTGGTGCTAACAGCAGTTAATAAGTCGTCTAATAGCGCCTTGACGTCATGGCTCGTTGCTGGATTCTGCTTCCAATTTCCAATTACCCAAGCTTGCATACTTATATACCTTGTCTTATCTATTGCTGCCAATATGGCTCATATGCGCGCAAGTATAACAAATATTTCCCAAGTGCTATAGTATAGTGCGGTCAGAATCGAAACTGATGTTTTGCCGACTTTTACATTATATTTTTTCTAAGTGGTTATTTCTTATAGACTAACAATCTCATACCCTATATAAAGTCTTTTGACAGCAGTAAATTTAGATATCATTCTATTTATAATAAATAAAACCAAGACAATCAATCATCTGTATGATTGACTAGAAGTAATTGCCACAAGTTAGATACAACTGATTGGCACTCACTTATTAGACATAACTATATATGTCATGGTCGATCGTTGGTTATTAACTATATATAGTTGGTTTAAAATAAAATCGATACGCTATATATGCTAATAGTTGTGTGCGAGTTCAAAGTGAATGCGCTATAAACATTATGATAATGCGGTTTCGGTAAAATTCAGTCTAAAAAATTCAGCCTATTTGATATCAAGCAAAGAGAGGTCTTAATGTCTATTACAGCCAGTAAATACGGCGGTTTAGCACAGCAGTTGATTAGTGAAGGTATTGTGAGCGAAGCGCATATGAAAACTGCGCAAACGGAGTCACAACAACAGCAAATAGGGCTAGTGCCTTATTTGGTCGACCACAAGCTTGCCAATGCTTATCAGTTGGCACAGATGTTGTCACAAGCGTTTGGCGACCCGCTTTTTGATCTCGATGCGCTCAGCTCAGACGTCATACCAAAAGACTTGGTCGATGAAAAAATTGTGCGCAAGTTTAATGCCTTACCGCTTTTTAAGCGCGGACAGCGCTTGTTTGTGGCATTGAGTGACCCGACACGTATTGATGCCATCGATGCTATTGCCTTTAACTCACGCCTATCTATTGAAACCGTCGTCGTTGAAGAAGATAAGTTAAAAAAGCGTATTGAAAACCTTTACGCCGATACCATGCAGCATTTTGATAGCTTTTCTGATAATGATTTAAATATTGGATTTGATGAAAGCGAAGAAGACGAAGGTGAAACCAAGCTTAGTGACGGTGTCGATGAAGCACCGGTTGTAAAGTTCGTCAATAAAATGCTGGTTGACGCCATTCGTATGGGCGCATCAGACTTACATTTTGAGCCCTACGAGAAAACATTTCGAGTGCGCTTCCGTGTCGATGGTGTGATGCAAAAAATGGCCAGCCCGCCGGTACAACTGGCGAGTAAGATTGCGGCACGCTTAAAAGTGATGTCGCAGATGGACATCTCCGAGCGCCGTATACCGCAGGATGGCCGTATTAAGCTTAAAATCTCTAAAGATAAAGCCATCGACTTCCGGGTAAACTCCTTACCTACCTTATTTGGCGAAAAACTGGTTTTACGTATCTTGGATCCTTCATCAGCCATGCTTGGTATTGAAGCATTAGGTTATGAGCCCGATCAAAAAGAGATGTTTTTAGAAGCCTTACATAAGCCGCAAGGCATGTTACTTATCACCGGTCCTACCGGCTCTGGTAAAACCGTCTCGCTCTACACCGGTATTAATATTTTAAATACCGGCGAAACCAATATTTCCACTGCCGAAGATCCGGTCGAGATTAACCTTGAAGGTATCAATCAGGTCAACGTCAACCCGAAGGTGGGTTTGACCTTTGCCAATGCGCTTAAATCATTCTTACGGCAAGATCCTGATATCGTCATGGTTGGTGAGATTCGTGACCTTGAAACCGCTGAAATTGCAATCAAAGCGGCACAAACAGGACATATGGTGCTGTCGACCCTGCATACAAACTCTGCACCTGAAACCTTAACCCGTTTACGTAATATGGGTGTTGCCTCATTTAATATCGCAACGTCAGTAAACTTGGTCATTGCTCAGCGGTTGGCACGGCGCTTATGTAAAAACTGTAAAAAACCAATCAATATCCCGCGTCAAAGCCTGCTTGAACTGGGCTTTACCGATGCTGATTTAGACAATCCAGACAATATTATTTATGAGCCTGTCGGCTGTAACGAATGCCGTGAAGGTTATAAAGGGCGTGTTGGTATTTACGAAGTGATGAAAGTCAGCCCTGATATCTCCCGTATTATTATGGAAGATGGTAACGCGATAGATATTAAAGATGCGGCGCTAAGAAACGGCTTTAGAGACTTACGCCGCTCTGGTGTTTTAAAGGTGTTACAAGGGGTGACCAGTATTCAGGAAATGGTGCGCGTCACCTCTGAATAACTGTCGTCGAACATAAAAACGCCACTATTGATAGTTTTAAGCATGGATTTTTGTAAACCAGCAATATTACCTAACAGATGTACTTAAATATAAAACAGATATATACTGGCTTTTTATGCTAAAACAAAGTATGCCACATCCAAAATGAGGATCAGGTATCTTTTTATAGTTTGGCAATTTTTTATAGCTTGGCAGTATCTCTATTAGACAATTTTTGAGGGTAGTAACATGGCAAAAGCTAAAACCGACATGCTGTTAGACTTTGTCTATGATGGGGTAAACCGGCGCGGACAAAAAATAAAAGGCGAGACCACCAGTCGTAGCTTGGAGCTGGCGAAAGCCACCTTGCGCAAACAAGGTATCACGGTTAAAGGCATCAAGAAAAAGCCAAAGCCGCTCTATACCTTTAAAAAGTCTATCAAACCTATTGATATTGCCATTTTTGCCCGTCAATTGGCCACTATGATGAAAGCCGGTGTGCCACTGACCCAGTCTTTTGAGATTGTCGCCGACTCACTTGATAATCCAAGCATGAAAGACTTGGTTCTGCAAATCAAAGCTGATATTGAAGCAGGTGGTACTTTTGCGTCGGCACTGCGCAAGCATCCACGCTACTTCGATGATCTGTTTTGTTCTCTTGTCGACTCTGGTGAGCAATCAGGTGCACTTGAGACCATGTTAGAGCGCGTTGCGACCTATAAAGAAAAAAGTGAGCTGTTAAAAGCCAAAATTAAAAAAGCAATGAAATATCCGATTGCGGTTGTTGTCGTTGCCATTATCGTCACCATTATTCTACTAGTTAAAGTAGTTCCTGTATTTGCTGATTTGTTCAGCTCTTTTGGTGCTGAACTACCTGCATTTACTCAAATGGTAGTAGGGATGTCTGAGTGGATGCAGGCATGGTGGTTTATTTTAATCGTGGTTATTGGCGGTGCTATTATTGGCTTTTCAGAAGCAAAAAAACGGTCTAAGAAATTCCGTGATTTTTTAGACCGTGCAGTGTTAAAAGCGCCGATATTCGGCAATATTGCTTATCAAGCGGTTATCGCCCGTTTCGCCCGTACGCTATCGACGACCTTTGCCGCTGGTGTCCCACTTATTGATGCCTTGGACTCTACCGCTGGAGCAGCAAATAACGTGGTGTTTTATAATGCCATTCAGCAAATCAAAAACGATGTCTCAACAGGTCAGCAACTACAGTTTGCCATACGCTCAACCAATATCTTTCCAAGTATGGCGATTCAAATGGTCGGTATCGGTGAAGAGTCAGGTAGCTTAGAAGAGATGCTCGATAAAGTGGCTGTTTATTACGAAAATGAAGTCGATAATGCGGTTGATGGGTTGACCAGCTTGATGGAACCTATGATTATGGCAGTGCTAGGCGTACTAGTCGGCGGCTTAGTGATTGCCATGTACTTACCAATCTTCCAAATGGGCTCAGTGGTAGGCTAAAATCTACTACAAGGACAACGACTTCATGCAATTTATTCAGTTATTACAAGAAAATATGACTCTTGCTTTAGTCGTATTTGGCCTACTCGGTCTTTGTGTCGGCAGTTTTCTAAATGTCGTCATTCATCGTATACCGCTAATGATGGTAGCGGCTTGGCGACAAGAGTGTAGCCAGTTTATGGCTGAGCAAGCGGACATGCCGCGTGAACATACGCAGCCACTAGCAGATATGGTTGCCACCGATACCCCTATCACATTAAGCACACCTGCTTCACGCTGTCCTCATTGCGCCCATAAAATAAAGTGGTATGAGAATATCCCTTTAATAAGTTGGCTTGCATTACGTGGACGCTGCTCAGACTGTAAAGCCCCTATTGGACTGCGTTATCCTATTGTTGAGCTGGCGTCCGCCCTACTATCTATCTTGGTCATTTACCAGTTTGGCGTCAGCGCCGCTGGATTATCTGCCCTAATTTTGGTCTGGACGCTGGTAGCATTGACCGGTATCGACTTTGATACCCAGCTACTGCCTGACCGCCTGACTTTTCCATTAGCAGGATTAGGCTTGGCGGTAAACTCTCAAGGCTGGTTTGTATCCCCTACTCAGTCCATTTGGGGGCTATTGCTTGGGTTTCTATCTTTGTGGGTTGTGGTCAAAGTCTTTTATCTCATCACTAAAAAACATGGCATGGGACAAGGTGACTTTAAATTATTGGCGGTGTTAGGTGCTTGGCTTGGCCCTATGATGTTGCCGTTAATTATTTTACTGTCGTCACTGCTTGGTTCAATCGTTGGGCTTATTCTGATGAAAAAACAAGGGGAAAGTCGTCCTTTTGCCTTTGGTCCTTATATCGCGATTGCCGGTATCATAGCTTTACTATACGGCTCAGACATCGTCAATTGGTACCTAGGGATGTATACTTAGCCATCTATACTATGCAAGTAGACCCGCCATACTATGGCAAGTAGACCCGCAATTTCTAAAAACAGGGGCTTTAACCTGCTAGAATAGGCTATTGCTGTATTACGGTCATCCCTCTTTTATCGGTTAAATAAGTCATCATTATGTCAAATTATGCCTCATCTTCGTCTTATTCCTTTCAACCACAGCCTCACCAAGCCAAAAGTAAGACATTGGTCATCGGTTTAACCGGTGGTATCGGCAGCGGCAAGTCGGCGGCAAGCGACTGGTTTGCCCAGCAAGGGATTGATATTATCGATGCGGATGTGATTGCTCATCAAGTTGTCGCTAAAGGTAGTACCACTTTACGCAAAATTAAGAGAAAATTTGGTGATTGGGTATTAAAGGCCGATGGTGAAATGGATCGCGCTGCTGTGCGCACCCATGTCTTTACTCATCCTGAAGCCTTAATTGAGCTTGAAGCAATCACCCATCCAGCGATACGTGAAGCGGCGAAACTGCAACTAGCAGCCAGCACGTCACCGTACGTGGTGCTATCAGCGCCGCTGCTCATTGAAGGTGCTGAAGCGGGGCTTGCCAATTTATGCCACCGTATTTTGGTAATGGATGCCACCGAGGACACCCAACTTGCGCGTGCCAGCCAGCGTGACGAGCAAAGCGTGCAGAAGATTAAAGCCATTATGGTCAATCAGCTAAGCCGCGAAGAGCGTAATCGTTATGCAGATGATGTGGTACTCAACGAGAGCGATCTTGCGGCATTATATGTACAGCTTGAGCCTTTACACCAAGACTATCTTACGCTTGCCCAGCAGCTAAAGTTCGCTGCCGATTAATCTCATAGAGCGCCATACCGGTAGCAACACTCACATTTAAACTCTGTAAGTTACCATGCTCGTTGCCTGACATCGGAATATAAACCAGCTCATCGCAGCTCTCTGTTGTCAGGCGACGCATGCCCTCGCCCTCTGATCCCATAATAATCGCGGTTTTTCCCGTCAAATCTGCCTCATGTATTGGCTTAGCCTCTGCATTTAAGGCAGTACCAAAGACAAATACACCAGCGTTTTTAATTTTGCTTAGCGTACGTGCCAAATTGGTCACACTGATGATAGGCATCATCTCTGCTGCCCCTACCGATACTTTAGCAACGGTTGGCGTCAAGCTTGCGGCATGGTGTTTTGGACAAATGACCGCATCAACGCCCATGGCCACTGCGGTACGTAAACACGCACCAAAGTTATGCGCATCGGTAATTTGATCGAGCACCAATAATAAACACTGCTCACGTCCAGCAATGGTATCGAGCAAGCCTTCGTCAGCGAACCCTAACGGACGCGCATTAAGCACCACGCCTTGGTGCTGCGGGCTGCCGCACAGTTGCGTAAGCTTGTCTTTTTGCGTCGGTTGAATACTAATGCCATTATCACGTGCTTGCGCCATAATCGCTTGTACGTGGCTGTCAGTCTCACGTCCTTGCTGCACAAATAAGCTGAGTCCATCAAGCGGACGGTGTTCGAGTAAGGCATCAATTGCATGAATGCCATAGAAATAGCTAGGTTTTGCCATAATAGGCCTATTGATTATAAAGTGGGTATCACGCGCAGCGATAAAGAAGAAAAATATAACGATAATTGTAGCAACTAATCAGCGGCTAAACGAAATATTATTATTAAAAAATCGTCAAAAAAAAAGAAACAAACCTTATTATAAGATTTATCTCTTTTTAAGTGCTTCGTTTTAGGTGTCAGAAGTAGTCTTTTAACACCCTTATCCGCATTGACTTTTGATAGTATGAATTTTTAAGAGCTTTATCTTTTAATAGAAGCAAGCTTAAATAGCATTAACCTTCTAAATGACAGATATACTGCACGATTTCTTCCGTGCGTAAGTTAAAGCCACTATTGCCTTCGACCACGAATGATTGTCCTGCGCGGTAGTAGCTGAATTCTTCTTCACCGTTTATTTTGACTTCACACTCACCGCTGATGATTTCGATACGTTCAGAGGTATTGGTGCTAAAGTGATAGTGTTCGACCAAATTGTCGCAAGGCAAAATAACTCCTAACGTTTTATGGCGACCGTCCTCAAACATAATGGTATGGCTTGAGCAACGACCATCGTAGGATATCGTGGCTTGAGCATTGACTGTTACATTGGTAAATTGCGCCGCTGTCATAGTGGCTTCCTTATCAAATAATTATTGCCAAACTAAAAAACCAAATTGAAAAATCGAATTGAAAAACTAGAGATTAATTCACTGCCTAAATGACAGTTAAACAACCTCTTTTTAACGACTAATACTATATTTCATTATATATAAGACCAACCTTGTAGCACAGATTGTATGAAAATCTGGTGGTAAGAGTTTATCATTATGTGAGATTATGCTACCACATTATATCTATAAAGTTTGTTACAGCGACTAGGAAAGTTTGCTTTATTATTAAATGCACGACCATACTTTGATTACCTTTAAAATTTGTATTTACTGTCTTTTGCCACCATAATATTTGCCAATCCCCTTTATCTCATTAGCACCATTAACCAAAGCCATTTATTTCCTTATTTACCTATTTTAGACATGAATTATCAGCATAATTGGTGAAGTTCATTGTCTGCCATGAGAGGCGTTGATGCTCGTATCATTAACTTTACATCAGTTTGCATTGATTGCTCAGCATGAGCTGAGTGTGGCTGAAGGCTTCAATGTCATCACCGGTGAGACGGGTGCTGGCAAGTCGTTATTATTGGATGCACTATCCTTATGCGCAGGCGAGCGCGCCGACAGTGCGATGGTCAGACACGGGGCTGCGCACGCCGATATTTATGCCCAGTTTGATGTAGAAAATAATGACGTCGTTGCCGAATGGTTTGCCAAAAACGACCGACCCTTAGAAGAACCTGAAGTGTTGATTCGCCGTCAGCTTAGTAATACAGGGCGCTCAAAAGCGTGGTTAAATGGCACACCGGTCAGCTTGGCGGAGCTTAAAAGTTTGGGCGCCTTACTGGTTAATATCCATAGTCAACATGCCCAGCAAGCATTACTTAAGCCGCAGTTTGTGGTGCAATGGCTGGACGAGATGGCACAAATCACGCCACTTGCAGAACAAACGGCCAGCAGCTACCAAGCTTATCAGCAGCTCAAACGCCGTGCTGCTGATATCGCAAGCCGCGAAGCCCAGCGCCAAGACCGTATGCAGTTGTTGCAAAGCCAGCTTGCCGACATTGAGCCACTACTCGCCGTTGATTATGCAGAAGTTGAAGCGGAGCACGAAGAGTTATCCAATATTGAAGCATTAATGCAAGAGGCGAGTCACGGCTTGCACCTACTCGATAATGATAGCGATGAGCCAGATGTCATGACCTTGCTCGGGCAAGCGATTAAGCTTTGTGACAACCAAATGGGTGTCAGTCAAACCTTTGAGCAGGCTTCCGAACAATTGCATTTAGCCCAGCAGCAAATCACTGAGGTCACAGGCTTACTATCGGATTATGCTGAGCAACAACTACCTGACCCTGAGCGTTTGCAAACACTCGATAGCTTAATCAGTCTCGGGCATCGTTTGTCACGTAAGCATGGCTTGCCAGCAAATGATTTAATCAATGAAGCAAAAGGTTGGGAAGCACAATTAGAACAATTAGAAAACGAGCCAAGCAGCGATGCGATGGCGGCGCAGATTGAGCAAGCATGGCAAGACTATCTCACGCTCGCAACTGAGTTAAATAAAGAGCGTTCAAAAGCGGCGCCGACTGTCAGCAAACAACTTATAAAGCAATTACAGCCACTTGCCCTACCCAACGCCCGCTGCGAGTTTGTCTTTACCAAAAAGGCCGATACGAGCCAGTATAGTGCGCAAGGCTGCTATGATATTGATTTATTATTTAGCGCCAACGTCGGTATGCCCATGCAGCCGCTACACAAGATTGCCTCGGGCGGTGAGCTGTCACGAATGGCACTGGTGATGCAAGTATTGCAAGCGACCAATGCTGATAATAATGCCGCCAAGCCGATGCTCGTCTTTGATGAAGTCGATGTCGGTATCAGTGGCGGCACCGCGCAAGTGGTCGGTGAGTTATTACGCGCGCTTGGACAGACGCAGCAGCTGCTTGCTATTACCCACCAAGCACAAGTTGCGGCACAAGCACATCAACATATCTTGGTACAAAAACATCATGATGAACAAACCGAAAGCGAGCTATTAATATTGACCGATAGTGCGCAAGTCGATGAGCTGGCACGTATGTCTGGCGGTGTGACCATTACTGATGTCACCCGTGACCATGCCCGTAGTTTATTGACCGATGTTAAATAAACATTTATGGTGCACCATTAACGTCGAATAAGCGCTAAATATTTGCTTTGGTTGATTTTTTACTCAGTATCGCCATATAGTGGTGTGTCATCTCTGTTATTTTACCATTCACATTAGGTTGCGTTTTTTGCTATGTCCAAAGCCAATTTGACCCATCATTTCTTAATCGCGGCACCCGAGCTGTCAGACCCACGGTTTGAGCAGGCGCTGATTTATATCTGTCGTCACGATAAACATGGCGCACTCGGTCTGATGGTCAATCGGCCATTAGAGCAGTCGCGCGTGGGCAAACTACTAGAGGATTTAGACATTGAAGTCACTAATCCGCAAGTGATGGAAGATGTGGCGCTAGAAGGTGGTCCTATGTATCCAGAAGTCGGCTTTGTCCTGCATACGGGTCAGCCAGAATGGGCATCGTCTTTTGCAATATCAGAAAACGTCTGTATCACTACCAGTCAAGATATCCTAAAACGTATCGCCGCCGGCCAAGGCGTTGGGCATTATCAGCTGTGCTTAGGTCATGCCAGTTGGGGTAAAAAACAGCTCGACCAAGAGCTCAATAATGGCGACTGGCTCGTCTGCCCTGCTGATTTAAACTTATTGTTTGATACGCCATTTGAAGAACGTTGGCAAATCGCTGCCGATAAGATTGGCGTTAATTTTGACTATTTAAGCAGCGATATTGGTCATGCCTAGCGTTATATATTGAGTGCTATATACTTAGCAGCATTTGCTTAATGAAGACAGAAATAGGAAGTACCCCTGATTATGGTAGATAGCACGCTTATAACAGATACGACAGCTGTCGAACCAGCCATTAAGCCGCATCTTATCTTGGCACTCGATTATGGCGTCAAAAAGATGGGCATGGCCTTAGGTAATACCATTACCGAGACTGCGCGTGCCTTTGATATCTTGGCGATGAATAACGGTCAGCCTGATTGGGATAATCTGCTCGGTATTATCAAAGTTTGGGGCGTGGCAAAAGTGGTGGTCGGATTGCCACTGAATATGGATGGTAGCAGCTCAATGCTGTCTAAGCGGGCGCATAAATTTGCCCGTCGCTTAGCACATAGAGTTATGGAGCAGCATCTGCCGGTAGTTGTGAGTCTTTGCGATGAGCGTCTAACTTCAGTCGCAGCACGCGAAATTGCGTGGGAAAACGGCTGGATTAAAAACGAGCGCGACCCAATTGATGATATCTCCGCCTGTATCCTGATGTCGACTTACTTTGCTGATCCCAGTAGCAGTATCGCCATCGACGCGATTAAAGCGGATTAAGATAGCAGTAAGTCCATTGCTAATATACCGCCCCTCTTTGCTATATCATCTAAACAAATAAATGACTGATTAATATGACCACTGTCTCAGACCAATCTTTGCAAAACAAGTCGCAACGTGGCTTTGCGCCGCTAGCGATTGCGCGTATCAAAGGCGCTCAGCGAGCAAACCAAATAGCGATTTATCTTATTTATGCCGCTATTCTCGCCTTTATGGTCTTTGGCACCATTGCCAGTATCAAAGCCTTTCATGACAATCAGCTGCTTTATCAACTCTTCTATAACTTGCCCTATGCCTTGGTTGCGTTGACCATTCCTATTACCATTTATGATGCGTTGGTTATTTATCGTTATCGCTTAAATCAGCCATCGATGATTGCTATGAGTATTGGCGTATCAACGATCATATTGGTTGGCGGGCTATTATTTGCCGATACTGCTTGGTTGGGGTTATCTTGTTGGCTTGGGGTGGCATTTTTATTCAAAGTTAGCTTTAAGCGCTTTTTTAACTTTTTAGAAACTGAAGAAGACACTGAAATCGCTGAAGAAGTGTAAAACAGCTGAACAGAAAATAATGCTAAGCAATAGATAGCAAAAAAAATTTAACCTTTTATTAATTTAAAACGACGACTATGACAACTTCAATATCTGATAGCACGATTCAACATCATCTAGATACCCAAGGGCTTATTTGCCCTGAGCCAGTGATGATGCTGCATCGAATCATTCGTAAAGCCGAAGCCGGTGCGGTGATTGAGATACTCGCCACTGACCCTGCAACCACTCGCGATATTCCTAATTTTTGCCGTCATTTGGGCCATGAACTTGTGCAGCAAGAAACGCTTGCTGAAAATGTACCTTTAAATGTTGATCCGGATGAAATCACAGTTGCTGGCGATAATAACGTGCCTATCAGTGCTACGCTTTATCGGTATTTGGTCAAGAAAAAGAATGCTTAAATGCATTTGATTGGCCCTAAAGCATTAGTCACTTAAGAGCACTAAGAACGTTAGTACATTAATAAAGTAACAGCAGTAATAGCATCAAGATATCTTTGCTTTGTACGAAACATATCATTCACAAATTAAAGGTAGATAGCGTGTTAGCAACCCAAAAGCAGTATGTGCAGTGGCAGGAAAACAAAGACGGAAACGAAACCTTACATCAAGCCCGCTGGTTGTCGGAAAGCAATCATATGCCGCCTGCCCGTATTGTATTGATTGATGATAACACGACCGCAGATGAGGCTTACCGTTTGGCTTGCGAAGGCACTTCATTACTATGGCGCGGTGACTTTCATAATGCCAAGCAATTGCTACAAGCGCTCAACCGACGTATCGAGCGTACCAATGAGCGCTCTGAGCAGCGTAAAATAAAAAAAGCAGCAAATCAGTCTGCTAAGTCTAATAAAACTGCAGTTGAATCTTCAGAGTTATCCAAAGACATTCCAAACTTATTTCATCAGCAGCGCCAAATCCAAGCGCAGCGTGCGCGCATATTAAGCCGCTTGCTATTAGAACTTGATGCCAATTATGTCAGCCAGTTACGCCGCGCTCCTGATGTCAGTGCAGCTTGTATGGCAGCATTTGGCCAGCTAGATGATTCTTGCGTATTATCATTTCGTGATTTGCAAGGGGCGCTTGGTGCAGCACAGTGGCGCGAAAAAGGCGTCCCAATTGAAAGTTTAGGTCTATCGATATTCCCGCATTATGGCGTTTTTGCGCCAACTCGCCATGAGTATGTGCAGCTATTGCTCGATGCGCCATTGCCAAAAATTCATGATGTCGCCTATGATATCGGTACGGGTACTGGCTTGCTGGCTATTATCTTAGCGCAGCGCGGTGTAAATCAGGTAATTGCCACCGACTTAAATCCGCGTGCTTTGTCCTGCGCCAGAGAAAACTTTACGCGCCAAGGGCTAGCTAACGTGCAGTTACAGCAAGCAGACCTTTATCCGACTGATGCGCCACTTGCCAATTTAATTGTCTGTAATCCGCCTTGGTTGCCTGCTAAGCCCAGCTCGCCGTTAGAGTACGCCGTTTATGATGCCAACAGTGCAATGCTGCGTGGATTTTTGCAGGGCGCGAAATCTCATTTAGCTAAGCAAGGAGAAGTCTGGTTGATTCTGTCGGATTTGGCTGAGCATTTACAACTACGTACTCGTGAGGAATTATTAGGCTGGTTTGCTGATAGTGGTTTGAAAGTAAAATATCGCCTCGATACCAAACCTAAGCATGGTCGCAGCCAAGATAATACCGATCCTCTATTTGTGGCGAGGAGTAGCGAGGTTACTTCTTTATGGTGCTTAGAACCTGCCTAATCTTTAATAATTGATAATTAATAATTGAGCATCGAATTATGAGCCGCGACCGTGCTGTGCAACAGCGCCAACCTAAAGCGCTAGCCGTTGATGACGAGCCAACTTATATCACTGAGTTTCGTCAAGCAATGCTTGCCCGTGGACTTGCAACGCGGACGCGTAACGCTTATGTGCGCGATTTGCGTTCTTGCGAGTTGACCAATCCTATTGCGCTGACGAAGTGGCAACCTAATGACGTGCTGCACTGCTTATCAACGCTTACCCAAGACGGCAAAACGCCGCGCACGCAAGCACGTATGCTCTCAAGCTTGCGCCAGTTCTACCTTTGGATGATTGCTAGTAATCTGCGCGAGGACAATCCGTGCGAGCGTATCAAAAGCCCCAAATTAGGCCGTCCACTGCCTAAAGATTTAAGTGAGGCAGATGTCGATAATCTCCTCGCCGCGCCTGATACTAGCACCGCACTCGGACTGCGTGATAAAGCCATGCTAGAGGTGCTCTATGCGTGCGGTCTGCGCGTCAGTGAGTTGATTAACCTATCGCTTGAGCAAGTGAACCTAAACTCTGGTTGGCTACAAATTACCGGTAAAGGTAATAAGACCCGACTGGTGCCACTCGGCGAATATGCAGCAGAGGCGCTAGAAGATTATCTAACGCATGCCCGTGGCGATTTGATTGCGCATTTGAAATCGGGTAATTGCCAAGCGGTGTTTTTAACCGCGCAAGGTGGTTATATGACACGGCAGAACTTTTGGTATCTATTAAAGAAATACGCCAAAGTTGCCAGCATTGATAAAGAATTATCACCGCATACCTTACGTCATGCCTTTGCTACGCATTTATTAAATCATGGTGCGGACTTGCGTAGCGTGCAGTTATTACTGGGGCACAGTGATTTATCAACGACACAGATTTATACCCATGTGGCGACGGCGAGATTGCAGAAGTTGCATGCCGAGCATCATCCGCGCGGCTAGAATTGAAATTAAAGATTTATTGATGATTGTAAAAGGAATATAACGTGTTGCAAGCTCAGCCATCTACTCTGCCTACCCTAACAAAAGGGCAAAATTCTGCCCTCAAAAACCTGACCATCATGGGTTACTTAGAAGGCACTTCTTTTTTATTATTGCTTGGTATCGCCATGCCACTAAAATATATGATGGGTATTCCTGAGGCAGTGAAATATGTCGGTATGGCACATGGGGCTTTGTTTATCGCCTATATTTTGATGCTGTTTATTGCAACTAGCAAAATAAAAATGCCGCTATGGGCAATGCCTGCAGGTGTGCTCGGCTCATTTTTACCATTTGGTCCGTTTATATTTGATCATTTATTAAAGAAGAGTTTGAGAAAATAGGATTAAAGGTTTTTCGGTATCGGTTGCGCTTAGACTTTTGAGGATAGTGATTTATTAACGACGACAAGATTATAGAAGCTGCATGCGGTGCATCATCTAAGAGGTTAAAATATTTTCGATCTTTCGTCATGAAGTAAACCAAAACCTATTAATCTAATTCTAATAACACTTTTTGAAACATCAAAGTAACGAGCTAGCTTACTAACAATATTATTCGCTATCATTTTATTTTCAGGCTGGTTATCTAAATAGATCCAGAACACACCTCTTCGTTTTAATCCTGAATTAGAATATATCTTGGAAAATTCTTTTGCTAATTGGTCATTAGGAACCAACAAACAGCTTGCTAAGTAATTTGCTTGAAATTCAAGCTTTGCAACCATAGAGTTGTCTAAAATTTCCAGATTATCTAAGTCACCCTCTTCAAGTGAATCTTTATCCAAATATTGACTGTGCCCTAGTAGGATATGTGAGATTTCATGTGCAAGAGTGAATCTATCTCTTTTTTCGTCATCAATTTCTTTTTTGTACATAAAAATTTCATTACTTTTAAAATCAACTCTGCCAAGTAGACTCTTCTCATGTACAGATGGAATAACGTTTTGATATAACTTTACGCTACTTAATACCTCGTAAGATAGTAAGTCAGATAAGCAAACAGCACCGTCTAAATAATCAACTTTTATAAGTATGTCTTTAGCCATATCTTCCAAAGTATCTTTAGAAAAATATTTTACTTGAGATTTAGTGACCTCATCTTTATGTCCAGTGATATCTCTTAGGTATTCCTTCAGACTACTAAACCATCTATTATGAGCATAAAAAAACCAACTAGAGTTATAGTAGTTTGGTTGGTCGCTATTCACGAATATGCCCTCTGAACTAAGAGCTTGATTGATACCATATTTTTCAAAGCTTCTATTTAATACCCATTTCAGCCCATCGCTTTCATTGATTTTGATGAGTCCTACATTCCTTTCTAATGCTATATTATAAGCTGACTTCGCTAATCTAGAGCTAATCGCCATTATTGGCTTCAAACCATGTGTAAAACTGCCCTCACTAAGATCTCTAACATCTTGTAGAAACTTATTTATTTGATCAACGCCAACCGCTTTTTTATAATCTTTACACTCAACAAGTATTAATGATGAATAATTTGGAATGTTTTTATCTCTGTATACTTCTATAGCAATATCAAACTCTATATCCCCTTTACGAAACCTTGAATAATATTTTTTCTTTTTAAAAACCTTTATATGACTCTCATGACCCATAGATAGGCTGAAACTTTGGATATCCTTCATAAGAAGTGATAAGACTTTGTCCTCAAATTTATCGCCTTTTTCTGTCGTATTCATAATAATCTCATAGGCTATATCGTTATAAACTAATCTTACACTACAAAATAGATGTAGGGTTCGCCCAGCGCACCGATATTAGATATTATCTTGATTAAGATACGGAGGGTATACCTTACTTTTCTTCAACCCTTACTACAATTCTCACCATAGGATGCTGCAAACCTATCCTTTTCTCGTTACAATAGCTCCAATAAAGTGCATTATGATATGCACGCTGTTCGTTTGAGCAGCGCACCCCTTTTACTTATCTAATATCCGAGAATCCCATGAGCCATAGACCCCCTGCTGACCTATTAAAAAGCGCTGAACACTGGCGTGAAGATATTAATTTTCGCCAAGATGTGCTTGGCAAGCCGTTTGATTTTTCGACCACGTGGGGTATTTTTTCACCGCAAAAGCTCGATGATGGTAGCTTGATGCTGCTTGATTATGTGGATTTTCAAGTGGATGATGATTCAATCGATTTGGGCTGTGGCTATGGCGTGCTTGGTATGACGGCAGCGCGTGAATGTCCGAATGGTCTGCATACGTTGATTGATAAAGACTTTATGGCGGTAGAATATGCGCGCCGTAATTGCGAGAAAAACGGTCTGAAAAATGTTGATGTGCATTTGTCTAACGGCTTTAATCATGTGGCAAAAGACAAAGACTTTAGCCTTGTGATGTCGAACTTGCCCGCCAAGGTAGGCAAAGAGCAGCACTATCTATATTTCCTCGATGCTTATGCACGTATGCGTCAAGGTGGGCGTTTTTATGTGGTGACCATTAATGGCCTACGCCAATTTATGAAGCGCTCGTTTACCGAAGTATTTGGCAATAGCGAAAAGATCAAACAAGGTAAAACCTATACCATTACCATGGCGACCAAAGACTAAGCTTAAGCAACTTAAAAACTGAGCCATAAAAAATCCCGCTAACACATCATCGTATTAGCGGGATTTTTTAGAACTATATTTTTAGAACTATATTTTTAGAATTACATTTTTAAGGTTACATTTGCCGCTTAAGTAAATATCCACCCAAAACCGCACTGGCGATAATTGGCAATAGCACCATTAATAATGGCGAAAAACCAGTCGCCAATGAGACAAAGCCAACCAAATCTTGTACATAACTAAATAGCAAGCCGAATAGTAATGCCACGACGATACGTAAACCCAAGCTATGCGTACGTAGTGAGCCAAAGACGAACGAGCAAGCAACAATCACTAGCGATAAAATCGATAACGGTGACAGTAGCTTTTGCCAAAATGCCAACTCATGACTTAACGAGCGCGTGCCTTGTTGGCGCATAAATTGGCGATGCTCGTATAACTGGGTCAATGATAAATCTTCGGCCTTACGAGTGAGTAAATACACCGACTCAGGGGCAAAGGGCAAACTCAAGGTATCTGACGGTGCAATAGCTTGGCTACTCTCAAAGCCCTGACCAATCATCAGCTTGGTCATATTATTCAGCTGCCACTCGTAGCGATATTGCTCGCTCGGCTTGCTGCTATCGGTATCTATCGCTTCGCGGCCGATATATTTGCCGCCCTCAGCATGAATAGCAGTTTGCAGATTGCCATTATTATCCAAATGCCAACGTTTAACTTCGCCGATATTGCCTTGCACATCGGCATAATCGATATACAAAATATCGCTACCATCGGGCTTGGCACTGCCGTCTTTTGTACTCTCAAAGCGCGGCTGTACCGTCCAATAACCGCGTACCGAGGTGACAAGCGAGCTGTTATCTTCATCGTTAATCTCTTGCGCCAATTGATTCGAATACGGCAGGACAAACTGATTAATCACCAATGCCAATAGCACAAAAATCAAGGCAGGCTGCAACACCCAACCGACGATACGATAAACACTGACGCCCGCGGCGCGCATGACGACCAGCTCACTTTTATTGGCCAATAAACCTAAGCCGACCACCGCGCCAAGTAACGCGCCCGTTGGGATAAACTGCTCCAAGAAATAAGGCGAGCGATAAAAAATATATTTAATCGCCTCGCCCATCGTATAGTTATCATCTAGTGAATCTAACTCAGACAAATAAGAAAATACTAGCTGCAATGCCCACAAACCTATAACCGCGCCGATGATGGCAAGCAAAGCATTGAGCTTGACGTAACGGCTGAGCACTTTTAGATTGGTCGGTTTTGGCGCAAGTTTTAGCTTATGGCTTGGCGAATTTGGCTTTGATGAATTAGACGATGATGATTTAGAGAATAAAGCGCTCATTAGGATTGTCCTCCTTGTGAGCCATTGCTTTTATGGTCAATATTGCCTTGATGCTCGCTGACGGTTAACAGCTCATCTGGTTTGCGAAAGCGCAAACGATGTTGGACGCGGCTGCCCCAATTCATATAAAGCGCCAATGCCATAAAGCCTAATACCAACCATGCATACGCCCAAACGCTAACACTGCCTTTACTCACCGCATTTTTGAGAGAAATAATACCCAATGCACAGCTGACAAATAATAAAATCGATGGGAACAAGCGCAACCAGCGACCTTGACGCGGACGTACTTGCGCCAGTGGCACGGCGAGCATCGGTGCAATAATCATGAGCCAAGGCAATGCCAGACGATAGCCAAGCTCACCTTGTGCCGCTCGAAGTGCATTTTCACTATTCACTGCTGTACTGCCCGTTGCGGCTTGCCATAATGGACCAATTGCTTGGGTTTCGATATTGGCTTCGGTGATAACTTCTTTGGAGGATTCGGTCAAGGTGATACGGTAGCGATCAAAGCCCACTTGATTGTATTTTAGGCTGCCCGCGCCGACTTCATAGCGGCGACCTTGGAACAAATCTAGTTGAGTAACGCCGCTACTGCCGGTATCTACTTGCTGAGCGCGTTTAGCAAGGGTAATGGTATCCTTACTGATACTATTATCGCTTATAAGCGCATTTGGCAGCTCTGGGATATTGAGTTGCTCAGCGGTTTCTGGGTCGATATTGTTATTAACATCAACGGCCGCATTTTTTGCCGCACTGCCTTTAGGCTTAGGCTCAGATTGAATCAATATCACATCTTGCAATTGTTTTTTATCATCACTCAAGCTGCCGACATACAAATGATAATTGCCACTACTGATAAACTGATTGGGTCGAATCAAATCAAAAGCACTGGTCAACGCTTGCTGTTGCCACACGCTCTCTGATGAGCGTACGCCCCACGGTTTACCAACGATAGATAAGGCTGCCTCTCCAACAAATAATGCCAATATCAGTGGCGTCATCAAACGTCCAAGCTTACCACGCGACACGCCGCTGGCGTTAATCACCGCCATCTCTTGGTCGACGTATAAGCGCCCAAATACCAACATCAGCGCGATAAAAAATGCCAATGGCAGGATTAGCTCTAAAAAGTAAGGCAAGTTATAACCAATGATGGTAAATAATAGGCTGATGTCCAGATTGCCTTCTGCAGCAATGCCAAAGTAACGGATTAAGCGGCCGCCGAGCATCATCACCACTAAAAACCCCAAGACCAAGGCGGTCGTTGAGGCAACTTGTTGAGTCATATAGCGGCGTAATATCACAATAGGCACTCTTTAGAAAAAGGTTGGTATGCGCACAATTTATCGCCGTTCGACTGACGATACTCTATAAATAGTAGCGATAAAGATAACCGTTAATCCTAGCATATTTTGCTCAAAAATGGCTGTGAAATGTGTTGGAAAACATTGCCTCTATCTTGCTATAACGCTAGATTATTTAGTGGATAATAGCTAAAACCAAAAAGGCGTATAGTGTATATGAGTTATAAGCCTCACTTAATATCAGAGCAACTCTATTAAGTATTTGCAGTATAGGCTTGCTTTATGCCTAATACTTGCTCACTGCGCACTTAGCGTGCAATATGCTACACTAGGGTGATGGTTAGTGAGTTCTAAGCATTAATAAAGTCTAAAGCTTTAACAAATCCACTAATAGATAATAGCGCTTGAACAGGTATCAGCAATTTAAATGAAACCTGTCGTTGTTATCATGCCAATTTCATAACGCTAATTTCATAACTCTAATAAGGATAATTATATGAATATTAAATTAACCCAAACGCTACCAAAAACGCATACACAAAAAATACTTAAAAAAGAAGCCAAAAGTAAAGATGCCGCCTGCCTGGTGGTGCTCATCGATGATAAGAAAAACATCTTAGCTGAAGCGCAATTGAGCGATTATCAAAGCCGGATTGAGCAATTAATTGAGGTATCGCATTTTAATGGTAAAGCTTGCGAAACTGTGGCAGATTATGCCTTAGCGGGCGACAAGAAAACCACGAAACAAAACCCAGTACAGCTATTACTTGTCGGTGTGGGTAATCTTGATAAGCTTGGTCACAGCGGTTTGCAAAAAATCGCCAATACCATTTATCAAAGCACGCAAAAACGTGTTGACTCTATTACCGTTGCTTTAGGTGATGCTCTAGAAGAAAATCATTTCAGCCAGTTTGCCCTTAATTTATTGGCAGCAAGCTACCGTTTTGATAAATACAAATCTGAGCAAAGCACGCCTGTTTTAACCGACATCTATTTATTGGCTGACAAGTCATTAGAAGCTGCGTTAACATTTGCCGAAGCGGTATTCGCTGGTCAAAGCCTAACCCGTGATGTCGCCAATGAGCCGGGCAATATCTGCTTCCCAGCTTACATGGCTGAACAAGCCGAAGCGCTTGCTAAAGCTTATCCTGACTTATTAAAAGTCACCGTCTTAGGTGAAGATGAGATGTCAGCGCTGGGTATGGACTGCTTCTTAGCGGTTTCTCAAGGCTCTGCCAAAGAAGGTAAATTGGTATTGTTAGAGTACCGCGGTAAATCTAACTTTAGCGCTAAAGCCGGCGCTAGCAAAATTGCCAATAGTGGTGCAAAAGTAACGGGCGGTCTAAAAGCCTTGGCGGATAAACTACCAACCAAACTGCCTAAGAAATCATCTAAAAACGCTGATACAAATAACGATGTACAAGTTGCCAATGATGACGCGCCTATCGTCTTAGTCGGTAAAGGCGTCACCTTTGATTCAGGCGGTATCTCAATCAAACCGGGTGCGGCAATGGATGAGATGAAGTTTGATATGGGCGGTTCAGCATCGGTACTCGGTACGATTAAAGCTTTATGTGAAGCGCGTCTACCGATTAACGTCGTTGGTGCCCTTGCTTGTGCGGAAAATATGCCATCAGGTGATGCCACGCGCCCTGGTGATATCGTGAAAGCTATGAACGGCAAATCGGTTGAAATCTTAAATACTGATGCGGAAGGTCGTTTGGTATTAGCAGATACTTTATGCTATGTACAACGCTATAATCCAAAAGCGATTATCGATGTAGCAACTTTGACCGGCGCTTGTGTGGTTGCCTTAGGTCATGTACGCTCAGCGGTATTTAGTAATGATGAAGACGTGTTGTTTGAGTTAGAAAACGCCAGTCACTTATCGGGCGATTTAATCTGGCATATGCCAATGGATGACGACTATCAAGCGCAGCTTGACTCGCCTATTGCTGATATGCAAAACATCGGTGGTAAAGGCGCTGGTGCTGTGACTGCGGCTTGCTTCTTATCGCGCTTCGTCGAAGAAGGTCAAGCATGGGCGCATTTGGATATCGCTGGTACGGCATGGAATTCAGGTAAAGACAAAGCGGCAACCGGTCGTCCTGTACCATTGTTTATGCAATACCTCAAAAACAGCGCAAACATGGCTTAATCAGTTGTGAATAATTCATTGATGAAGACCAGTTTATGAAAGTTAGTTTTTATGTTTTAAGTGAGAGTAAAGCCCAAGATTTCTTGGGCTTTATTTGTCAGTTGACCCAAACGGCGCTTAATAAAAGCAGCCAGTCGTTACTGATTCTTATCGACAAACAAGATGCCTTGCTATCGACGCTTGATGAAGCACTATGGGCACATGATGCCACAAGCTTTATACCGCATCAGCGGCTTTTGGACGCTACTATTGCTGACACTGATGATGTTAATAAGACTGTTGACGCACACGCTAACAATGAAACATTAGCACCCGTTTTATTGGGCAGTTATATGCCAGCTGATTTTAAAGGTATTGTCCTTAATACCACCATCCATCCTGTTAATGACTTTATGGCAGCAACCAATAATGCCCAGCCTACTCGGGTACTTGAGCTGATAAAACCTGATGCCAATAGCGTGCAAGAAGGTCGTCACAAATATAAAAGTTATAAACAATTAGGCTATGAGCTCACGCACTTTAAAGTTTAATTTATTGATTTTTATCTTTATTTTCTCACCTCGCTAGCGCCCTTTATTTACCTACCGTGCCACGCTTTTTTGCTACCCTATAACCCCATGTCTACGTGGGTTAGAGGTAGGCGCTTATCGCAAAAAATGCTACCATCCTTCGATTACTTTTCCGTTCTATTATAAATTTATTGACAAAGTCGAGGGTGTATAGATGCGTTCATTGATTGCGATGTATCAGCGTATAGGGCTGGTGCCGCTCATTATTATTGGTTTAATATTGGGGGTTTTGATTGGCTGGCTGGCACCAAATATCGGTATTGCGTTAGGATTACTAGGGACGCTATTTGTCGGGGCGCTAAAAGCGGTCGCGCCGATACTGGTATTTATCTTGGTCATGGCAGCCATTAGCCAACACCGTAGCGGCAATGAAGTGTATGTCAAACCTGTGCTTATTATGTATATGTTCGGCACTTTTTTGGCTGCATTAACGGCGGTTGCGGCAAGTTTTTTATTCCCGACAGAGCTGATATTGGTCAATGCCACCATTGAGCAAGTACCACCTGCCAACCTTCAAGAAGTATTGACCAACTTGCTGATGAATTTGGTCGCCAACCCCGTTCAGGCCATCGCTGAAGCCAATTATATTGGTATCTTAGCGTGGGCAATTATTATTGGTTTTGCCCTGCGTCAAGCCAGCGATACCGCGCGTACCGTGGTCAGTGATTTTTCTGACGCCATCTCACAAGTGGTCAAATGGGTCATCGCCCTAGCGCCTTTTGGTATTTTAGGCTTGGTTGCCAATACCGTCGCTGAGACGGGCTTTGCCGCGTTGGCGGGCTATGCTCATATCTTGATGGTATTGGTCGGCTGTATGCTATTTATCGCTTTAATCGTCAACCCGCTGATTGTATTGGTTAAAACCGGTAAAAATCCTTATCCGTTGGTATTTGCCTGCTTACGTGAGTCAGGGATTACGGCATTCTTTACCCGTAGTTCAGCGGCCAATATTCCTGTTAATATGAACCTTGCGCGCAAATTGGGTCTACACGAAGACACTTATTCGGTCACCATTCCACTCGGTGCAACCATTAATATGGCAGGCGCTGCTATCACGATTAACGTCTTAACCCTTGCGGCAGCGCATACGCTTGGTATCGAAGTATCGTTTGCATCAGCGCTATTATTAAGTTTGGTTGCGACGATTAGTGCTTGCGGCGCCTCAGGTGTTGCTGGTGGCTCATTACTCTTGATTCCATTAGCAGCAAGCTTATTTAGTATTCCAAACGATATTGCCATGCAAGTGGTGGCGATTGGCTTTATCATCGGTGTGGTACAGGACTCTGCCGAAACTGCCTTGAACTCATCAACCGACGTTTTATTTACTGCCGCTGCTGATCCAAAATATGCGCGCTAGTTTTTAAAACGATACTTGCAAATAATAAATTGTATTTGCAAACCATAAAGGGTCTCATTATAGAGACCCTTTTTTTATGTGTTAAATAATCAATTACTTATTATTTTAAATGATCGACATCTACTTCAATCACTGGTGTCTGCATGTCTAGCTGGCGTTTAAATTGACGCAATTGTTCCACCTCATCTAATAGTTCAAGTATCAGTCCAATTGCCGGCACGCTCGCTTCAAAGTCGCGACTTAGGCGTGAAGCACGGCGCACAGTCGTCAATTGATAACCGGTAAATTGCTGACGTTCTGGTACATCATATTCGATGATATTTTCCTCAATCAATTCGATGACCCATTGGCGCTCTTGACCACAGGCAGATACAAGCTCATCTAAGCTCAAGATAATGTCGGTAAATTCAGGCGAGTGTTTCATGGCGATTATCCTCGTTTGCTCTTTATTTTATCGTTATCGTATGGTCTTCATCTCTGCTGTTTTCTTTGTTGTATTGCTACTATTCGCATAGCTTTTGGCATTTTTAAATGCGATTTAATTAACGGCTGATATTGGTCTCAGCAAAGGCTTCTTTAAGCTGCTCGTAGGCTTTGGTAGCGGACTCGCTGCTGATATCAGGGTTAACGATGTTTAAGGTTAAATATAAATCGCCCGCTTGCTTAGCAGGAATACCTTTACCCCTTAAACGTAAATTGCTCCCCGATTTACTGTTTTTAGGAATCGTCACGCCAAGCGTTCCTGCTGGGGTACTGACGTTAATTTTTTCGCCCAGTGCCGCTTCCCATGGCGCTACATTGACCGTCTGATAGACATCAGCGCCTTCGATACGGATATTATCCGCATGACGGATTTTCACCTTTAAAAACAAATCACCGTTTTTACCGCCACCAACACCGGCCGCACCTTGCCCTGCTAAACGAATTTGCTTGCCATCAGTAATGCCTTTTGGAATTTTAATTTTTAGGGTTTTATTTTCGTAATCGACGCTGCCATTTGGCTGGCGAACGGGAACGTTTAATTTAATACTGTAGTCATCGCCACTGTAGACCGAGGACAAATCGACGGTAATCTCTGCATGTTGGTCTTGACCTTGGCTATTTTGCGACCTAAAACCACCCTGCTGCGATTGTCCGCGCGCGCCGCCGCCACCAAAAGCGGAGAAAATATCGTCGAAGCGAAAACCGCCATCGCCATAAGCTTGGCCTTCGCCAAACTGATCTTTGATATCTTCCCAGCGGAAACCGCCTTGTCCGCCGCTCGCTGATTGCCCGCCGAAGCCACCTGCACCGCCCTGACCGGCAAAGGGATTGTTGAGCATGGCATCGTATTCCGCCCGCTTGTCTTTATCTCTAATGGTTTCGTAAGCGTTGTTAATTTCCGCGATTTTATTATCAGCGTCTGGATCGTCGCTGACATCAGGGTGGTATTGCCGCACAAGCTTACGATATTTCTTTTTAATCTCAGCATCTGTGGCGTCTTTTTTGACCCCTAAAATGTCATAGTAATTTTTCTCTGCCATGTTGTTTTTCCTTCTTATAGTATTTATTACTGATCATTTATTTAATACATAATATGGGGGCAATGAATGAATATTTCATTTTTAGCATACGGTTGTCATCATCAAAGTTTGACCAGTAATGATGCCAAGCGACACTAGCATTTATATTATCTGCATTGCTTAAAGCATCGTTATTAGCATGCGTCACTGTAGTAGCGTTTGTCACTATATCAGCGTTTTTCACTCTGATTCTGGCATCATTATTCTTTGACAGCTGTTGCCGTAATGTCAATTTGGTGAGGGCAATGGCTGCATGACCCTCTCGTTTAGAAGCAACATGAGACAACACAGTACTTTGTTTGTCACGCTTAGCGCAAACCAAACTTGATGGCTTTATGTGCATGTTTATCTGTATGTCTATCTGCATATCGTTTTTGATTCATAAGCGGTCGCATTTACCATAGCATAGCTAAGTATGTGCTTGCCAAACTTTGCGCGCGCCTGCCTAAACATAAGAGCTATGTCAATCTTCTAGATGGTTAACTAATTACAAACTTATTATTCTCACAAAACGCCAAATACTGTGATTTCTGCAGAATTAGTAAGAATGTAGCAAGATTTTATTACATTATTTTCAATATTATCTCATTTTACTTTTTTAAATATTAAAATTATTAAATATAACGCTTTAGCCCTTATATAGTGCATCTTTCCGACAGTCCTAACTACATAGGCAGAATTAGTTTTTACATTTACTAAGGCGCTATTGCTAAATTCTCTGATGTAAAAACCACTTTATCAGCACAGGCAGTGTTTATCTATTCGCTTAGCCTAATAAACAAGTTTCACAGAATTGGTCATATATACCAAGGTCTACAGGATTAGTAGCAAGACTTAATAATGATCATAAAAACATCTTCTACTTCTCTATTATGAGATATTTGAACTGGGGCGTTTTTTACAGAGCCGTAAGAACGAAGTAAGCTCCTTATTGTAAAATACCCATATTATTCAAGCTGATAGGGGCATGGATAACATAGGCAAGAGTATCTGTCTATCTCATCAATAGAAAAAAGGTATTAAATGTCTTATTTAATCAAGTCTTTAGTCATCACTTTATCGCTGCTGCTCAGTACCACCGTTTTTGCCGGTAACACCAGTTACTATGGTAGTAAGTTTCACGGCAAACGTACCGCAAGTGGCAGTATCTTCAATATGAACTCGCTAACCGCCGCGCATAAGACGCTGCCGTTTGGTACGAAGGTGCAAGTGACCAATAAAAAGACAAAGCAGAGCGTGATCGTAAAAATTACCGATAGAGGACCTTTTATTAGAGGTCGCATTTTGGATTTATCGAAAGCTGCTGCTGGTAAAATAAACTGTGAACTTTGTACCACCACTATGAAGATACTATCTTATGGTGATGGTAAATACCGTATGGAATAATGTAATAAAAAAGGGAGAGCTCACGCTCTCCCTTTTTCATGTTCAATGGTTTTAAAACACTGGTTTGTATCGCTGAATAATTTTTCAATAGCCTATATAGTCAGTTTAAAATAAAAAGTTACGGCAGAAATAGTATTCTGCTGGTATAAATCTTCCTCGCTTGCTGTGCGCTTTGGACTCCAGAGGTTACGGAAAATTCATACCCGCAGTGTGTCCTTTTAAAATGAACCTACTACTTCAAAATAATTAATGTTTGCCAACTGACTGCCGCCTATTTCACAGCCGCTTCCATTTCTTCTAGCGTCGTCATCGCGAGCAATAATTTCTCTTCATTATCGCTATGCTGCTGTTGTAGCGCCGTCTGCTCATTGAGCAACACCAGCAAATCAGCCTTACGGCTTTCTTCATATAGCTCAGTATCGGCAAGCTTGGTCTCTAAACTGGCCAATTTTTCCGTAATCTTAGCCAAGGCTTTTTCTGTGTCTTCAATCTCACGGCGAACAGGCGCGGTAAGTTTGCGTTGCTCAGCGGCCAATTTACGCTGTTCTTCTTTGCTAAGCGCAGACTGAGCGGCTTTTGCTGGTGCAGTAGCAGCTTTATTACTAATTTGATTACTAGCTAAACTGGTATTTGTTTCACGTGAAACAAACTTCTTATTGTCCTTTTTGCTCTTTTTCTTACTATTGCTTTTATCGGGCGTATTTTCTTGCTTACGCTTTTCGGCAAGCCACTTACCATAGTCGCTGATATCACCATCAAACTCTTCGATTATACCGTCATGGACCAAAAACAGCTCGTCACAGACGTTGGCAATCAGCTCGCGGTCATGCGATACCAATACCACTGCCCCTTCAAAACCCTGTAAAGCGATGGTCAAAGCTTGACGCATTTGTAAGTCTAAATGGTTGGTTGGCTCATCGAGCACCAGCACGTTTGGACGTTGCCAGACGATTAATGCCAAGGTTAAACGTGCACGCTCGCCACCAGAAAACAGCTCGCTTGGCGTGTCGATACGCTCACCGCGAAAGTCAAAGCTGCCGAGGAACGAGCGCAACTCTGCATCAGAAGTTTTGCCCGCTAGGCGGCGTAGCATTTGCATCGGCGTTGCTGCTGCATCCAAAGCATCCATTTGATGCTGGTTAAAATAACCGAGCTTTAGGGTATCAGAAACGCGATAGCTGCCTGATAAAATACCAAGCTCACCGACCAAGGCTTTAATCAAGGTCGATTTACCAGCGCCATTCATCCCAAGCAAACCGATGCGCGTATCCGGCGTCACTTGGATATTGGCATTATGCAGTAGCGCAGTATCGGTATAACCAATATCGGCATTGCTCAGCTCAATCAATGGCGAGCTCATATTTGCCGGCTCATAAAAGCGGAATGAGAACGGGTTGTCCGCCATCATCGGTGACAGCTCCGCCATACGCTCAAGCTGCTTAATACGGCTTTGCGCCTGTTTGGCTTTACTGGCCTTGGCACGGAAACGACGAATAAAGTCATCCAAATGCGCTTTGGTCGCTTGCTGCTTTTCAAACGCTTGCTGCTGCTGCGCCATGCGCTCATGACGGGTACGAATAAACTGCTGATAGTTACCGGTATAAAGGGTGATTTTTTGTTGCTCGACGTGCAGAATATGACCGACGGTGGCGTCCAAAAACGCTTGGTCATGCGAGATGACGATAACCAAACCGCTAAAGGCATTAATCCACGTTTCAAGCCAAAGAATGGCATCCAAATCCAAATGGTTGGTTGGCTCATCAAGGAGCATTAAATCTGCGCGGCTCATCAAGGTCTTGGCAAGGTTTAAACGCATACGCCAACCACCAGAAAAGCCTTCGACGGGTAACTCATGCTGGCTGGTATTAAAACCAAGACCCGCCATGATTTGTGCCGCTTTGGTCGGAGTACGATAGCCATCAATCTCATCAAACTGCTGATGTAATACGCCAATTTGGTCGTCACTGACACTGCTCAAATCATTTAACGCCGCATTAATCTCATACCACTGCTCATCGCCACTTAAGACGTAATCAATCGCCGTTTGGGTACTGGCGCCCACTTCCTGCGCCATGTGCGCCACATGCCAGCTATCAGGAATACTGATTTCGCCTTTATCAAGCGTCACTTCGGTATCACCGGTGCCCATACGTGTCAATAATAAGGCAAACAAGGTCGATTTGCCTGTGCCGTTATTGCCCGTTAAGCCAACTTTATGGCCCGGATGTAGCTGGAAGCTTGCCCCTGCAAACAACTCACGACCATCACGGCGAACACCAACGTCTTTAAATTCGATCATATAATTTCTTCATCTCAACAATAATGTAAAACTTAAGGCAATAAAAAACACACGTCTGGCATGTTTACTGGCGGCTATTATTTCAAACGCTTGCCGCATAGGCAAACAATTAAATAAGTATTTTAAATTCAAACCTTTATACTGCTAAAAACCGCTTATTATGATAATGAGGCGTAGACTATTTAAAAGTTTGCAGTTTCAATCACTTTTTTGGTCGTGAACGCTGTTGTTACCCTTGACAAATCAATCATTAGCCCAATTATGCTATACTAGTAAAACACTATTGACATCATGCAGTTAAGTGCTAATAGCCATGATAGTATGGGCTTCAGCGTATGCCACCATGACAGCTCGATATGAGCGTCTAAAGTCTTAAGCCAAATATGCATACCCCAAACTATGAATGTCTATATGAATGTCTAAATGTCTAATAGTGACCCAATCTCATTAATGTTACCGTAGCCTATGCGTATCAGCCGCTACGGATCAGTCGCCCTATCCAGTATAAATAGACGACCTCGCATCAATAAAAAACAATATCATTTGATTTTAGCAACTGAGGTAGATATGAACGAATCAACCAACCAATTTAACCCAAGCGCTAGCCAGCCCTTCGACCCGACTGCCTTGAGCTTAACTGACAGTGCGGCTCAAAAAGTACGTCGTCTGCGTGAAGAAGAAGGTGACAGCGAGCTTATGCTACGCGTCTATGTGACCGGCGGCGGTTGTTCTGGTTTCTCTTACGGATTTAGATTTGACAGCGACTTAGGCGAAGACGATGCCAACTTCGATAATGGCGATGTGACTTTAGTGGTCGATTCGCTGAGCTATCAGTATCTACAAGGCTCTACAGTTGACTATACCGAAGGCTTAGAAGGTGCGCGCTTTGTGGTTGCCAACCCCAATGCCACCACTTCTTGTGGTTGTGGTTCATCGTTTTCTATCTAAATCAATGATTTTTGAATCATTTTTCTTTATTTTATTGAGGCACCTATCTTATCGTTAGGTGCTTTTTAGTCTACCGCTTTATGAGTAATAGATAATATTAGATAGTTTGATATTGATAAAGCGGTCATGACGCACCATACAAGCTATAAGAAAGTAAAGCCCAAGAAGTACAACCGACCCTCTTTATCTTAGGTTTTTGCGGCTATTTTATCGCCAGTTTTTGCATCAAAACTGCTCGAATTGAACACCGGCAAAGCTTACTGTATTTGTAATTGCACGTGGTTTTTAGGGTCGCTTTGGGCTAAACTGACCTGATTCTCTAACCCCTTTTTGCGGTCGGACCGCCTGTGTTTCGACCGAACATAACTAATAACAACAGATGACTATTATGAGTAATTTTGCGAGCAGCTTTGTCAATTTTGAAATTCCAAACTGGTTTGACAGTCAGCACCTAGCGGGTATGCTCCGCGGTATCGAAAAAGAAGGGCTGCGTGTTAAACCTGATGGTTATTTGGCACAAACGCCGCATCCGACTAAGCTTGGGTCCAAACTTACCCATCCGTTTATCACCACGGATTATTCAGAAAGCCTGCTTGAGCTTATCACTGACCCCAAGACCTCGCCAAAAGAAACCTTAAATATGCTGCGCCAACTGCATTTATTGGTCTATCAAGGTATGCCTGAAGGTGAGTTGATGTGGCCACTATCCATGCCTTGTATGCTGTCATCCAATGATGAAGATATCCCACTGGCCGATTATGGCAGCTCTAATACCGGTAAGCTTAAGACGCTATATCGTAGTGGACTTGGCATCCGTTATGGTCGCCGTATGCAGACGATTGCTGGTTTACATTATAACCTATCGTTTGGCGATGATTTATTTGCCGCGTGGCAAGCGCAAACGCCAAATGCACAAGACCTGACCCTGACAGAATTTAGAAACGATAAGTATCTGGGATTGATTCGTAACTTTAAACGTCTGACCAGTTTGGTGCTGTATTTATTGGGCGCCAGTCCCAGTGTTTGCCCTTGCTTTGTGTCAGGGGTTGAGCATGACCTTGAGCTGCTCAATGATTCGACCTATTATAAGCCGACTGCGACCAGCCTGCGCATGGGCAAGCTTGGTTATACCAACAGCGTGCAAGAACATCTCGATATCCGCTATAACAATTTACCCGAGTATATCAAGGGGCTACGCCGCGCGATTCAAACCCCGCATGCAAGCTTTGAGAAACTGGGTTTAAATGATGCTGATGGCAATCCGATTCAAATCAATGATCATATTCTACAAATAGAAAATGAATACTATAGCCCTATCCGCCCAAAACAAATCGCCGAAAGTGGCGAGAGCCCAACCGAAGCGCTTGAGCGTCGCGGGATTGCTTACGTTGAGTTTCGTGCCATTGACCTTGACCCGTATAGCGATATTGGTATTCGCTTATCTAGCGCCTGCTTTTTAGAAGTGATGGCGCTATATTGCTTGCTGAGTGATTCGCCAGAGCTGCTGCCTGCAGAAGAAGAAGCCTTGGCTGTTAATCTTGAGCGCGTGGTCAATGAAGGTCGCCGTGAAAACTTACAGATTATTAATAACGGCGCTGAGCAAACCCTAGAAAGCTGGATGCTCACCCATTTAAGCCGTATGCAACCATTGGCAGCCCTGCTTGATGCACATTATGGTGGTAATGACTATCGGGCGGCGGTTGCGTTGATGCAAGGTAAAGCTGGACATTCTGAGTCCACCATCTCAGCGCAAGTTAACTCTGATAGTAAGCGTTTGGGCAGTTTATGGCAGCTTGGCTTTACTTTAGCGCAGCAGCATCGTGAGTCGTTATTACAGCAGACTTTGAGTCCAAACACCCAAGCAAAATATGAAGTACTTGCCGAAAAATCTATCTTGCAGCAAGCTGAGCTTGAAGCCGCTGAAACCGAAGATTTTATGGATTTCTTACAGCAATATCGCTAAATTTTTATAACTTTACCTTTCATCAATAAGCACTTTATAAGAGTATGCGCCCCATGCGACAGCTGACCACTTACCGTAATCTGCAAGTGTTTTTAGTGATAATGACCGTAATAGGCATGAGTTTTGCGCTGTTTTTTCTACAGCGTTATATGGGGTTTTCGCCTTGTCCGCTGTGTATTTTTCAGCGTATTGGGCTGATGGTGATGGGCGGCTTTGCGCTCATCGCGGCGGTATTTAATCCAAAATCAATGGTGACACGCTTGCTACTATGGTTGGGTAGCTTGGCAGGTATTGGCTGGGCCGCGACAGTAGCAGGGCGTCATGTTTGGCTACAGCATCTACCGGCTGACCAAGTACCGTCATGTGGCCCAGGTTTAGATTATTGGCTCGATACCCTCCCTATGCAGCAGGTATTAAAAGAAGTGTTTGCCGGTTCTGGTGAATGTGCTTCTATCGACTGGACGTTTATGGGGCTAAGCATTCCCGAGCAATCTTTGATTTTATTTAGTATTTTGATATTAACGCATGTGCTTATATTGTGGCGCATTGTTCGTCCTGCGCGTCCTGTGCGCTAGAGTACTCATAAGCCATTTTGCTTTAGCTATTTGCTTTAATGAATAATCAAATAAAACCGTCATGCTTAATCACGCTGACGGTTTTTATTTTTGCGCTTTTTTTATATCTTATTTTGCCGCTGATAAAGGCATTTATTCGCCCTTATGATTATAGAGTTTACCTAAAGAGCCTCCTTAGTCACTTTTACACTTTGATATCTTTGCAGGGTTTATTTACCCTATTGGAATAACAGATGGCTTTATAACGCTTTAATCGTATATAGAAAGCGTTGTAATGCGAGTGTTTATGGTGCTGAAACGCGCTACTATTTATCTACTCGCTTACTCTTCTCACATAAATTAACGAAGTCAAGGTCGCACACTTTAGCTATTGCCGTTAAGCTTGTTGTTCTTATCTTCTTTGATTTCTCTCAAAGCTTTAGCTCATTTATTATACTGATAGCGTCTGACCATACTATTTAAAAAACTGTTTTTGGTAATACTATGATAACTTTTTGGTCTACTTCCTTCTCTGCTATTACAGCTATCAGACGCTGTATGCGCCCATTATTGGCGTTGCCTGTCTGTTTGCTGCTGATGAGCTGTGACAGTGCGTCCTCTTCTACCAATAATAAAACGACGCAAGGTGCGCCGATTAACGCTACGCAGCAAGCTGAGGTGCCAAACGATGAGTCTCAAAAGAGCAGTGCGAACAAGGTAGCAGATAAGGCAAGTAGCGAAGAAGGCACCTCGCTTATTGCAGCGGCCAATATAAATGATAATGCTCGCCGTACGCCGATGATTTCTGCATCAAATAAAGAAAGCACGCTACAGGCAACCTTAATGGGTGATTATGGCGGCATCGTGCCATGCGAATCTTGCGCTAATATCGATATTACCCTAAACCTGTTTTCTGATGGCTCCGTACTAAAAACCAGTATCTTTAATCACGCAGAACCTGCGCGCGCGCCTTTGCTAGAATCTGGCGTCTATCGCCAAGATGACGATATGATTACGATTGTCTATGAGAGAAAAAACATCGAAACCTATCATATCAAAGACAACCTTTTGATTAGGTTGGACGCAGATAAAAATCCTGATGATGACTATAGCTTGGCGCGCAAATAAACGTGTCAATGTATAAGCACATAACGCCTACTTGCTAGGCGTTTTTTATTGGTCATCTTCTGGTGTTTACTTTACAATGAGGGCATGATTTATTGCTTGGTTGCCACGCTAATATTAGGCAGACCACTGGAATTTATCGATAAAAAATATTGTCATGGAAAATAACAGCATACAAAACAGAACCATTACTCATGATACTTAGCTTGAGTGCCTTCTAAAATTAATCGTGACGCATACGCTAACTTTTAGAAAGACTCGAAACCCTTTACCCTTCTCATTTAAGCTCGTACGGAACGTCTATGCATATTCATATTCTTGGTATTTGTGGTACTTTTATGGGCTCGCTGGCATTACTGGCACGCGCGCTCGGGCATACGGTCACGGGCTCTGATGCCAATGTTTATCCGCCGATGTCTACCCAACTTGAAAATGCAGGCGTCACGATTGCCGAAGGCTATCTGGTCGAACATTTGCAGCCAGCGCCTGATTTGGTGGTGGTTGGTAATGCCATGAAACGTGGCATGGATGTCATCGAGTATATGCTAGATAGCGGCCTGCGCTACACCTCAGGCCCACAATTTTTATCTGAGCAAGTGCTGCAATCGCGCCACGTCATCGCGGTGGCAGGTACGCATGGTAAGACCACAACGACGACCATGCTGGCATGGATACTACATTATGCAGGTATTGATGCAGGGTTCTTGATTGGCGGCGTACCATTGGTCGATACCACTGATGCGCACTTACAGCAAGTCTTTGCCCATAGCAGCTACTTGGGCGCTGAAAAAAATAATGATGACGCAGAAAAAACGGGTTACTTTGTTATCGAAGCCGATGAATACGATTCAGCGTTTTTTGATAAGCGCTCAAAGTTCGTCCATTATCGTCCGCGTACGGCGATTTTAAACAATCTTGAATTTGATCATGCCGATATTTTCGCCGACCTAAATGCCATCCAAACCCAGTTTCACCATATGGTGCGCATGATTCCAAGCACGGGCAAAATTATCATGCCAGCGGCGACTATCAGTTTAGAAGACACCTTGGCAAAAGGCGTTTGGACACCGATTTGGCGGACAGCTGTGCTGGATTCAGCGGCAGATAATACCAATACAGAAGAGCAGACGTTAAAAAATAGCAGCGACTGGCAAGCTGAGCTTATCAGCGCCGATGGTGGTCAATTCAATATTAGTTTCACGGCTGATAAAGAAGCCGCGGGAATCATCGAATGGTCAATGAGCGGCATTCATAATGTCAATAATGCCTTGGTTGCGGTCGCCGCCGCTTATAACGTTGGTGTTGATGTCAAAACCGCCTGCGCCGCATTGTCAGCCTTTGCCGGTATCAAACGCCGTATGGAGCTGATTGGCGATATAAATGACATCTTGGTGTTTGATGATTTTGCCCATCATCCGACTGCCATTACCACCACCTTAGATGGTGCAAAAAAGAAACTGGCAGACAGACGCATTTGGGCAATTATTGAGCCGCGCAGCAACACCATGAAAATGGGCGTCCATCAAGACAGCTTGGCTGAGTCCGCTGCCCTCGCCGACCATACGTTATGGTATGAGCCGACGGGACTTGAATGGGGCTTAAGAGAAGTTATCGAAAATGCCAATATGGTAAATCCAAATATGGGCAACCAACAGGTACTTTCTAGCGTCGATGCTATTATCGAGCATATCAGCACTCATGCAAAAGCGGGTGATGCTATTGTGATTATGTCAAACGGTGGCTTTGAAGGTATTCATCAGCGTCTATTAACGGCTCTGCGTAATCAATAAGACTTTGTCGAAAAACTAAACATATTAACAATGCTTAAAAGCGCGGTTCGTTAAACGAGCGGCGCTTTTTTTATGTCTGATTATCTCCAATAAAAATCCTACCTCGCTTCTATCACTTCTATCGCTTAATTTTCCCTAACTTGTCCCCCTAACTTACCTACGTTACTGCGTTCCATTAAATAAAACCTCCCTCTTAGCACGCTGTACATTAGCACTACTAACTATTAATTCTGTTAGCGACTTTACTACCTTTGTAACCTACTGTTTACCTATCTCATCTGCTTAATAGCAAATATGGCTTTTTCCTCACATAGCCCGTACACAGATAACATTTTGTCCTTACTTTTTGGTTTCAGGAATGACTACAATGAATTCATTAAAAGAAAGCAATATAAATAAGTAACACATTATAAATGGCAACATATTAGGAGAATAAAATGAGCTTTATTTGGATGATTATTGTAGGTCTGGTCGCAGGTTTATTGGCACGTGCTATCAAGCCAGGTAGCGACCCTATGGGTTGGATTATGACCATCGTTTTGGGTATCGTTGGTGCGATGCTGGGTGGTTTTGTTGCAGGCTTAATCGGTATCAATGCTGATGGCGGCTTTATCGGTCTTATCTTCTCAGTAATCGGTGCGATTATCTTACTATTTATCTATGAGATGATTATGAGTAAGCGCAACGTATAATATTATTTTAGTTTTGATGTATTTCAATTTAGATGTCAGTTTACTTATCAATTAATTCAATTGAACATTTAACAATGTTATATCGTAAAGAAATAATAAAGAAAAGGTCTTGCTATATGCAGGACCTTTTTTATGGCGCGGGTTTTATTTTTTACATTCTGTCTTAACGATTAATCATAAGTTTAGCTTATGTTATCAAACAAGGATATAAAGCGTCATGTATTGATAAGCATTACTTTTGCCCCCATTTATCTTATAATATCAGACCTATTTTATCTTTATCATTGAGGTGAGCCCTATGGCGTTACTCCCTATTTTAAGTTATCCCGATCCGCGCTTGCGCACGATTGCCAAGCCTGTCAAGGAAGTCACGGCTGAAATCAAAACCTTAATCGCCGATATGATTGAGACGATGTATGATGCCCAAGGTATTGGTTTGGCAGCAAGCCAAGTCGATCGCCATATTCAGCTTATCGTGATGGATTTATCTGAAGATAAAGACAGCCCAAGGGTATTTATTAATCCTAAAGTCACGCCATTGGTAGAAGAAAAGCAGCCATACGAAGAGGGTTGTTTGTCGGTACCTGAAGTCTATGATAAGGTTGAGCGTCCTAATAAGGTGCGTATCGAAGCCTTAGATGAGAATGGCAATAAGATTGATGAAGAAGTCGAAGGCTTACTTGCCGTTTGCATTCAACATGAAATGGACCACTTAAATGGGGTCATCTTCGTCGATTATTTATCGCGTCTTAAGCAAACTCGTGCGCGTGATAAAGTCCGTAAGGTGCTTAAAATACGCGAAAAACAGGGTGAACAAATCGCGGATAAACAGCCACAAACGACCAGCTCTTAATTTATTCATTTTTTAAGCCGTGTTTGCTGTTATTTTATTATCATTAAGAAATATCGTTAATAAAGTACGATGGTCGTTAAGCGTTATTAATAACAAGACTTACGATAATAAGCTTATGACGTTTATATTGGCTTTTACTCCCTGACGTTTTTATCCTCTGACATCTAGTGTCTTCATTAAAGGTTTCCAACCATGACCATGATCAAAATTGACCAATATTTTGACCCTGCCGGCTGGCAGAAATTCACCAAAGCTGCCGAAGGTCGCGAAACCCCGTTTTTGGTCGTCGACCTTAGCCGTATTAAAACCAAATATGCGGAAATGGTCGGTTTTTTCCCAAAGGCGAAAATTCATTATGCAATGAAGGCAAGTCCTGCGGTTGAAGTCATTAACTTGCTTGCTGAGCTTGGTTCAAACTTTGACTGTGCGTCAATCTACGAGCTTGATCGTGTGCTTGATTGCGGCGTTGAGCCATCACGTATCTCTTATGGCAACACCATTAAAAAAGCGCAGCATGTGAAGTATGCTTTTGAGAAAGGTATTGATTTATATGCGACCGACTCAGAAGCGGATTTAAAAAATATCGCTAAGCACGCGCCTGGTTCCAGAATATTTGTACGTATTTTAGTACAAGGGTCTGAAACCGCAGAATGGCCGCTATCACGCAAATTTGGTTGCCATCCAAATATGGCAATCGACCTGTTGATACAAGCACGCGATTTGGGCTTAGTGCCGTATGGCATCTCGTTCCACGTCGGTAGCCAGCAAAAAGACGTTGCTGCTTGGGATGATGCGCTTGCCAAGGTCAAATATATGTTTGACTGGATGAAAAATGAAGAAGGCATTAAGCTGCAAATGATTAATTTGGGCGGCGGCTTTCCAGCGAACTATATCAGCGAAGTCAATCCGGTAAAAGTTTATGCGGAAGAGATTACCCGTTATCTGACCGATGATTATAATGAAGATGAGATGCCTGATATTATTTTAGAACCCGGTCGTTCATTGGTTGGTGGTTCGGGTGTATTGGTCAGTGATGTGGTACTTATCTCACGTAAATCAGATACGGATTTGACGCGCTGGGTCTATACCGATGTGGGCTTATTCCAAGGCTTAATCGAGACTTTGGGTGAAGCCATTAAATACCCTGTTTATACGCCTAAAATGGAAACGTCAACAAGCGAAGGCACGGTTGTATTAGCCGGTCCAACTTGCGACTCAACCGATATCATGTATGAAGAAGCCGGTTATCAGTTGCCAGAAGAGCTTGAGATTGGCGATAAAATCTTTTGGTTAACCACAGGCGCGTATACCAACTCGTATTCGTCGGTTGAGTTCAATGGTTTCCCACCGTTAGAAGTGATTTATATTGATTAGTTTTTAAACAATCAATGTCAATAAAAAAGCGCGGTACTGTGATAAACAGTGCCGCGCTTTTTTATGTCTATTTTAATATGTCCAGCGAGGTGGCATTAGTAAGAACCAGCTACTGTACCAATAGCGAGATAGGCACACTATTGCTGCTATTTATCGCGCGGTTACTGCCATAACCTGAGCTTTGGCTTTGATTATTTTGTGAGATTTGTCCAATATTAACCCACTGTCCGCGTGGTACGATGATGGTGCTATGCAATCTTTGCCCTTGCACGCTATTATTATAACCATAGCGATTATAAGAAGGATTAGCGCGCACGAGCTGTTCTTCAACTTGGGATAATGTTACTTCAACTTGCCCATTTGGCAATAGCCTTGGGGTAACGGCAATCCCTTGCGTTGTTGGTAATAATACTTGTTGCTGAATAATAATTTGCCCCGACGGGCCATGATAAATCGGATAGGCTGGATAATTTGGATAGCTATTAGCAATATAAGTTTGATTCAGCGAATACAGGGTGCCTGTACTGATACTTGCAGCACTGCCAGACAACGTTTGTACTTGATATAAATTATTGCCTTGTTGCTGACTGCTACGTTGGTTAATTACACCTGTGCCCTGAATACCGCGATTGCTAATAATAACCTGACCTTGCTGGATATTACCTTGGGATTGACTACTATTACCGACACGTACTGCAACGGTCAACGCTTGTGGCTGACCATCAATCTGGCTTAGTAATTGTTGTATGGTTTGATAATTAGCCGCAGTGGTATGCAATACTAATTTATCTTGATAAGTCGATACCGTGCCGCCGTCGCGACTAGCATTTAACTGCTGACGAACGGCTGGTAATAACGCCTCACCGCCATAGGTATGAATGACATAGGTTTGATAAACAGCTGCTTGCACGACTATTGGCACTACGGTCAAACTTAGGGTAAATACTATCGGGCGTGCATAACTTATGGTTTTGGCCGTTTTGATATTTTTAACAGTGTTAAGTATAGCCACCGTGCGACCAAAACGCGCTATTAGATTTTCACTAAACTTATTCATAACTGACCTCTAGCAATAGTTAAACGCTATTAAAAGCCATATCAAGCAGCCATTAGGCAACAAGCAAAAAAAACCTTCATAATTCAAATATTGCTCGTTAAAGCCTAGTCATTTAATCCTAAAACATCTTGCATATTATATTGTCCAACTTCCTGCTTAATAACCCAAGTAGCCGCACGTACCGCACCAGCGGCAAAGGTCATACGTGCACGCGCACGGTGGGTAATTTCAACCACTTCACCATCAGCGATAAACATCACGGTATGATCGCCGATGATTTCACCACCACGTATCGCATGAATACCAATCGTACCGGCTTTACGCTCGCCCGTTTGTCCCTCGCGGCCATAAACGGCAACGTCCTTTAGGTTTTGCCCGCGCGCTTCTGCGACCGCTTCTGCCATCATGTAAGCGGTACCCGATGGCGCATCGATTTTATGCTTATGATGGGCTTCGATGACTTCTACATCAGCATCATTGCCAAAGGCTTTTGCTGCCATACCGAGCAATTTTAAGGACAGATTAACGCCTGTTGAATAATTACCGGCATAGACGATAGCGATTTGCTTACTTGCTTCTGTTAGCACTTGCTCTTGCTGTTCATTAAAGCCTGTGGTGCCAATCACCATCGCAACCTTATTCGCCGCGCAAATTTGCATATTTTGTTCGGTCGCATCAGGCAAGCTAAAATCAATCAGCACATCAATGTCATTAATAACGGCTTTTAAATCATCGACAATCTGCACATCTAGACGACCAATCGCTGCGACTTCGCCCGCATCGGCGCCAACGAGGCTTGAACCCTGACGTTCAATCGCCGCGTTTAGTGTTGTTTGCGGGTTTTCCTGTACCGCTTCGATAAGCATACGTCCCATACGACCACCAGCACCAATAACGCCGACGTTAATACTTTGTTTATTTTCTTGCTGACTCATATAACTACCTTAGATATTTTATTTTTGATAGATTAGTTTTTAAATTTATGAGGTTAAGTTTAACAAATATAATCTATAAATGGTTTTTTATAGCATCAACAAAAAGGCCTATTGTTTCACGTGAAACAATAGGCCTTAAAATTACGTAAACAGTCGAGCTTAGCTATCAATCAAATAAATCGCCAATCTTTTTAAAGAATGATTTTTTATGTGGTGACTGCTGATGCTTGCTATCACCATCAAGCGTATCTTGGAATTGACGTAACAAGTCTTTTTGCTCGCGCGTTAGGTTCACTGGGGTTTCGATGACCATACGGCAAATCAAATCACCTTTCATCGTCGTACGTACTGGCGTCACACCTTTACCGCGTACACGCAACAATTTACCACTTTGCGTACCTTCGGCAACCTTGATTTTCACTTTGCCATCTAGGGTTGGAATTTCAACTTCTTTACCGAGTGCCGCATCGGTGATGCTCACTGGCACGTCCATATAAAGGTCGGCGCCTTGACGGGTAAAGACATCATGCGGTTTCACGCGTACTTCGACGTATAAATCGCCGTTTTGTACACCAGCGCCACCTGCCTCGCCTTCACCTGCTAGGCGGACGCGGTCACCATCATCGACGCCCGCTGGAATAGACACTTCAAGCGTACGTGATTTGTCCTTAACGCCATTACCATGACAGTCAGAGCAAGGATTTTTAATCTGTTTACCAGAGCCGCCACACTGTGGGCACGCTTGCTGTACGGCAAAGAAGCCTTGCTGCATACGTACTTGACCTTGACCATGACAGGTCTGACAAGTGACAATATCAGAGGAATCTTTGGCGCCCTTACCATCACAAGTATCACAAGGCGCAGGAGCCGTAAAGCTGATTTCTTTTTTGCAGCCACGTACCGCTTCTTCTAGCGTCAGCTCAATGACATAACGCAGGTCTGAGCCGCGACGTGAACGTCCACCGCCGCCACGCGACTGACCAAAAATATCGCCAAAGTTGCCAAAGATATCGCCAAAGATATCTTGGAAATTGCCACCGCCGCCGCCGAAACCACCACCGCCCATGCCGTTTTCAAACGCAGCATGACCCATACGGTCATAAGCTGAGCGTTTTTCTTCGTTGCTCAGTACTTCATAAGCCATCGATGCTTCTTTGAACTTATCTTCAGCATCAGGATCTTCAGAGTTACGGTCTGGATGGTATTTCATGGCCAGCTTGCGGTAGGCTCGCTTAATTTCCTTGCTATCAGCAGTCTTACTGACACCTAATACTTCATAAAAATCGCGCTTACTCATGGGCTCTCCTATCGTCTTCACAGTCCACCGGTCGGTCGATTCATCACCCCAAGTCAATCACCCTACTTATCATTCTACCTACACTCGCACTAAAAGGTTTCACATGAAACACAGCGAAATACGTGGCGGCAAAGAGGATGATTTATGAATCTTGCAAGCGAATACGGCGGGATGCTGCTTAGCCAAATCAATTTATTAAAAGTTTGCGCTATTTATGGAGATGCCAACACGATTTATCAAGCGCTTGGATGCTGAAATTCTCACTTATGAGGTTTTAAGCCTGCTAAAAAAGGTTTTATTAAGAATTGAGCAAAGGTTTTTATACCTTTATAAAGGCCGGCCATGCTAATATTTAGCGCCATATTGATGGGATTTTAAATCCTATTTTTGAGATTTACCGCCATTCCGTTTGCGCTAAGGTAGCAATTTTTATGAAAAAGCTGATTGTTTTATTGATTGTCATTGCAGTCGCTGTCTATGGCGGCTCGCCTTACTATAGCGCCTATCAGCTGAAAAATGCCTATGATGCTAAAGATGGCGCGACTATCGCGGCGGCGATTGATTATGAACAGGTACGTCCAAGTATCCAAAATCAGCTGACCAGCCAGTTTGCGCTAACCATGACCAAATATCCATTGGTTGCGGAACTTGGCGGCGCGCCATTAACGGAAGCGGCCAATGGCTTTATTATCCAAGCAGTCGATGGCGCCATTACCCCGCAAAATATCGAAAAACTGATTAATACCCAAGGTCAGGCCAATACCGCTACCAAGGAGCTTGCCGCCGCATGGGCAATCGCCAGTAATCAAGTCGATTTAAAGAACCTAATTCAAAACTTAATCATCAATCACGGCGACGTTAATGCAGTCGTCAAAAACCAGATGCAGCAAATCATGCAAAAACAAGCGGCGGAACTGGAGCAACAAGCAGCGCAAGGTACGGATAGCGATAAGCCAACACTGAGCTATTGCGGTATTAATTGCTTTACTATTAGCGGTCAGGTTAAAGGTTATCCGCTTACTATCGAGATGCAGCGAGATGGTTTGATAAATTGGCAAATCGTTGATATCGTCTTGCCGCAATAGCTGTTGCTGCAATAGACTTATAGAATCAACTGTTAAGCGCAATAAAAACCACCGCATGAATATGTTCATGCGGTGGTTTTTTAATGTGTATTTATCATGCTATGGAATTCTTAATAATCAGAGTTCTTAATAACTACTCTACACCCAAAAACTCTAAAAACTCAGGGCTCTCAAAGCTTGCTTGATACAGCACACCATCTTCACGATAAATAGCAGGCGTTGCCATTACCGCAAGCCCTGCCGCTTTTTCACGGTTAGGAGTCACATAATCGACGTTACAACTTGCTGGTGCAGGGGTCATCTCTCCCTTTAACATTGCCTTATCAAAAGCGCTGCGACGACTATCTTCATTGCTCTGACACCAGATAGCGCGCATTTGCTTAGGTGACTGCTCATATATTGGATAACCGATGGTTTTCACCGTCACACCTTTGGCATTAAGCATGGGCAGCTGTTGATGCAAGCGGCGGCAGTATGGGCAATTGACGTCATTAGCCACATAAATAACTGCTTTTTCAGCGCCGGTCGCTGGATAATTAATCAGCTGGCTTTCATCTAGAGTCGCAAACACCGATTGATTTTTACGCTTTTCAAACTCTTGATCGAGGCCAATAAACTGACCGTTTTCAATCACGGATATCTCACCATCGGTAATATACTGCGCATCATCTGATAATAAAAAAGGCACGCCCTCCAGCGTTGCGCCCCAAATGACGCCCGGCACTGCGGTATAAAAGAACGGCGTCTTGGCACTCATGTTTTTTAGCGCATCCATATTGGCGAGGATCGCAGATTTGACGCTGGCGCTAACCGGTTTACCGACTTGTGCACTGCTGCTACGCGTTGGAATCTTAGTCACTACCCGTTTGCTTGGGTTCTTTTGCAGCTCGCCTTGAATGACATATTTGCCATCTCCGGTAATATGTAGCGGCGGCTGTCCTGCCAAATTCACCTGATACATATTGGGCAATTTAGATACTACGATAGAATTGATTTGCGTTTTGATACCAGCTTTAGTCAGCAGTTGGCGTAATTGACTATCGACAGCTTTGGTTATGCTGCCAGCCGCTTGGGCGGTCTGAGGCGCTTGGCTGGTATTTTTCTTGATAGCATCAGTGGCGCTTGGCTGCGCACAAGCGGTGGTCGTCAGCAATACGGCGCTGATTAAGCTGGCAGCTTTTAATACAGGTAATTTCACAGAGACAGTCCTATTGGTTTTTAATAATAGTTGCGTAGTAATCTAAAAAGAAGAACCGCTATATTTAATAATAAGGATTTTCAAATTCACCTTATTAATAAAGACAACCATATTATGTAAAAACATAGATTAAAAATAATAAACAGACTGTAGCACATGCGATGATTTTGCAAAGCCTTAAGCCGTCAATTTTGCAAAACTGCTACTGAGCTTTAAGAGATAGGCAACACAGACAGCTGACAGAAATAACCACGGCAAACGATAAGCAGCAAAAAGCAGCACACTTTTCAGTGGCTGCTGATTTTGGAAAAATATTTTAATAATTCATTTTAATGATTTAACAAAGCTTAAATTTAGAATTTAGCCACTTCTTCTGGCGTTAGGAAGCGACTGTCGCCTTTATCCAAACCATCTAAAGTGATATGACCAATACTGGCGCGATGCAGCTCGGTGACTCTGTTGCCAAAGTAACCCATCATACGTTTTACTTGGTGATATTTACCCTGCTCTAAGGTTAAACGCGCATGGGTTTCATCGATGAATTCAAGAATCGCAGGCTTGGTTTCTTCGTGCTCGCCTTCTAACAAGATACCTTCAGCCACTTCTTTAACAGCATTGGCTTGAGCGTCGCTATCCATTGCTTCAGCTAAGGTCAGCTCATAAATTTTGGCATGCTCATGTTTAGGGCTGGTGACACGGTGCAACCATTTGCCATCATCACTGATAAGCAACGCACCCGTGGTATCGACATCGAGGCGACCCGCAATACGTAAGCTACCAAGCTCTGGTACGGCAATCAGCTCAGTAACGATAGGATGTTCTTTAACCTTTAAGGTACATTCAAAGCCTTCAGGCTTATGCAGGAGGATATAACGATTGCCAGCCGCAACTGACAATGGCTCGCCTGCCCACATTACTTCATCATTGACGATATCGACGTGCAACCCAGGGTCCTTGACCACAGTGTCATTTACCGTCACTTCACCGGCGTGCAGAATCTTTTTTGATTCTTTACGCGACAGCTCAGTGGCTTTACTCAGAAATTTATCTAGACGCATACTATTTACTACCATCCGTTTTATGTGACCCACCCTAAATCAGAAGCCAACGTCATTAGCATTCAAGCGTGACCTGCTCGTTATCTTCACTGGTTAGAAATGGTACTATAATAAAAAATTAATGAACACTGTGCCAAATACGGACCACAGTGAAAGTCAGACCAGTTTACCATATCCAACCTAAGCCTGATGAAATATGAGCTATCAAACGCTAAAACATGCCGTCACTACTCGTTTGGAAATTAAAAAATCCGACTTTATTACTTATGCTTATCCTGTGACCTCGCGTGAGCAGGCGATGTTTCACGTGGAACAACTGCGTCAAAAATATGCCGATGCCCGCCATCACTGCTGGGCGTATATCATCGGTGACCCTAATAATACCACCAGTGCAGGCTTTGACGACGATGGCGAGCCCAATGGCACCGCAGGAAGACCGATATTAAATGTCTTACAGCATAAATCTATCGGTAACGTCATTATCATCGTGGTGCGTTACTTTGGTGGTATCAAACTCGGTGCCGGTGGTCTCACCCGTGCCTATGCCGGCTCAGCGCAAGCGGCCGTCGATGAGATGATTTTGCTGCCTTATGTGCCGATGACACAAGTACAAATATTGGCAGAATTCGCCACCGAAGCCCAGTGCCGCTATGTAGTAGAAAGTTTAAATGGCAGTATCGATGATGTGACTTATAGTAAGCAAGTGACATTGACCGTAACGCTCGCTGAGGCAGATATCGACAGTTTAAAAGAACGTCTAGCGATGGATGGGCGTGTCTTAGATAAGCCATAAGAAATGTATATTTTTATTAGCTGTTTTTAACGAACTATTTTGAGTAACCATGCGTTCACTGAAAATCATTGGTTTTAACCTTGGCAGTCGGTATGATAAGTCACTGTTTTTTATAACAACTCATATAAGACTGTCCTATGCCAACTTCAAAACCAACCAAACCTTTCGCGCCCGCGCCGTTTAAACCGCCCTTTTGGCTGAGCAACCCGCATTTGCAAAGCATCTTGCCGAAGTTTTTTGCGCCCAAGACGCCAACCTACCGCCGCGTGATTAAGCAAGATTCATTGTGTGAAACTGATATCGCTTATGACTTTTACGATGCCCATCCTGTCCAATATTTAGAAGATTCAGAAAATGGCAAACTTGAGCAAACGCCATTAATCGTGCTATTTCATGGCATGGAAGGCAGCAGCGACAGCCATTATGCGCGCGCTTTGGCGTATCAGATGCATGCGCAAGGCTGGCATTTTGTCGTTGCGCACTTTCGCAGTTGTGGCGGCATTCCTGCTAACGGGCGCGTATTTTATAACGCTGGCGACACGGGCGAGGTGCATCATATGTTAGAGAACTTGCGCGAAAATTACGCGCATATTTACGCAGTGGGCGTGTCACTTGGCGGCAATGCGTTGGCAAAATATATGGGCGAATATGGCGATAACGCGCTATGCGATGGCGCAGTCGTGATTTCTGCGCCGGTCGATATGTCGTCCGCTGCGATTACCATGCATAGCTTTTTGAGCCACCGGATTTATACACCGTATTTGCTCAATCCAATTATTAAAAAAGCACTGGCTAATGATTTAAGCCAAGATGAGATTAACTCTATCAAAGCGGCCAATCGCATCAGTGATTTTGACGATATTTTCACCGCCCCGCGTCATGGCTATCGCTCTAAAAACGACTATTATCACTCATCTTCTGCCTTGCCATATCTAAGGAATGTCACGCGCCCGCTACTACTCATTAGCGCCAAAGACGACCCCTTTATTGGTTTTACCGCCACGCCAAATGATGTCTCGGACAGTGTCACTATTTTAGATACCGAACACGGTGGTCATATCGGTTATTTGCGTTATCGTTCAGACAGTCAGGCAAAAAATGCCCAATCGACTAACGCCCAATCAACTAATGATAATGCTAAAACCAAGCAAGCGGGCAACAATGGTAAAAAAGCAAAAACCTCAAAATTCGATATCAATTGGATACCCGAAACCGTCAGTGCTTATTTTAAGCATATTGGTGTAGCCTCTAAGACTTATAATAACGATTGATAATCTGGCAAACCGCAATTCTATTATTTAAACTTTAACCCTTTGAGACTGTGCTATGTATCCATTTATCCGTTATGCCAGCACCATCGCCCATGCCGCGCTGCAAGTAAAAAAAGGCAATACCTTAACGTTTAAAGATACCAGCGAGATTACCTTTCGCTGTCGTTTGACGGACATTGATAATTTTTTAGAGATGAATAACGGACGCGTACTGACCCTTTATGATTTGGGGCGTACCGATTTTGCGGTACGGAGCGGGCTTGGTAGCCAACTGCTCAAGCAGCGTTGGGGTTTGGTCGTTGCTGGTAGCACCATCCAATATCGCAAACGCATTCGCGCCTTTGATAAAGTAACGATGAAAACTCATATCGTCGGTTTCGATGAGCGCTGGATATATATCGAGCAGTCGATGTGGGTAAAGGGCAAACCTTGCTCATCGGCCCTACTGCGTACCGGCGTCACCGAAGGCGGCAAAGTCATCGAGACCTCGCGTATCTTAGCGGCGTTAGACCAAGCGGATTGGCAGCTACCGCCGAGCGGCTATGTGGCAGAATGGATAGTCAGTGATGCCGACCGCCCGTGGCCGCCGCAAGCTTAAAGCCAATTATTCAACGGTATTGGTAAGTCACAAGCAAATATTCACAACTACGTAACCTTATAGCTACTGTATAGCTACTATTTTCTAACAAGACATTATATAAATACATATAGTAAATGTTAGGATAGTAGTGAGTTCCCTACTCAACTGAATACTTTTTAATTAAAAAACAGTCTAATAAGGAAAATAACATGGTTAATAATACGGATTATGTCGGAACATTATTTGATAATAGTGACTCAAACCCAAGTAAAATCACCTTAGCCTTTACTATGGCAGGTGTCGCGCTTAAAAAAGGTCACTCTGCCTCGGTGATATTGATGGTAGATGCGGTACATTTGGCCTTACCGAACGCTTTAGATGACGTCAATATTGGCGCGCCATTTGAACCTGCGGGCGAATTGCTAGAAGCCTTTATTGAAAAAGGTGGTCAAGTATTGGTCTGCGGCGCGTGTATGAAACACAATGGTGTAGAAGAATCTGCCATTGATAAACACTTTACCGTCATCAGTGGTGATGACGTGGTTGAGCTGCTAATGAATGCGAAAGGCTCTTTGCAGTTGAATTAAGCATTTAAGCTAAGCAAATAGTTTATAAAAATGGGTCGGCTTTCTTAATTATCTTTTGATAACTTAAGAGCTGACTTATTTTTTGGCATTAAATGCTAGATTTCTGACCTTATCCCCATTTTGAACGATAAGTATTAGCAACAGTCTTATAGTCAAACCCACCCTTCCTATTCAGCAACTAAATACACATTATCTCACACGTAATCCCTTCAGCTTTGCTAAAGTAAGTCATGCCAATTTTCTCATAAAATAACAAGGAAGCCGGTCATGACCTTACTAAATACCTTTGATTTAACCTATCCTATAGTGCAAGCACCGATGGCAGGGGCCACCACGCCTGAGCTGGCAGCGACGGTCAGTAACTTTGGTGGTCTGGGTTCATTGGGAAGTGGCACGACGGCGCCAGATGTTTTAAATGACCATATTAATACTCTCAAATCGCTCACCAACCGCCCTTTTATGATTAATCTAATGGTGTTATCCGAGCATGATTCTAATACCTTGGATAGTGAAATTCCTGCTTGGCTAACTAAGTACTATCAAGAAAACAATATCGAAATGGCGTTACCTAAACGTCCTGCGCTAAGCTTTGTAGAACAACTACAAGTGCTGTATGACAATCCAGTTCCTGTCGCTAGCTTCACCTTTGGGATTATCAGCGCCGAGCAAGTGCAGAGTTTAAAAGATTTAGGCACGCGCGTCATCGGTACTGCCAATCATCCATTGGAAGCAAAAGCGTGGGCAGATATTGGCGTCGATGCGGTATGTATACAAGGCGCAGAAGCTGGCGGCCATCGCGGTGGCTGGTTGCCACAAAGCGCAAACGATCCAATGGGATTATTGACGCTGATTAGTCAAACGCGTGCTTGCACTGATATTCCTTTAATTGCAGCAGGTGGGATTATGACGGGGCAAGCTATCAAGGCGATTCAAACAGCAGGTGCTGAGCTGGCGCAAATAGGCACGGCATTTTTGACTACCGATACATGCGGTATCAATGATATTTATAAACAAGCGCTACTCGATGCCAGTCAAGATAAGCGTAGTAGCGAAACACGTTTAACGCGGCTGTTTTCAGGTAAGCAAGCACGCGGGTTGTTAAACGATTATCTGCGTGACTTTAGCCAGTTTGAGAGCGCGCATGAGCTACCGCCCTACCCACAATTAAATGCCATGACCAAAGACCTGCGTGCCCATGCGAAAAACAACCTTGATGCAGAACATCAATCTTTATGGGCAGGACAAGGGGTAGCGTTGGTCAGGCAAGAGAGCACGATTGAATTGCTAGAGCGCTTAGTAAAAGATCTATAGTTTAATTAAGGTAGGCTAAGTTTTTAACCCAGCCTACCTTAATTTAAACCAACTTATTCAATCGAGATTATTACTTATTAAGCTTCTCACGAAACGCTTTATAGTCATCCGCAGTCTTATCAAGTGCTTCGACCATCGGTACATGACCAACTTCTGGCATCATAATCACTTCTGATTGCGGGATGATTTCTTTTATCAGCTTGACCGTTTCAGGCTTGATGATCTGATCTTTCTCGCCCCACACCACTAGCGTCGGAATCTTATATTGTGCGATAACTTTGGCACGCTCTTCGACATTATCGTTGACGATTTGCTCGAGAATTTTGGCGTGCAGTTCTTTATTAGCGATACGTTCTTGGGCAAACACCGCTTTGACCGATTTTGGCAGATATGGCGGCTTATACATGACAAAATCGTACATTTTATAGAAGTCTTCATTACTATTAATCAACAGCGGATTGTTCTCTAACGTTGCGCCTGCAAGTGCTTCGTGAATACCTGCCGACCAAAACCCCGCGCTATCGACGAGCCATAAGCTTTTGACCTCTTTAGGATAAAGCGCGGCGTAAGCAACACTGATAGCGCCGCCCATCGAGTTGCCACCGACATGAATATTGGCTGCTAGGCCTTTAGCTTGTAGCAGCTCATGCAAGCGCGTTGCTTGCGCCTCCGAGCGATAATCGGTGCCCATCGGTTTGCTCGACGCACCAAATCCAAGTAAATCAGGAATGATCAGATGATAGCCTTCTAACTGACGCGCGATACGGGTAAAGTTGTCTTTATTACCGCCGAAACCATGAATCAGTAATAAAGGCTCGCCAGTGACGTTGCCGTTTTCTGCATAGACCATCTTATCGCCAGAGGCTAGCGTTAGCGATTTGATTTCTAAATCAGACTTTGAGCGCTCATATTGAATAATCTTTTGCGTGGTATTGACCGCTAAGGTATTGGGCGCAGTGGTACAACCGACCATAGAAAGACTAAAAAGCGCGGCAAGGCCTAGGCGTTTTAATAGCATTGAGATTTCCTTGTTAGCAGCTGGCAGAATGAATTAAAAATCATAATCCTAGCACAAGCTTATTTTAGACTTAAGCAGTTATAGCAATTATCCTCACCTCTAAACTGTATGACAATCATATAAAAAATGACAGTTAAATAATCATAAAGTTTGCCGAGAGTTTACAGCTCTCATACAGCTCTAGTAAAGAAGGCACAAGCTTTCTGGTTTATGATAAGCATTTTCGTTCAGTCAGCCCTAGATAACGCAAAAGGATCAACATTGAGTAAAACAAATACCTCCACTGGTAAACAGCGCGACCTCACCGAGGGGTCAATTGCCAAAACGATGCTGCTGTTTGCCTTGCCAACACTTGGATCATCAGCCCTCCAGTCGTTAAACGGCTCGATTAATGCCGTCTGGGTGGGCCGATTTTTAGGTGAAGAGGCGTTGGCCGCGACGGCGAACGGCAATATCTTGATGTTTATCCTGATCTCCTTTGTTTTTGGTTTTGGTATGGCCTCTACTATTTTAATTGGTCAGGCCATGGGTAGTCGTGACGATGCCATCGTCAAGAAAACCATGGGGACGGCGCTGGGTAGCATTATTCCGATCAGTATATTGGTGTCGGCAGGAGGGTGGATATTTGCCCCGCTGCTTCTTGATCTGCTTGGTACGCCGCCAAGTGCGCTAGACCTTGCCCTGACCTATCTGCGGATGATTTTCATTGCCATGCCCGTCACCCTGACCTTTACGCTGATAATGATGGCACTGCGCGGGACGGGCGATTCTACAACGCCGCTTTGGTTTATCATTATATCGGTGATTATTGACCTGATTTTGACGCCAGTACTGATTTTGGGTATAGGACCCTTTCCCGAATGGGGCATATTTGGCTCGGCATTCGCAACCGCCGTCGCCAACACGCTAGCGCTGATTGGCATGGTCGTTACTATGTACCTGCGGGGCTCTGTGCTGACACTTAAATTGCCAGAGCTGCGCTTTTTGCGTGCAGACCGAGACATCTTAAAGTCAATGTTTGCAAAGGGTTTGCCAATGGGTCTACAAATGATCGTCATCTCCTCAGCAGCGTTGACGATGCTATCGTTAATCAACCGCGAAGGCGTACAAACGACGGCGGCTTATAGCGCAACCCAGCAGCTTTGGACCTATGTGCAGATGCCCGCAATGGCGCTAAGTGCCGCTGCTAGTGCGATGGTTGCACAGAACATCGGTGCCAATCAATGGCATAGGGTTGCAGGTATCACGCGTTGGGGGCTTATCTTTAACGTGATATTAACGGGCGCTATGATTGGAGTGCTGAGCATTTTTGATGACACTATTTTGGGGCTTTTCCTCGGTAGTGACAGCGAAGCGGTGCCGATTGGGCGACATATCCAATTAATGGCGACATGGGGCTTTGTCTTTTTTGGCATAGCGCAAGTGCTGTTCGGTACCATGCGTGCCAATGGCTATGTGATTTGGCCGCTGATCGTTATGGTGATTTCAATGTATCCGGTGCGTCTTGGCTTTGCTTTCGGGCTTTATCCCCTACTCGGCACCGATGCGCTTTGGCTATCGTTTCCAGCAGGTATGGTAGCGACCGCTGTGATGGGGGCGGGACTATATCTGTACGGCGGCTGGCGCAAAGGCAAACACTTGGCCGCAGAGGAAGCTGCGCAAAGGTCTGAGGAGTTTCGCGCGCATACCGGCACTAGTGCATCGTTTCGTGATATTTTACCGACGACTGTGTGGAAACTGTCCCCTATACGCCGTATCACAAGATTGCATCGTCGGCTACAAAAACGCCTGCAAAAACACCGTATGAGAAGAAAGCATAAACGCTCATCGCGTGGTTTATAGGGGTTTATAGATAGTAAATTCAATGGGTTTAAGCTCAAGTGTTTTAAAATCAATGACTGAGTAAAAAATCCACCGCCGCCGCGGCATGAATAGCGGTGGTATCAAATACGGCTATTGGGCTGTCTGCTTGCTGAATAAGCAGTCCAATTTCGGTACAACCTAAAATGACGCCTTCTGCACCTTTATTGGCTAAGTCTTTAATGACTTGGCTATAATACTGGCGTGAGCTATCAAGAAATTGCCCTTGGCACAGCTCATCATAGATAATCCGATGCACCTCTGCCCGTGCATCATTTTCTGGTACCAAAACTTGCAAACCAGTATCAATAAGGCGCTGCTTATAAAAGTCCTGCGTCATGGTGAACTGCGTACCGAGTAGCGCAATCTTAGTCAAACCTTGTGCTTGAATAGCTTTAGCTGTGGCATCAGCGATATGAATAATCGGCAGATTGGTCGCGGCTTGGACGTCATCGATGACTTTATGCATGGTGTTAGTGGCAATTAATAAGCCTTGCGCGCCAGCAGCTTGCAGACGTTTGCCACTATTGGCTAATATCACGCCCATCTCATCCCACGCGCCTTGTGCTTGCAGCTCGCCAATCGGCGCAAAGTCAACGCTATGAATCAGCAAATCCGCTGAATGCAAACTACCTAACTCTGCCTTAATGCCCTCATTAATCAGCCGATAATAGCTTTCAGTGCTCTCCCAACTCATCCCGCCGATGATACCTAAGGTTCGCTGTTTTTTAGCTGCCATTTCATTGTACCCTTTATTTTTTAATCTTATTTAGCGTAGCAAAACCAAACCTCTTTAGTCTGCTGTTTTTCGAATATTATTCTTTTTAAAAACAGCAGAGTCGTCGTTAAGATATAACGAATCTTATTATTTATAATAACCATTTTACCTCGCCCCCATCACGCGATATCATAGTCGCTGACAAGCACTAGCACTGCTGCATTTCATCCTTTCTCATCGCAACACATCACGTTTACAATACTATTTAAGCGTGGCTCTCATCATGCAGGACAACAGAACGTTATGGCAAAATTCCCGACCGTCAGAATACGCACGCGGCGCAAATACTATCGGCTGATTTTCACCTTTTTAATGGCGCTGATGATGTCGACGATTATCTCGACGGCGTTGCTACTGATTAACGTAGGATTTGTCGAAGGTTTCTTTACTACCCTGTTTCATTCATGGAAGTATGCCTTTATGGTTGCTTGGCCGAGCGCTTATATCTGTGCCTATTTAATCCAAGAGCACCTGCTAAGCCGCATTGAGTTTTATTAACGCCTTTATAAAGGTTAGTAAGTTATAAAAGATGCTAAGTTATAAACTTTAGTACATTATGCCAGTATAAAAACAGCTAAGATAAGCGACAAACTGTTTTTATTCAGAGGCGACTATGAGCCAAGCACGGCGTACTATCGAGCAGTTACTACACCAAGGTCTTCTCCCTCTCGAAAATACCGAGGCGGCAGCAACGCACCTAGAAGTCTATCCAAGCAAACGCACTTGGCTGATATTTTTTGATAAAGCGCTGCTGATTATTGGCACGGTGGCGCTGGTACTATCCCTTGTGTTCTTTATCGCCTATAACTGGCAGAACATCGGCAAGATGGGTAAATTTGCCTTGGTTGAAGGGGCGCTGGCGATTACCATCGCGCTTTACGTAGCACTGTCTTTTAGGAAACTTAGACAACGGTTTCAGCTGATTCGGCAGTTATTATTGCTCATTGCTAGCATTATCACCGGTAGCTTATTGGCGCTATTTGGGCAAGTGTATCAAACGGGCGCTGATACCTGGCAGCTGTTTTTTGGCTGGGCGCTATTGATTACGCCTTGGGTGCTTATCGCTCGCTTCCCTACATTGTGGCTGCTGTGGTTAGGGTTAATCAATGCCTGTTTGCTACTCTATTTGGATGTCGCAAATCTACAACTTATCGACCATCGCCTGCAAAACGTCTCTCAAGTAGCCATCCTTGCGCTATTTAATTTCATTGCCTTTTATAGTTGGCTTATTAGCTGCGACAATAAAAAACCTTACATTGCTAGCAAGTTTTTCAATCGTATTAATCCTAAAAAGTCCACTGCTGATATAACCGCTAATGACCTTAAACATCCTCTAAATAACTCTAAAACAAACAGCTCACAAACCAAATCCAGCTTGCAATGGAGTACTTATGTCGTCGGTTTATTAAGTACGTTTTTTATGACGTATCTGGCGATTGTCACAGTCTTTGATAATGGCGATATCTGGGCAACGCTTATCGCTATCCTAGTATGGTTAGGTTGGTGCGGCTTTATATTTTGGCACTTTTATCAGCGCCGTCTTGATTTACTGATGCTGACTTATTTGTCATTTTCTATCATTACTGTGGTGATGTTTTGGGTCGGTAAATGGCTGTTGGAGGGTTTTGACGCGGGTGGGTTTTTGATATTAGCCTTGGTACTTATTGGCATGAGCTCGTCGGCAGTTATGTGGCTACGTAAAATTGCCCGTATCAAGAACGATGACACTGCTCCTCATACTATAATCAAGGGGAACAGCGATGAACAATGAGATGAATAATAATATCAACCATAACGAACAACATTATGACCTTGTACTATTACAACAGCAGGGACTCATCGACGCGCAAAACGTCAATTATAAGCTTTTGAATAATGCAGCATCTGAAGCGCGCAGCCCATGGTTTATAAGCTTACTTTTTGGTATGAGCGGTATTTTAGCCAGTCTGTTTTTTATAGGGTTTTTAACCTTGTTATTAGATAACACCGGTTTGCTGGATAGTACGCTAGCGGTATTTATTATTGGCGGCATATTAAGCGGCATTGGCGGGTTTCTATTTTATAACGCCCGCTTGCGCCATAGCGCTTTTTGGAATAGTTTAGCCTTTGCGATTACGCTAGCAGGTCAAGGTTATATTGCCTATGCTTTACTGGCGAGTGGAATTACAGAGCCACTCAATATAGTGCTATTGCTCCTTGTACAACTGTTGATGACTGTTGTAATAGCCAATTTTATCTATCGTTTATTGAGCGCAACCTTAGCCTTAAGCTGCCTATTTTACTTATTAAATTATTATCACTTATCCGAAGTAAGCTTAGGATTATTGGCATTAATCACTAGCGTGACTCATTTACAACGCTATAGGCTAGCTGCATTTATCCCACACAAATGGCGAATGAACGCTCTAGAAATCATCAATGCTATTGGCTATGCGAGCGCCTATGTTTTGCTCAATATTTCCGTCTATTTTATTGCTGCTGAATATGGCAATAGCTTTGATAGCCTTGATAGTTACGGTGAAGCCTTTAGCTATAACTACTACCTAGCACAAGGGCTATTAACGCTTGCCAGTCTTTATGCCGCTTATTTCATTTTAAAGCGCTATCACATCAAACTACTATCAGCAGCAGGACTACTCATTAGCGCTGCGATTGTATTACTTGGGATAATGTCTATTTATGTCTCAGGCTTATTGGCCACCAGTTTGATTATCATTATCGCCACTGCCAATAGCCAACGCGTGCTGTTAGGAATGGGCATTATTGCCTTGGTCGGTTATATATTTTGGTATTACTATCAGCTCGATACTTCTTTATTGGTCAAATCCACTTCCATGCTTGTCATCGGTATCGCGCTATTACTGCTGCGCTGGGTGCTTATCAAAGGCTATTTTGCGCATATAAAACCGAATGCTAACGACAATCAGGAGCGGCTGTCATGAATAATAAAATTTTGACCAAGCGCTTGATTAAGGGCACATCGAGTGCGCATTGGCTACAAAAACCGGCAGTCACGATTATTATTGCCCTCCTTGGATTGGCGCTCGTATTGGTGGTGATGACGAGGAATATTATTAAATATGAAGCCCATCTTGCGACTGGCGATACTGTCTTATTAGCGCTTGCACCTGTTGATCCACGCGGCTTTATGCAAGGCGACTATATGACGCTTAGCTATGCGCTAGAGCGTGACGTATTTGCCGCCTTAAATAGAGACCCCGGTAGCTATCCTACTAATGAAGATGGCTATGTCATTGTTGCCTTAGATAACAATAAAGTCGCACAGTTTATGCGCTTAGCGGCTAATCAGCCTAAAAATCTAGCGACTAATGAGATGGCGATTCACTATCGTATCCGTAACGGCGCAATGCAGCTTGCGACCAATGCTTTTTTCTTCCAAGAAGGTCATGGCGAAGCGTTTGAGGCGGCAGAATATGGGCTATTTCGGGTTAATGATAAAGGGGAGCCGCTACTGACCAATTTGGTCGACGACGATTTTGCAGTGATTAGTCCAAAAAATGATTAATCCAAAAAGGGATTAATATAAAGTAGCCTAATATAGTTGATTCAAGTCAAAAAGAATACAGGGCTGTTGGGATAAATTTTGCGAAGCATCGAAAAGTGCGAAGCGCACAGCAAGCAAGAAAAATTTATCCCAGCAGCAGGCTATTTTTAACGTGCCTTTTTTTATATTGAACTAACTATACAGCGCAAACTGCTAATAACTCAAAATCAATGCTGCTGTAAATGCTACCAATTGTCGCGCTAAAACCTTTATAACTGTCAATCGATGACAACCCTGCTTTACCAAAGTGATATTGCGATAAGTAAGCAGGGTTTGTTACTGTTGATGGCTGCAAATTCACTAGCTCGTTAAAAAACATTTGGAAAAGACTTAAAAATTAAAAAAGGATTTATCATGCGTAGTGCAACTTATAACGAATTTGGCAAACCAACTGAAGTATTAAGCCTCGGCGACCGCCCTATCCCAGAGCCCAAGGCTAATGAAGTCCGCGTCAAAACCATTCTCGCCTCCATTCATAACCATGACTTACTCACCATTCGTGGTAAATATGGCTTTAAGCCTGAGATGCCGGCTATCGGCGGTAGCGAAGCGTTAGGTATTATTGACGCCGTTGGTAGCGACGTTAAAGACTTAAAATTGGGACAGCGTGTGGCTGCTGCCAGTGTGCAAGCAACGTGGGCAGAGTATTTTGTCGCCTCAGCCGATATGGTCTTTGCTGTCCCTGATAGTTTAAAAGATGAAATGGCGGCGCAGTTAATTGCCATGCCGCTCAGTGCTTTAATGCTGCTGGAATTCTTAGAAGTAGAAAGCGGTCAATGGGTTATTCATAACGCCGCAAATGGTGCCGTTGGTAAATCACTTGCGATGTTGGCTGCCGCGCGCGGCGTTAATACCATTAATCTGGTACGCAGTAGCGATGCGATTAAAGAGTTAGACACCCTTGATATCAAAAATAACATCAATACCGAAGATGACGATTGGAAAGAGCAAGTCCGACAAATCATCGGCGATGATAGCATCAGCGCAGCGGTCGACTCTGTCGGCGGAGAAGCAAGCGGTGACTTATTAGCGCTGCTCGGTCATGGTGGCACCTTGGCTTCTTTTGGCATCATGTCAGGTCAGCCAATGGTGCTTAATCCGACGCATCTAATCTTTAAACAAGCCATCGTGAAAGGATTTTGGGGCAGTAAAATTAGCCAAGAGATGAGTGTCGAGAATAAACAGCGCTTAATCGATGAGCTTATCGAACGGGCAACCAGTGACAAATTGCACCTGCCTGTCGAAGCCGTATTTGACTTAGCTGATATCACCAAAGCTGTCGATGGCAAATTGCAGTCAGGCAAAAAAGGTAAGGTACTACTAAAACCTTAAACTATCATTAATTTATCATTTAGCTAGCCTTCGTTTTATTCTTCCTTTTATTGAGATAATGGCAGCGTTCTTTCTAATAAGAACGCTGCCATTTTTTATGGCTTATTTTGCGGTTATAACTCTGCACCTTATTCAGCTTGCACCTTTTTATAACATTTTACCGTTCTAAACAGCGGGCAACGTTCATTTACCAAAGTCAGGTTGCGGGTATCAAGCCCTACTTGTTAAGGTTGATGAGTGATTAATCATCATCGTTTCAAAATGAACAATCAACGATATTTATCTAACAATAAAAAAGGATATAAAGATGCGCAGCGCAACCTATAACGAATTTGGCAAACCGTCAGACGTATTAACCATCACTGACAGCCCAATGCCAGAGCCAAAAGATAACGAAGTCCGTATCAAAACCATTCTAGCTTCTATCCATAACCACGACCTCATCACTATCCAAGGTCAATATGGCACCAAGCCAAAACTGCCCGCACTTGCTGGCAGCGAAGCCGTGGGTACTATTGAGGCTATCGGCGCTGGCGTCAAAGGTATGCAAGCGGGTCAGCGTGTGGTGGTCACCGGTGTCGAAGGCACGTGGGCCGAATACTTCACCGCCCCTGCTAGCAGTGTCATCCCTATACCGGACGCCATCGACGATGAAATGGCCGCGCAGCTTATCGCCATGCCGATGAGCGCCTTGATGCTCATTGAGTTTTTAGAACTAGAAAAAGATCAATGGGTCATTCAAAACGCCGCCAATGGCGCAGTTGGCGAATCGCTTGCGATGTTGGCTGCTGAGCGCGGCATCAATACCATCAATGTCGTGCGTAGTAAAGAGTCAGCAAACGAGCTGACTGAGATTGGTATCACTGAAAACAACGTGGTGAGCGATGATGACGACTGGAAAGATCAAGTCCGTCACATTATCGGTGATGCAAAAATAAGCGGCGCAGTCGACTCTGTCGGCGGTCAATCTGGTGGTGATTTACTAAGCTTACTCGGTCATGGTGGTATCATGGCAGCGGTAGGCGGGATGTCTGGTCAGCCACTCGCGCTGAATCCGACTCATCTCATCTTTAAGCAAGCGACACTCAAAGGCTTTTGGGGTGGTGCATTGATGCAAAAGATGGATGCGGATAATAAAAGCCGTTTGATAAAAGAGCTTATCGAGCGCGCTGCCAGCGGTAAATTAAAGCTACCAACAGGCGGCATCTATACGCTGGATAATATTAAAGAAGCGGTATCTGGTAAGGTGCAATCTGGCAAAAAGGGCAAAGTGTTGTTAAAACCTTAATATAGTTCGTTATAAATCCACTCAAATAAAAGAGCAATACAAAAGGATTCAGACAATGTCGAATAACAAAACCTTTAAAGCCTTAATAGTCGAAGAAACCAGCGACGGTACGTTCGATAAAAGCATCCAAACGCGTAACGTCAGTGACTTGCCTGAAAATGATTTATTAATCGAAGTGCATTACTCATCGTTAAACTTCAAAGATGCGATGTCAGCCTCGGGAAATAAAAGAATCACCAAAAACTACCCGCACACTCCTGGTATTGATGCCGCAGGCGTGGTGGTCAGTGATAAGTCTGGCACGTTTTCTGAAGGCCAAGAGGTCGTGGTCTTTGGTTATGATTTGGGCATGGATACCGATGGCGGTCTCAGTCAAATGATATCTATCCCTGCCGATTGGGCGGTCGAATGCCCATCTTCTTTAACGCTAAAAGAAGCGATGATTTACGGTACGGGCGGCTTAACCGCAGCCTTAAGCGTGCAAAAGTTAGAGAAAATGGGCGCAAAACCTGAAGACGGACCAGTCGCGGTCACGGGTGCAACGGGCGGCGTCGGTAGTATCAGCATCGCCATATTAAGTCAGCTTGGCTATGAGGTTATCGCCTTCTCAGGTAAGCCGGAGCAAAGCGATTATCTAAAAGAGCTTGGCGCAAGCGAAGTCCGTCATCGCGATAGCATCAATGAAATCGGTGATAAACCTGTCGGTCGTGAGCTATGGGCAAACGCTATTGATACCATCGGTGGCGATTATCTAGCCAACTTGCTCAAACAAACCAAAGCGGGCGGTGCGGTTACCTCTTGCGGCTTGGCGAGTGGTGCCGAGTTTTCGATGACGGTACTGCCATTTATCACCCGCGCGGTGTCCCTACTCGGTATCGATTCGGTCTATATTCCACTGGCTGATAAAAAGGCTATTTGGCAGCGTGTCGCTACCGATATGAAGTTGCCTAATTTAGAGAATTACTGCGAAGAGATTACGTTAGAGCAGACACCTGAGTATTTAGATCGCTTTATGGCGAGTCAAACGGTTGGGCGTTATGTGGTGAATGTGCGGGGTTAAAGCTTAGGTTTTTAACAGCTAAATTTTATAAGCAGTGGCGGTGTTCTTTACTTTGGAGAGCACCGCTATTTTTTTAAATCTTATAATAGACTTTTATAAACTCCAAAAATTGCGATTTAATGCAAGAACCATAAAAACACTTATCAACTATAGTAAACTCTATTAGCTTAATAAAAAAATAAGGAAGCCATAGTGTTTGAAATAGGAAAAATCTATAACCGTCGTTCTGATATACATAGTAAATATGGAGGACAGGAACGAGGGGGTATTTCTACCCCTGCCAAATTTCCTTATATATTCATCTTTACCGGCAACAACGGTGAACAGTATGGATACACTGATGGTTATAATAAAGAAGGCGTTTTTAACTATACAGGTGAAGGTCAAGAAGGTGACATGAAAATGACCAAAGGGAATTTAGCCATTCGTGACCATCAAAAAAATAGAAAGAGTATATATCTTTTTGAAAAGGTTGAAACCGGCTACAATTTCGTGGGTCTTTGCAATTACATAGATGATCGTATAGAAAAGCTAAATGATAGAAATGGTGAGTTACGTGATGCTATTGTTTTTCGCTTAGACGTTAAGAATATTGAAGAAATAACAAGTAGTATAAATTCAGTTGAAACCCCTAAAGCCGTTTATATCACTAAGCCTAGTAAAGGTAAGTCATTACAGCAATTACGAGAAATTGCCTTAAGTTCAACACCAACCCACGCAAGCACTCAAGAAAAAATTCAATCTATTCAAAACCGTAGTACAGCAATTAAGCTGTATGCCAAAAAAAGAGCTAATGGTATATGCGAGGGATGTAATGAGATAGCTCCATTTGAAACTAAATCTGGACCTTATCTGGAAGTCCATCATCTAACTAGGTTGGCAGATGGTGGTGCGGACTTACCTCAAAACGTCATCGCATTGTGCCCTACCTGTCATCGAAAAGCGCACTACTCTTTGGATTGTTTAGAATTTAATAATCAGTTAATAAACAAAGTTGCTACTATCGAAGTAGCTCTGAGCAAGTAATATAATTAAGAGTGAACCAAAAAAAAACACCCAATCAAGTTGAGTGTTTTTTTTGTTTCAGCTAAAGATTAAGTAGAGATTATTCCCACTCAATCGTCGCAGGTGGCTTGCTCGACACATCATAAGTCACACGTGAAACTTCAGCGATTTCATTCATGATACGATTCGATACCGTCTCAATCAAATCATACGGCAGATGGGCAAAGCGCGCGGTCATAAAGTCTACAGTCTCAACCGCACGTAGCGCAATCACCCACGCATAGCGGCGGCCATCACCAACCACGCCGACTGATTTGATTGGTTGGAATACCGCAAATGCTTGCGCAGTCTTATCGTACCAGCCTGATTTTTCTAACTCTGCCATAAAGATTGCATCGGCTTGACGTAAGATATCAGCATATTCCTTTTTCACTTCACCCAAGATACGCACGCCCAAACCTGGACCTGGGAACGGATGACGATAAATCATTTTTGCTGGTAATCCAAGTGTGATACCAAGTTTACGCACTTCATCTTTAAACAAATCGCGTAATGGCTCGACCAACTCAAACGCCAAGTCATCTGGCAAACCGCCGACGTTATGATGGCTCTTAATCACGTGGGCTTTGCCTTGATGCGACTTCGCTGATTCGATAACGTCTGGGTAAATCGTACCCTGTGCTAAGAACTCAACAACTTTACCATCGCTCTGCTCGCTCACTTGACGCGCACTATCAGCGAACACGTCGATGAAGGTTTTACCAATGATTTTGCGTTTTTTCTCTGGATCAGACTCGCCTGCTAGCGCATCTAAGAACAAATCTTCGGCATCAACACGGATGACTTTTACGCCCATGTTTTCTGCAAAAACTTGCATGACCTGATCGCCTTCATGCAGACGTAGCAGACCATTATCCACAAACACACAAGTCAGCTGATCGCCAATGGCTTTGTGCAATAGTGCTGCAACGACTGAGCTGTCCACGCCGCCCGATAGTCCGAGCAATACTTGCTTGTCACCGATTTGCTCTTTTAACTGTGCCACGCGCATATCGACGATATTGTCTGGCGTCCAATCACCCGCACAGTCGCAAATCTGATGTACGAAACGACCCAATAACGCTTGACCTTGTAGAGTGTGCGTCACTTCAGGATGGAACTGTAGACCATAGTACTGTTTGGCATCATCGGCCATAATCGCAATCGGACAGCTTGGCGTACTGGCGATAATATCGAAACCTTGTGGCGCTTCGATGACCTTATCGCCATGACTCATCCACACATCTAGCTTAGCGGTGTTGCTGTCCGTCACGCTATCTTCAATACCATCAGTGAGCTGCGACTGACCATTAACTTCAATCGTCGCGGCGCCAAACTCATGGATATCACTGGCATGAACCTGCCCACCGAAACGATCTGCCATCGCCTGCATACCGTAGCAAATGCCCAGTACTGGTACACCAAGCTCAAATACCGCATCGTTGATACGCGGGCTATTCTCAGCATGCACGCTCTCAGGACCACCCGATAGGATGACACCTTTGGCACCAAAATCATGGATACGCTGAGTGTCGATGTCATAAGGGAACATCTCACAGAAAACGCCAGAATCGCGCACACGGCGAGCGATTAACTGGCTGTACTGCGAGCCAAAATCGAGAATGAGGATACGGTCTTGCTTGATAGTAGGTAATGCAGGAGTGGCAGCGGCAGTGGTCATAAATCGATGTCCATCAAGAAAAATTAGTGCCCTATTTTAACAAGTTTGCGCCCATTAATGGCTATTAGATGGTTAATTATTCACGTTTTTTGCGAGTTATTGAGGGTTATGAATATTTATTGATAGCGAATACTGATATTAAGGATTATTTGAATGTTATAAAGACAAGAGTCAAAAGAGAAAGGTAGCAATTTTAAGAGTTAATAAAGGACATAACGAGAGTTTGTTAATTCATCAGAATGCAACAATCATGCTTACCGTATGAATTTTTATTATACAAATGACGAGTTTGTATAAATTTTTCGTTTATATTGTGCTATGCTCAGAGAATAAGCAATTTGGCTTTAACACGATAGATTTAGCAGGGTTGGTTCAAGCTAATTATCAGTCGTTCAGCTATCGTTAAATTGCTCCTGATTATGAAAACCAGACCTAAATCTCACCCTAAATAAAAGTGATAGTCGGTTCAAGATAATTTGGATACAGGGAAGACGAGTGAAATGACTACAGGATAGTAGACTGCGCGCGCCTGACCCATGTCCGATTTATATAAAGTTTGACTATATAATAAATTGACAGGTATGTCCCTATGAGCAAAATAAAATCCCTTATTGGTAAAAAACCCACCCCTACCGCAGCGACTATTAATGACGCTGACAGCCTCGTTTTAGATACCCCTGCAAAAGATAACATCCTTACTGATGTATCCAATAGCATGTCCGGCAATACCCCTATTGAGCAGACACGCTGGAACGGCTGGGGCAATGTCAGTATCAATAAGAAAGTCTCGTCACATGGCGCAAAGCTGATCAAATCACATATCGGCAAAACCAAAAAACTCTCCTCTGTCAGCTTACAGCATGTGCTAAAAACTGTGCCAAAATCGCGCCTGCCTGCTGCGATGACTAAGCTTGCAACCGTATCTATCGATAAAGAAGTGAGACTCAGACACGCACGCGGTCAAAGCTTCCCAGATTGGATAGCCATGCACAGCGGCGACTTTGAAGTGTTCCCTGACGGTGTTGCTTTTCCCGAATCGACCGCTGATGTCGAGACTTTATTGAAACTGACTCACGATCACGACCTTATCGTCATTCCTTTTGGCGGCGGCACCTCAGTCGTTGGACATATCAATCCACAAAAGGGCTCACGCCCAGTACTCACCATTGCCATGAGTAAGATGGATCAGCTTATCGATTTAGATACCGAGAGCCAAATTGCAACCTTTGGCGCGGGTACACAAGGGCCAGCGGTTGAAGCACAGTTGGACGCACAGGGTTACCGCTTAGGGCATTATCCGCAGTCTTGGGAGCTATCAACGCTTGGCGGTTGGATTGCCGCGCGCTCTAGTGGTCAGCAGTCATTGGGCTACGGGCGTATCGAGCAGATGTTTGCGGGCGGTACGTTGGTCACCCCGCAGGGTGTACTTAATATCGCTGATATTCCGGCGTCATCAGCAGGGCCTGATTTGCGCGAGATGTTGATGGGTACCGAAGGTCGTGCTGGTATTTTTACCGAAGTCAAAATGCGCGTACAGCCGCAGCCTGAGGAAGAACTGTTTAAAGTGGCTTTCCTACCCAATTGGGAAGCTGGTAAAGAAGTACTTAGACAAGCCGTGCAAAAAAATGTTCGCTTGTCCATGCTACGTTTAAGTAATGCTGTCGAAACTGATGCGCATCTACATTTAGGCACGTCACCGAGCCAGTTTTTAGCCATTAGCACTTATCTAAAAGCGCGCGGGCTGAGCTCAGATAAGGTTATGCTCACTTACGGCGTATCAGGCGATAAGGCGCAGAATAAATTGGCGCTAACGCAGTTTAATAAGCTGTTGAAGCAGCACGGTAGTGTCACTGGTAAAATCACCGATATTATGGGTAGCGTGTGGGCGCATGGACGCTTTAAATTCCCTTACTTGCGTGGCACCTTATGGGACAAAGGCATCATGGTCGATACCTTTGAGACGGCAACAAACTGGAACAACATCGACGAGCAGATGCAGCAGATGCAAGAAGCGGTGAGAAACGCCTTGTCAGATGAAGGCGAAAACGTTATGGCCTTTACCCATATCTCACACGTCTATAAGCAAGGCGCTAGTCTTTATACCACCTACTTCTTTCGCGCAGCTAAAGACCACGTCACAACCTTAAAACGCTGGCAAAAAATCAAACAGGCAGCCAGTTTAAGTTTGGCCAATGGTACAGCCACGATATCGCATCAGCATGGCGTTGGCCGTGATCATGCGCCTTATCTAGCTGCTGAAAAAGGGAAGCTCGGCATTCAAGTGACTCATGATATGCTCAAAAGCCTAGACCCTGAACAGCGTATGAATCCGGGCGTTTTAATCGAAGATTAAAAGATTGAGGATTAAAAGGTGGCCTTAGCCCCATTAATTAACTTACGCATTTTATGTCATTGATTCTTTTAAATGTCATGTGAGATAGACCGTTTATGAACCCTACTAAGCCCCATCAGCAACGCCAGCAACGTCAGCAAGCACTAGCGCCTTTATCTCATCGCTCGTCTCAAGTGAAACCTTGGGATATGCTGATTATTGGTGGCGGTATCACAGGTGCTGGGATTGCTCGCGAAGCGGCACGGCGCGGTTTAGCAGTATTATTAATTGAGCAAAAAGATTTTGCTTGGGGCACGTCCAGCCGCTCTAGTAAAATGGTACATGGCGGGCTACGCTACATTGCCTCGGGTGATTACAAAACCACCTTGCTTAGCGTGCGTGAGCGTGAACGTATGCTCAGTGAAGCGAGTGGCCTTGTGAATGAGATGCACTATGTTATGCCGCATTATAAAGGCAAGTTTCCACCGCCATGGATATTCAATACCTTGCTACGAGTTTACGATAGGCTTGCGGGTAAGCGTTATTTTACCTACTTTAAAAGAGAGGCTTTTTTAAGCCTAAATCCGCATATCAAGCAAGATAAGTTTTTGGGAGCCAGTCAATTTAGCGATGCGGTGACCGACGACTCGCGGCTGGTGATGCGCGTACTTGATGAGGCAATGAACGACGGCGCGCAGGCGATTAACTACCTAAAAGCAGAATCGTTGATTACCAATGAACAAGGCTTGGTGGTAGGCGCAACACTCAAAGATACCTCTTCTGAAGACAATGCTCATAGTAATGCTCAAAGTTACGATGTTTACGCCAAAGTGGTGGTCAGTGCCACGGGCGCTTGGGCTGACACCTTACGTATGCAAGCCAGCAAGCGAACCGAACAAAACTTTCATAAACAAATCCGTCCGTCACGCGGTAGCCACTTGGTCGTAAGCAAAGAGCGTTTGCCAATTAAGCAAGCCTATACCTTTTTGCATCCTGTCGATAAAAGAGCGGTCTTTGTCTTTCCTTGGGAAAACCGTACTGTCCTTGGCACTACTGATTTGGATCATCCACCCTTGGGCGATAGTGAAGTTGGTATTACTAATGACGAGGTCGACTACCTATTAGCTGCGACTAACGATCTTTTTAGTGATGCCGACCTTAATCGAGAAGATGTCATCAGTACGTGGGCAGGCGTGCGTCCGCTGATATCTGACGGCGGTGACGGTAAGCGCGTGAGCCCTAGTAAAGAAAAGCGCGACCACAGCGTGTGGCTCGATAGTAATCTGGTGACCGTCAGCGGCGGCAAGCTAACAACCTTTCGCCTTATTGCTTTAGATGTCCTTGAAAAGTGTCAAGAAGTGCTCGCGCTCGATAAATCTGTCATTCAAAATCAAACCATAAATGGCGATCACGTCTTTAGCGATACCACACCAACCAATCCTAAATTTTCTACTTTACCAAAAGCTCTACAACAACGCTTACAAGGGTTTTATGGTCGCCAGCTTGATACTCTCCTAGAGCTAGCGCATGACGAAGAGCTGGCTTATGTCACCGACAGCAACACCATTTGGGCAGAGATTCGTTTTGCCGCGCGCCATGAGCAGGTTATTCATTTAGATGATTTATTACTGCGACGGACACGCTTGGGTTTAATCCTGCCGTATGGCGCAATGACGCCGCTTATCAGCACAAGACTAAAGCAAATATGTCAGCAAGAGCTCGGCTGGAATGAGCAAAAATGGCAACAAGAAGTTGCTCGCTATCGGGACTTGTGGCAGCGCTACTACCATTTGCCTGCAGCTTAATTTATATGACTACATAGTTAAGGACGACTATGACCACGAACCTTGATAACCCTATTTATTTCTTAGCCATTGATAATGGTACCCAAAGCGTCAGAGCGCTTATCTTTGATCAGTTTGGCAGCGAGATTGCCAAAGCCCGCGTCCCTATCGAGCCGTATTTCTCTCTCCAGCCCAATTTTGCCGAGCAACATGCCGATTATTATTGGCAAAAGCTAAGCGAGGCTTGTCAGCAACTGTGGCACACCAGCGCTATAAGCCCTGAGCAAATCGCGGGCGTCAGTCTCGCCACCCAGCGCTATACCATGATATGTCTGGATAAAGACAAGCAGCCACTGCGTCCTGCTATTGTTTGGATGGATTTACGCCGCGGCGAAACCAACGATATTGGTTTTTTAAACCCACTAACCAAAATTATCGGCATGGGCGAACTGGTACAAGAGGCGCAGCAAAAAGCCCGCTGTAATTGGCTTGCATACCATGAGCCAAAGATGTGGGCAAAGACCGCCCATTACGTCAATCTATCTGCTTACCTGACCTATCAACTCACAGGCGAATTAGCCGATTCCACTGGTCATGCCCTAGGTTATCTGCCTTATGACTATAAAGCGCAAACATGGCTAAAACCTAAAGATCTTAAATGGCGTTTATTCAGCTGTCGACCTGAGCAAATGCCTAAGATAGTGCCGCCAGGTCAGCCACTTGGTCATATCAGCGCAAAGGCAGCTAAAGCCACGGGGATTTTAGAGGGCACGCCGATGATTGCTGCCGCTAGCGATAAAGCTTGCGAAGCTTTAGGCTCTGCTGGTCTGGCAGCCGACACTGCCTGTTTAAGCTTTGGCACTACTGCGACTATCAATACCACGTCAAGCAATTACGTCGAAATCCTTAAGCATATGCCCGCCTACACTGCTGCTGCGCCGAACTACTACAATCATGAGTATATGATTTATCGTGGCTTTTGGATGGTTAGCTGGTTTAAAGAGCAATTTGCTCACTATGAAGAGCAGCTAGCAAAGACGCAAGGCATCGATACCGAAAAACTCCTCGATCAGGCAGTCAAAGATATTCCGGCCGGTTGTATGGGGCTGATGATGCAGCCGTATTGGTCACCCGGCGTCCGTCATCCGGGACTTGAAGGTAAAGGCGCGCTCATTGGTTTTGGCGATGTGCACACGCGGGCGCATGTTTATCGCGCTATCTTAGAGGGGCTCGCTTACGAGCTAAAACTGGGCTTCGATACCATTGAAAAGCGCACGGGCAAAACCATTAAACACCTGCGTGTCTCCGGTGGCGGCTCCCAAAGTGACTCAGCGATGCAGCTTACTGCCGATATCTTTGGTATGCCCGCTTATCGCCCGCACACTTACGAGGCTTCAGGTTTAGGCGCTGCCATCAACTGCGCAGTCGGAATCGGCGTCTATCCCGATCATGCGGTTGCAAGTGAGGCAATGACTCATTTAGGCGATGAATTCTTACCTATTGAGGCCAATGTCCAACTCTACAAACGCCTTTATAATGAGGTTTATCTAAAAATGTATGAGCGCCTAAAACCTTTATATCAAAGCATTCAAGATATTACTGGTTATCCTGCAAAGTGAATAAAGCCTCTAAGTTAACTTTATTACTTCTATAGACTCAAGCTTAAGATAATAATAACGGAGACTAAGCTATGACTACACCAAAGTCTGCACTCAAAAACACTCAGCATTACGTCCTAACCAAATCCGATATTGAAAATGCCCCTGCAACCAAACACATCCATCAGTCTAACGACAATGCCATTCGCCATACAGTTTCATTAAGTGATATTGTCGGTCTTACCAAATTCGGTCTGCATCTCGTACGTGTTGAGTCGGGTGATGAAACCACGCAACACCACTATCATGAAAATTCAGACGAGTTCATTTATATGCTATCTGGCGAGCTTTCACTACATTATGGCGATGAAGTTTATCAACTACATGCAGGAGATTTTATCGGTTTCCCCGCACACGGTGCAGCGCATTCTATGCGTAATAATAGTGATACGGACGCTACCTACTTAATGGGAGGCAACAGACCAGCGTTTGATATCTGCAATTATCCAGACATCAAACGCAGAATGTATACTATCCACGGCAAAAAGGAGTTTGTAGACTTAGAGAATTTAGGTCAAATAGAGCCTTGAGAACATTAAATCTCGTCTCGCTTTATAAAGCCTTATTAACCACTAAACGCCGCAGAAACTCGATTTAATCCCTCGCGCAGCAGTGCCTCAGGACACGCCACATTCAGGCGCATTTTAAGATGTCCCTCCGCGCCATATTTAACCCCCGCATTGAGCTCAACCTTCGCCTCTCTTAACTTATCATAGAGCTTCTGATTATCTTGTGCATAAGCCGAACAATCCAGCCAAATTAAATACGAGGCTTCTGGGCGCATAATCTTAATATCGGGCAAATGCTGCTCTAAAAAGCTAATGGTTAAGTCAATATTGGCTTCAATATAATTAAGCGCCTGCTCAAGCCATTCATCGCCCTCTTCATAAGCACTACGCATCACTTCATAAGCAAATAAATTGAGCTCATACTCATCATTTAACTGCTGCTGCTTGCCGATTTTTTTGATTAATGCATCGTCTTTAGCAAATATCATCGAGCCTTTAATACCTGCTATATTAAAGGTCTTGGTCATTGAGGTCAGGCTGACGACTTTATGCTCGTAACCTTTTGCTAGGGTTAAAAGGGGTGTAAAAGTATAACCACTCAAGGTTAAATCTTGATGAATCTCATCACTGACAATCGCCACATCATGCTTTTTGCAAAGTGCCAGTAACGCTTCAAGCTCCTGCCTCGTCCATACGCGCCCGCCCGGATTGTGCGGATTGCATAATAAATATAGCTTAACCTTATGCTTGATTATCTTGGCTTCGATACCAGCCAAATCTAACTGATATTTACCGTCGAATTCTTTTAACGCTGACATCACAAGCGCGCGACCATTTTGCTCGACCTTGGTCATAAAAGGCGTATAAATGGGGTCATTAACCAGTACCGCATCGCCTACTTCAGTAAATACGTTCATCATCAGCGCTAAACTTGGCACGACGCCCGGCGAGAACAAGATATTCTGTTTATCTAGCTGCAAACCATAACGACTGCCATGCCAGCCAATAATCGCCTCGTACAATCCTGCAGTCTGTTTGGTATAACCCAATATGCCATGCTGCGCGACTTGCTCAATCGCCTTTAAAATAGGCTGGGCGGCCTTAAAGTCCATGTCCGCGACCCACAGCGGGATGGTATCATCGCTATAATGCCATTTGACTGACCCTGTATCACGTCTATCTATTATTTCATCAAAATTGTATTGCACCATCAGTCTCCTAAAGCATAGATCTTTGAATTATTAACGCCCCTTAAACTCAGCCTCCCTTCTCTCTACCATCGCCATCGCACCCTCTTTCGCATCTTCTGAATGAAATAAATGTGGCAAATAGCTATGAATATTAGCCAATGCGGCGGCAGTTCCACTACGACTGACATCTTGTGCTGAGGACAGTAACCCTTGTACACCAAGCGGTGCAGCTTGGCAAATCTCTTGCGCAATAGTCATTGCTCGTTCGTATTCTTCGCCATTCGGCACTACTTCACTGACCAAATTTAGTCTATCAGCAGTTTGCGCGTCAAATGCTTTACCAGTCAGCAAATACGGCATGGCTTTTTGCCAACCTGCTGCCTGTATGAAACGTACCGTTGCCCCGCCAAATGGCATGATACCGCGCTGGACTTCCATTTGTGCAAAGTTACAGTTATCACTTGCGATGACCACATCACTATTCAGCATTAATTCAATCCCCGCGGTAAAGCACGTTCCTTGTACCGCAACGACGACAGGTTTGCTGCGTAATTTACCACCGATACCCCATGGGTCAATCTCATTATCATTAAAATCAAACGCACCTTTATCCCATTTATCTTGTAGCTCCATTAAATCAAGCCCTGCGGTAAAGTGCTCACCATGGGCAAATATGAGCGCGCAGCGTAAGTTATCGTCACTTTCATAACGCGTCAGGGCAGCAGACAGTTGCTTAATCATATGACTATCAAAGGCGTTGCGTTTATCGGCGCGATTGAGCCCAATCAGGCAGATATAGCCGTCGGTTTCATAGGTGATGCGGTTATCGATGCTGTGGTTATTACTTTCCGTTGTCATATTTTTATCCTTTTAAATTATTATTGTCATCTGCTGCGCTTATAAAATAGCCGCTTTATGTTCATTTAGCTTAGTTTCAATATAGACACCCCTATGCTATAACGCAAGGACAGATATAAGCGCACAGGCAGATTGCTATTTTTTATTCGCTATAGGTAAATCGGTCGCAATGGATAAACAGATAGAGGGACGCGAAATCTGCTAAACTGGGTGATTATATTCAAACATTGCAGTCCGAAACTATGACCAGTAAGCCCATCACCAATACATCAAACGTCCGTAGAGCAAGTGCTAATAATCATCGCAACCGCTCACCTGAGACCGCCAAAAAACTCGGCAAGCTACATCCGCGCAATCCGCACCAAGGCCGCTATGACTTTGCGCTATTGACCCGTGCCCTGCCTGAATTGGCTAAGCACACCATCACCAACCCGAATGGCGAGCCAACCATTAACTTCTCTGATAGTGAAGCGGTACGCGTCCTGAATCAGGCGTTACTCGCTCATTATTATGGTGTTAAATTTTGGGACATTCCAGAAGGCTATCTCTGCCCGCCGATACCGGGTCGCGCAGATTACATCCATTATATTGCCGACTTATTGGCGCAAACCACGCACGTTAATGACGACAATACACCGCCGACTGGTAAAGAAATTCATGCCCTCGATATTGGTACCGGTGCCAGTGCCATTTATCCAATTATCGGTAGCCAAAGCTATGGCTGGCGTTTTACCGCGAGTGATATCGACCCTATTTCGGTCAATACCGCCGCGCTTATTTGCGAGTCTAACCCGAAGCTAAAAAGCGCCGTTAAAGTAAAGCTGCAACCTGAGCCTAAATTTATCTTTAAAAACATCATCGGTCGTCAAGATTACTTTGATGTGGTTATTTGCAACCCTCCGTTTCATGCGTCATTAGAAGAAGCGATGCAAGCGAATACTCGCAAGCAGCATAACCTGCAACGACATCGCGGTAAGAATGAAAACGAGCAAATCAGCCGACATTCAACCAAGGCTGGTAACGCTGCGCAAAATCTAAACTTTGGCGGTCAGCATAAAGAGCTGTGGAGTGAGGGCGGCGAGATTGCCTTTTTGACCAAAATGATGAAAGAAAGCCAAGATTTTGCCGAGCACGTTGGCTGGTTTACCAGTTTAGTGTCAAAGTCAGAGAACGTGAAACCATTACAACTGTTATTAAAGCAGCTTGATGTTGCGCAAATGCGCATCATCGAGATGAGCCAAGGGCAAAAGAATACCCGTGTTTTAGCGTGGCGCTTTAATACTGACGACGCGTAATTAATAAAAAATAACTGTCTGAAAAACATTTATTTAAAGTTTCACGTGAAACAAAAAACCGCTTTGATTATCAAAGCGGTTTTTTTTATAGCGTAAAAGCTAAAGGTTAATAAACTAGCTAAAGAACATGACCTTTAATCCAATTAATATCAGCACCAATCCACCTAACGCCTCTGCTTTATCTTCAAGATACGTCCCTGATTTCTTACCCAAATACACACCAAAGACGCTAAAAATAGCAGTGATAATAGCGATAATTAAACAGGCCAACCACGCATTAAGCGCCAACAAATTCAGCGTAAAGCCAGCCGCCATGGCATCAATACTGGTGGCAATCGCAAGGGTAAACATGGTGCGATGATTGATATTTTTCTTTAGGCTGTCATTTACAGACACTGTCTCACTATTTATATGCAGCGCTTTATCTACCGCCTCTTCTCCATCTCCTAAAAACACTTCATAAAGCATTTTGCCACCAAGACCGATAAGAATAAAGCCACCAATCCAAGGTGCAGCAGCAGCCAACCAGCCTAATAAAGCTGCGCCCAATAAATAACCAATCAGTGGCATCACGCCCTGCGCAATACCAAAATACAAACCCGCATAAATCGCCAAACGCAGCACATAATGACGATGCTGTTTTTGTGATTTAGCCCCTAGCCCAATCGCAACAGCAAACGCATCCATCGCAAGAGCAATGGCAAGTAATACAACTTCACTCATTTTATTCTTCGCTTATTTCTGCTTATTATCATAAGTTTCACGTGAAACAACTCTAACATTAAAAAACCACCGCCTTGATTGCCAAGGCGGTGGTTTTTATTAATCAATTAATAGTCATTAAGCAACTTTTTATAGCCTATTTAGATATCTAAATTAGATACTGTCAACGCATTCTCTTCAATGAAAATACGACGTGGCTCGACATGATCACCCATCAGACAGGTAAACATATGGTCAGCAGCAATCGCATCTTCAATCGTAACGCGTAACATACGACGGTTTTCAGGATCCATCGTGGTATCCCACAGCTGATCAGCGTTCATCTCACCCAGCCCTTTATAGCGCTGAATCGCCAGACCACGACGCGCATCAAGCATCATCTGTTGCCAGAGATAATCAAAGTCGCGTACTGGGATGTCTTTAGTCGTACCTGCGGTGGCTTCACGGCGGATAAAGGCATCTTCTGCAAGTAACGTATTCCATTCAGCTGATAAGCGCAGCAGCTTGGTATACTCGCCTGAATTGATAAAGCTGGCATCTAGCAAATAATGATGCGCCAATTGATGCACATAAACGGTGATACGTGGCAACCATTGGGCTTTAGCAGACTGTGCTTCACCGTCACTATCTAACGTAGCGCCCGCTTCAGGCTCGATGACAGGTTTCATACCCAATAAATCAGCAGCAGCGGCATCCATGTTTTTTGGTTGCGGCGCATGGATATTGACCAGTTCAATCTCAGGATTTAAATCACTGCCGAAGTGCTCAAGCTGCGTCTGTAAAGAGGCTTTCCACGCTTCCATCGCCGACTTATCATAGGTCATATCGGTGCTAAGCTTTGGCGTATGAGTCAACGCATCCAATAACACCGCAGGATAACGAATCTGTAAACGCGCTTTGATAAGCTGGGTTTGGTTATAGTCGTTTAACAACGTCTCTAACGCATGACCGGTAATGGCAGGCGCATCGGCACTGATATGCAGCCTGGTATTATCAATCGTTGATGATAATAAATACGCTTTTAAGGCTTCATCGTCTTTTAGATACAGCTCTTGACGACCTTTTTTCACCTTGTAAAGTGGTGGCTGAGCAATATAAATATAACCACGCTCAATCAACTCAGGCGTTTGACGGAAGAAGAAGGTTAACAGCAGCGTACGAATGTGCGAGCCATCAACGTCCGCATCGGTCATGATAATAATTTTATGATAGCGTACTTTATCAGGATTATATTCATCCGGACCAATGCCGCAACCAAGCGCCGTAATCAAGTTACCAACTTCCGCAGATGACAGCATTTTGTCAAAACGAGCGCGCTCAACGTTAAGAATCTTACCTTTTAGTGGCAAAATTGCTTGGGTCTTACGGCTACGACCTTGCTTTGCTGAACCCCCTGCAGAGTCCCCTTCTACAATATAAAGCTCTGACAATGCGGGATCTTTTTCTTGGCAATCTGCCAATTTACCCGGTAAACCTGCGATATCTAACGTGGTTTTACGACGGGTCATTTCACGGGCTTTACGCGCCGCATCACGGGCACGGGCAGCATCGATAATTTTACTGGCAATAGCTTTACCAGTACTTGGATTTTCTAACAAATAATCGTTAAACTTATCGTGCATCGCTGATTCAACAGCGGATTTTACTTCGCTTGAAACCAGCTTGTCTTTGGTCTGACTTGAAAACTTAGGATCTGGCACTTTCACAGAAACAATCGCCGTCAACCCTTCACGCGCATCATCACCAGTCGCGACCACTTTTTCTTTTTTAAATAAGTTTTCACGGTCCATATAGCTATTTAGACCACGCGTCAATGCTGAGCGGAAACCAGATAAATGCGTGCCGCCATCGCGCTGCGGGATGTTATTGGTAAAGCACAATACTTTTTCGTTATAAGTATCCGTCCACTGTAGCGCCACTTCGACACTGATGCCATCATCTTGCTCACTGACAAAATGAAAGACATCATTGATGCCATCTTTACCAGCATTGATGTAGCTGACAAATTCTGACAAACCGCCTTTATGTTCGAACTCATGACGCTTATCGATACGCTCATCCGTTAAGACGATGCGCACACCTGAGTTTAAGAAAGACAGCTCACGTAAGCGTTTGGCTAAAATATCGTACTCAAAGATAGTACCGGTAAAGACATCATTACTTGGGTAAAAACGAATCTGGGTACCGGTTTTATCCGTCGCTTCCATCTGCTGGATATCGCCGTCTGGTACACCATCGGTATAAGTTTGATGATAATGATACCCTTCACGCCAGATATTCATCTCAAGCGTTTTAGATAAGGCGTTAACAACAGAAACACCGACGCCGTGTAGACCACCCGATACTTTATAGCTGTTGTCATCGAATTTACCACCCGCGTGCAGTACGGTCATAATAACCTGTGCTGCCGATACCCCTTCTTCTGGATGGATATCCACAGGGACACCGCGACCGTTATCCATGACACTAACAGATTCATCTTCATGAATAATGATGTCAATTTGGTCACAATGACCGGCCAACGCCTCATCAATCGAGTTATCCACCACCTCAAAGACCATGTGGTGCAAGCCGGTACCATCGTCGGTATCACCGATATACATACCAGGACGTACGCGCACCGCTTCTAACCCGCGCAATACACGAATATCTTTGGAGCTATAATCAGAGGGTAATCCTTCAGGGACAGCAGCGGGGGCAATAGTATCTAGAGCGTTGTCTGGCATCATTTGCTCGTGGTCGGTAGGTAATGAATCACTCATGTGCATTCCTTAATCTAGCCATCATCAGCTATTTGTCATCAGCTCACCACGACGGCGATACTGAATGACGTTATCTTAGAGTTAACGTTTAGGGTTAAAATATTTAGTTATAGTATTCGCTAAAACGTTATCAGATGTCGTTTAAAGGCGTATAAAACCGTGTTAAAAAAGCAGCTCTAAACATAGCCTGTTTTTCAATCACTGTTTTTCATATTCGCTTCTACTTTTTTACCCATCATTAAAGTAGAGTAAAATTAAGCGTATAATTATCAAACACTTAGATTCTTATAAGTGTTGAGAAGTCTTTAAAAAATACTGATAAAAATTTGTAAGATAACTTGCTGAGAATAGGACAAAAATAAAGCTCTATTTTAGCATTTTTTCGTCGCTAAGTCACTGTTTACTGACAGTTTTATCGATATTGAGCAAGTATTTTGGGATGGTTATTACTTTGCTAAAAATATAAGTAATATAATGATAATTGAGGGGGGATATAAGTAACATGCGCTAAGAGTTAAGCGCAAATTCAGCTGATATTGGTCATTGAAAAGACTTTTTATAAATTGTTGTTTATAAAATTGTCAAACTTCCTTGTTTCACATGAAACATCTTAGGTTCTGACCAATACTCATGCACCAACGGTAAAATATCTTCGGTTAAGCTGGTCATAAACACCTGACATGGCAGCTGCGCTAACGTCGACAATAAAATATCTATCGCCCTATCATCTAGCTCTGCCGTAATATCGTCTAGCAACACCACTGGCGTGGCTCTCGGCTTGGTATGGCTGTTGAGCACGGTATCACTATTACCGTCTTTTCCTATAGCAAGCGTGGTCTTTTCATCATTAAGTAATAACGGCAATTGTGATAAACGTAAGGCGGTGATTAACAGCTTTTTCTCACCGCGAGACAATACATTGGCCGCTTGTTCTTTTAAAATTGGTAGTTTGGTATTGAGGTCTGTGTTTGCGGTGGAATTCGAATTAGCGTCCTTTACATCGTCACTGGTCGTTTCTGATATATCACTAGAGCGCCAATGCACATGAATATCAGCGCGGTGGTTACCGATACGGGTATAACCCAGTTGTAAATCTTGTTCTAAGCGCTCGTTAAGCTGCGCCTCAAGCGCCACACTGGTGTCATAGCCGGCATTATAGCTCAGGCTTAATTGCTCAGCGTAAGCAGGCAATAATTGCGCGATACTCTCAGCAAAATAAGGCTGCCATTCTGTAAAGATACGCTCACGATAATGATGAATAAGCGCAGCATGATTACTAAGCCCTTTATCCCATGATTTTAGCTCAGCAAGCTGTACTTGGGTTAAATGGCGACTCTTTTTTAGTAAACTATTGCGCTGTTTTAGCAGGCGTTGGTAAGCCACCCATTGGGGATGAAACCCTTGTTTCATGTGAAACACTAGCCAATCTAAGAGCTGCCGGCGACTGGCACTACCCTGCTCTAACATATCCATCGTCGAGGGATCTATCAGTAGCGTGGGTAGCTGTTCAGTTAAGATGCTTTGGTTATAAACCGTGGTTTGATTCAGACGTAGAACCGTTGTCGCATCGGCTTGTTTTTGGATAGCTAGGGTACTGCTATCATTGAGCCTAGCATGCACTGTTGCTGCATTTTGATGGTGTTGAATATAGCGTTTAGGCTGATGATGACGAAAACTTTTACCTCTTGAAAGCAAAAATATCGCTTCAAGTAAGGAGGTTTTGCCACTACCATTTGCGCCAATAATGACGTTGCAAGCAGCGGACTGCAGACTCACTTGGGTTAGATTACGCAGGTGTGAGATTTGTAGACGTTCAATCATAACAGTGACAGCCGCCTATATTACCACCTATTAATTAGTAGGCAAAAGTTTATTAAAAAATAATTTTATAATAGAATCGCACTATATACGCATTGGCATAATGACATACTGGTGGAACTCATCGTTGAGCTGATTAACCAGTACCGAGGCATTTGATTGGCTCATATGCATTTGCAAATCACCTTGAATCACACCTAAGACATCTTGCAGATAAGCGGCATTAAAAGACAGCTCCATCGGCTCGCCTTGATACTTCGCTTGTATCATCTCGACTGCTTCATCTTGTTCAGCGTTATTGGCGCGTACTTCTACCATACCATCGCTAGCAAAGTTAAATACTACGCCGCGAGACTTTTCATTACTCAAAATCGCTACACGGCGCAGCACATCGGTCATTTTTTCTTGGTTAAATAACGCCAATTTATCGGTATTACTTGGCATAACGCGGCGATAATCCGGGAATTTGCCATCGATAAGACGCGCGGTAAAGGTCACCATTAAATTATCACTCACCTGCCCTGTACTATCGACATCACCAAATGGCAAGCTTACTTGCAAGAACTCACGACCGAAGCTTAGTGTGACTGCATTGTCTTTATCACCCAGCATCTTACCAAGCTCAGAAGCCAAGCGCTCAAGCTCAATTACAGCTTTACGCGGTAAAATCGCCTGCATATTTAAATCAGCACTAACGTCAATAACGCTACGCGCTAACGCCAATCTATGACCGTCGGTGGCAACTGTAGTCAGCTGCTGCTGTGAAACATCAAACAGCATGCCTGTTAAATAGTAACGGACATCTTGAATCGCCATCGCAAATTGGGTTTTATGAATCAAATCCGTCAAACGGCTACGGCTAATGGTTAAAGGTGTAATATTTTCAGGATTACCAAGACTTGGATAGTCTTCGCTAGGTAATGTCCCTAAAGTAAAACGACTTTTGCCACTGGTCAACAAGCAACGCTCGTTTTCTTGCGTGGTAAGATTGACTTGCGCTTGCGACGGCAGTGATTTGCAAATATCTTTGAGCTTAGTCGCAGGTAACGTCGTTGTACCGGCTTCAATACAAGCACCGGCAGGCAATTTCAACGTCGATGTCAGCTCTACTTCTAAATCAGATGCGGTCAAAATCAGCGCTGATTCAGACAACTGTAGCTTAATATTACCCAAGATAACCATATTATGGCGCTTATCAGCAGCCTTGGCGATCAAGTTAATAGCTTTTAGTAACGACTCTCGATTAATCGATAATTGCATGCTTAGTTACTCTTGTTTATTAGTTGCTCTTATTAAAAGGATTTTTATATGGTTTTAATTTATATAATTTTAAAATAATGGCTTAATAATACCCTGTCTACTAACGATAATCCATACAGCTTGTGTCTACTGCTACTCAAAGTATTATAAACCATATCTGCTTACGACAACATTGCGATACCACAAGCCTCTAACCCGCTTGCAGCATTAAAGCCAAGGTTTTGTAATCCTTATCAAACGCCGGATCGGCAGCGCGTAGCTCATTTACTTTATCACAAGCATGCATCACGGTCGTATGGTCGCGTCCACCAAATGACTGTCCAATCTCAGGAAAGCTCTCACTCGTTAGCTCGCGTGACAATGCCATCGCAATTTGACGCGGTCTTGCGATACTGCGTGTACGTTTGCGTCCCATCATATCTTTGATTGTAATATCATAATATTCAGCAACCACTTTACGAATATTGTCCATATTTACGGCTTGCACGCGCATCGCAACGATATCTTTTAGCGCGTATTGCACCATCTCAAGTGTAATGGGCGCGCCCGTGAGATTGGCATTGGCAAATACCTGATTGAGCGCACCTTCTAAACGTCTCACGTTAGAAACCACATTTTGAGCGATAAATAAGGCACATTCTTTAGGGAGACTCATTCCGTACGATGCCGCTTTTCTCTGTAAGATTTGTACACGTGTATCAATCTCAGGAGGATCGACCGCGACCGTCAAACCCCACGAAAAACGCGACCTAAAACGTTCGTCAAACTCCGTCATCTGTGATGGATGGCGATCTGATGCCAAAATCAGCTGTTTATCACCACTGGTAAAATCTGCAAATAAAGTCAAAAACTCATTACTACTTTTTGTCTTTCCTGCTAATACGTGAATATCATCTACAATTAATAAATCTACTTTTTTTATTTTCTTTTTAAAATCTTCTATTTTATTATTTCTTAATGAATAAACTAATTGATTAATAAATTTTTCAGAAGTGAAATAATAAAAACTTAGATTATTTTTTAAATAGCGATGTGCTACAGAGTGCATTAAATGCGTTTTTCCCAAACCAGAAGGTCCGTATATAAATAAAGGATTGTGCCGATTTTTTGATTGGCGTTTTCCAAGCTCATAACAGGCCTTGTAAGCCAGGTTATTGGACTTACCAGTGACAAAGGTTTCAAAGGTGAAGTCAGGATTTAGATAGCTTAATGATTTGGCATCGGCAGACTCGATCAGTTCTGCATGACGCATATTGGCATCAATATCTGCTCTAGCAATATTATTATGCGTGGTTTGAAAACTGTGATCTGCCGGGGGAGGGGAGGGCTTATCGTCTTCAAACAATGAGCCTGACTGTGATTGATGGCTGTCATCCATGTCACGACCCGCATTATCAACACGAACAATCACCTCTTCGATACTACCTTGGCTATGTTTAGCGACCAGCTGTTGGATATCTTGCAGATGATTCTTTTTAATGTAGGTCACAAAGTAATCATTGGGAGCAAGAATAATCAAGCTATTGGCTTCTTGATGCGCCGATAATGGTCTTAACCACATCGTAAAGACGTTGTCTTTAACGTGATAACGTAAGTCATTTAGGCATTTATCCCAAATAGTTGCTGTATCAATCATGAAAAGTACTAACCCCATAGTCCAAAATAATTGGTCAAAAGAACAACTTTTTTATTGTTAAAATCACTGAATCTTTACCTATAGAGTGAATCGTTTCTTACCTAAGAGACTCTATGGTGAGATTACTTAAAACCATACATCAGCTAGGGGGCTAATCTAACACAAACGGCCTGTGGATAACACCTTGTTTTTTGTGGATAAGACTGTGGATAGTTTTGTGGATAAGTAAACAACACGAGTTATCCATATTTCACCCACAGGTTATCCACAACCTTACCCATAGTCTAATATTTTGATATTAAAGGAAAAAACTGAGTTAGCCACAGATAATACGGCTCCCAATAACAACAATACCTATACATATTAATAGTTAATTATTATAGAGACTGACAAAAATTGTGGATAACTTTTAAAATTCAATTATCAAAATAGATGTTTTCAGTAGGTAGATTGGTATTAGAAATCAGTGTTTTTTAACAATGAATCATTAAAAAGACTATTTTCTCTGTTATAAAACTTATCTGTATAAACACAGACTTAATTAGTTTATTGACCAAGATACTATGCGGTGGTATAATCCTCCGTTATTACGAATTTAGTCCATTATTTTGATAGGTGAGTTATGAAACGTACATTCCAACCAAGCGTGATCAAGCGTAAACGTACTCACGGTTTCCGTGCTCGTATGGCAACTAAAAAAGGCCGTCAGGTCTTAGCTCGTCGCCGCGCTAAAGGACGTCATCGCCTTACTGTATAATCAGTAGATTGCGATAAGCATGGCTCATAGTGCTTGTTGTGTTTCTATTATTTATAGATTGCGATCGTCAATCATCACAACTGACACTTAGCCATATATTAAAAGCGCCCACATCGGCGCTTTTTTTGTCTCTATACTTTATGATTATTTCTACGCTACTATTTCTGCTATTGTTATCAGCTCTTATACTAGGTTGTACTATGTCTAATACTGTTTCAGCGCCACCTAATGCTCGCTTCACCAAAGCGCAGCGCTTACTCACGCCTGCAGCCTTTCGTGAGGTGTTTGATGCACCTGAGCGTAAGCTTCATCAGAGCCATTTAATGGCGTTTGTGCGTACTAATACCCATGAGCAGCCTCGAGTCGGTATGGCCATTACTAAACGTAAAGTGCCTACTGCTGTTGCGCGAAATTTAATTAAACGTCAAGTACGTGAACAGTTTCGCGTAAAAGCTAATAACTTAGAAAATAAAGATATTGTTTTTATTGTTAAACAATCTATAAAAGGTTTAAGTAATAAAGAATTGATTAATGAGATTAATAATATATTTAAAAAAATAGAAAAAAAATAAAATGAATTATTTATTAAAAACAATAAATAAAATTTTCTATAATTTGTTTTATTTTTTTATTACATTTTATCAAAAAATAATTAGTCCTATATTACCTGCTCGCTGTCGTTATTATCCAACTTGCTCAAATTACGGTAAACAAGCTTTAGCTTGGCATGGCGTTTGGTCAGGTAGTTGGCTGTTATTAAAACGTATTGGCCGCTGTCATCCTTTGGGCGGACATGGCATTGATTTTGTGCCGTTACCTTTATCCACTTATTATTACCAATATTTAGCCCCTATCGCACTTGCTGACGTCAGAGGGCAAGGTTTATATGTTTTTAGAGATACGACAAGCTATGTTTCGCGCCTAAATCATATGATGAAACGGGCCTAAATCTTATTAGCGACAGGGCTGTTGTGGATATCTATTTAGTTACCCACAAGTTATCCACACTCTTGGTATCATTTAGAGTGGTTTTTTAGTAAAATGATGAACATTTTATGTGATTGACTACTGATATTGCCGCTAGGAATACGGGTTAATACTCTGTGGTGGTCATGACACATGCCTGATTTTTCATTCCCTAATTTTTTAATCTAGGAAAGGTTTATGCAAAAGATATTTCGGGTGATGATCATCATTGCGATGCTAATCACCGCTTATCTGCTGATTTTGGCATGGCGAGATGATTATGCCGATGCGCCAGCTGTAGACACGGTGCCAAAAACTGCAACATCGGTAGGAGCGGATATTCCTTCGACCAGCGGCGCAGCAGGCGACATTCCGGTACAAACGTTACCAGTAGATACGGGTGCGGTAGCAGCAACACCTGCTGCTAATACCGGTCTTATCATGGTAACTACCGATCGCTATGACATCAAAATCAATCCAGAAGGCGGCGATATCGTTTATGCTGCACTAAAGCAGTATGATGCGACGCTCGATAGTGATAAGCCTTTTGTGTTGTTAGAAAATAATAGCAATCGCGTTTATGTCGCACAGTCTGGTCTGATTGGTCAAAATGGTATCGATACCGCAGAAGGCCGCGCTAAATACAGCCACACTGCTAACAACTATGTGATGGAGAAAGGTCAGCAAACGCTGTCAGTACCGCTTACGTATAAAAAAGACGGCGTAACGGTTACTAAGACCTTTACCTTTACCCAAGACAAATATCCGATTGATATCAGCTATCAAATTCAAAACGCTTCTGCCAATGCCTGGCAAGGGCAGATGTTTGCACAGTTAAAACGTGATGATAGTAAAGATCCTGGGATGTCTGATAAAGGCGCGCTAAGCATGGCGACTTATTTGGGCGGCGCTTGGGGCACACCTGATGACCCTTATAATAAGCTAAAATTCGGCAAGTTTAATGATGGTGAATTGACCACGACCAGCGATAAAGGTTGGGTTGGCATCGTACAGCATTATTTCGTTTCAGCTTGGACGCCTGAAAACTTTACGGGTAAATTCTTTAGCCGCGAAACGGGTGATGAGTATTTTATTGGCTTTAACAGTCAACCTGTCAATGTTGCGCCAAATAAGCAAGTGACTTTGAATGCAACCTTATATGCTGGTCCAAAAGTACAGTCTGAGCTCAAAGAAGTCGCAGTAGGCTTGAATCAAACCGTCGATTATGGCTTGTTATGGCCAATATCGAAGATATTATTTGCCGTTTTGGATGGTATTCATAAGGTTATCGGTAACTGGGGTTGGTCAATTATTTTACTGACTATCTTAGTGAAAATTGCCCTGATGTGGTTCTCAAATAAGAGCTACTATTCAATGGCAAAAATGCGTGCTATCGCGCCACGACTAGCGGCATTGAAAGAAGAGCATGGCGACGATCGCATGAAAATGTCGCAAGAAATGATGGCAATTTATAAAGAAGAAAAGGTCAATCCGATGGCGGGTTGTTTGCCAATTCTGATGCAAATGCCAATTTTCTTAGCGCTATATTGGGTGTTGGTTGAAAGTGTTGAGCTGCGTCATGCGCCTTGGATTTTGTGGATTCGAGATTTATCAGCGATGGATCCGTGGTTCATTTTACCACTGCTCATGGGTGCGTCGATGTTTGTACAGCAGCAGCTAAACCCGCAGCCAGCTGATCCAATGCAAGCGAAAGTGATGAAGTTTTTACCGATTATCTTCACCGCATTTATGTTGTTCTTCCCAGCAGGTTTGGTTCTATACTGGACTGTGAATAACTTATTCAGTATGACGCAGCAGTACTTAATCAACCGCAAAGTTGAAGAAGAGCAAAAACGTCGTACCGTTAAAGTTCTAGATTAAATAGCTTTCAAACTGAGAAAAAACCATCGCTCCGGCGGTGGTTTTTTTGTGCTAAAAAATGGCGTTTTACTCCATTCATAACCGAGGAAAATAGGCATGCGTCACGGTTTTAAAAATTGCTCATTGAAGTTTGCTTTGTCAGTGTGCATCAAGCCGTCTATAATGGGGTTTTTGCTTATTGAGAGTGATTGTGGATTCTTTAGAGATGGCACTAGCCGCTGATAATTTAGATGAGTCACCTAAAAAGTCTAATCTATCTGGCCTTCCAACCATTGCGGCGATTGCTACACCGCTTGGTCGAGGTGGCGTCGGGGTTATTCGTCTGTCGGGCGCACGTGCTTATGATATTGCTTGTCAGCTCACCGGTAAGTCGGCTTTTACACCGCGTATGGCCAGTTTTTGCCGTTTTTATCAGGCTGATGGCACGACCATTGATGAAGGTTTGGTGCTTTATTTCAAAGGTCCGCACTCGTTTACCGGCGAAGATGTCATTGAGCTGCAAGGTCATGGCGGCATGATTTTGCAAAATCAGCTGTTAGCGCGGGTGTTTGAATTGGGCGCAAAACAAGCGGGCGCAGGGGAGTTCTCTTACCGTGCCTTTGATAACGATAAACTGGATTTGGTGCAAGCAGAAGCTATCGCTGACGCTATTGATGCCACCAGTGCCGCTGCTGCCAGTAGTGCGATTCGCTCGCTTAGCGGTGAGTTTTCACAAAAAATTAATCAATTGCTTGAGCAGTTGATTCATCTGCGCTTGCACGTTGAAGCGGCGATTGATTTTCCCGATGAAGAAGACGTTGATTTTTTATCTGATGGGGTTATCCAAGATAAGCTTGAGCAAACGCAAGCTAAAATACAGCAAGTGCTAGCGACTGCTAAGCAAGGTCAGCTATTACGCGACGGCATTCATGTGGTGCTTGCTGGTAGACCCAATGCCGGTAAATCAAGCTTGCTGAATCGCTTAGCAGGACAAGAGCGTGCTATCGTCACTGATGTCGCAGGGACGACGCGCGATACGCTGCAAGAAACCGTCGTGCTTAACGGTTTGACGCTGCATTTGACCGATACCGCAGGTCTGCGTGAGACGGAAGATACGGTCGAGCGTATCGGTATTGAACGTGCCCGTACCGCTATCACGCAGGCTGATATGCTGCTGATGGTTTATGATGTGACTCGTGACCTTGAGAGTGACAGCACACCATTACAGTTGGCTGAACAGCTATTTGGTGAGTTGCCAGAAGCCAAGCGCTTACTGATTATTGCCAATAAAAGCGATTTATTAAACGATAGCAGCAGTAATGAGATAACTTCTATTTCGCAAGCAGAAATCAAGAGTCGCGGCTACGAACAGGTCAATGTTTCATGTGAAACAGGCGCGGGTATTGATGACTTAGTCGAAACCTTATGTGCTAAAGTAGGTTTTCATCCGCCAGAAAATAGCTTAATCGCCCGTACGCGTCATTTAGATGCGTTAAGAAGAACGGCTGAATATTTAGCAGAAGCTCATGAGCAGCTGACAGTTTTTAAAGCCGGAGAGTTAGTCGCAGAAAGCTTACGCCAAGCGCAGCATAGTTTGGGTGAGATTACTGGTGAATTTAGCGCTGATGATTTATTAGGTAAGATTTTCGGTAGCTTCTGTATTGGTAAATGATGTCATTATTGATGTCTTTAAGTTGCTTAGCCTCAAATTGCTTAGCCTTAAATATGTTTCATATTAATCATTAAATCTATTGTTCAGATACTATTGTTTATGCCGTAATTGCTCCTATAGCGCTTAATATTAAGACAAGGAATAGAGTATGCATTGCCCCTATTGTAATGCGTCAGATACCAAGGTTATCGACTCACGGCTGGCTGCTGAAGGCGCGCAAGTACGGCGCCGCCGCTCATGTAATAGCTGTCAGGAACGCTTTACGACTTTTGAGGTGGTAGAAGTGGTGATGCCGCGTATTATCAAATCAAGTGGCAAAATCGAACCTTATGATAATGATAAATTGCGCCGCTCGATTTTATTACCTTTACAAAAACGCCCGATTACCATTGATGAACAAGAAGCGATGATTAGCCGTATTGAAAAACGCGTACGGCAAATGGGTGAGCGCGAAGTCAGTAGTAAAGTGCTAGGTGAAATTATTATGAGTGAGCTCAAGACGCTCGATGATGTCGCTTATGTGCGCTTTGCCAGTGTCTATCGTGACTTTCAAGATATCGACGCTTTTCATCAAGAGATTGCCAATATCCGTCCTAATGAGAAATAAGCATGACTCATGCTAAGTGTTTAGCCTGCTTGCAAGTTTATATTTCTTACTCGCTCTACTCTATAAAATCTTTAATAATAATTATCAATCATTGATTAAGTCCACCTTTATGCCAAACTCAAATCATTCTAAAGATGCCAAAGACCGCTATTTTATGATGCTTGCCATTGAGCAGGCCAAGCGTGGTTTGTATACGACGCGTCCCAATCCGGCTGTCGGCTGTGTGATTGTGCAAGCAGACGAGGTAGTGGGTCAAGGTTTTCATCCTAAAGCGGGGCAGCCGCATGCTGAGGTTTTCGCCCTAAAAGATGCCGGTACGCGAGCCATGGGTGCAACCGCTTATGTGACTTTAGAGCCTTGTAGTCATACTGGGCGCACACCACCTTGCGCGCGAGCACTTATTGAATCCGGTATAAAACGTGTCGTCATCGCTGGTCTCGACCCTAATCCTCAAGTGGGTGGTCGCGGTGTGAAACTGTTAGAAGAAGCGGGCATAGCCGTAACCGTTGGCGTGCTAACCGCGCAAGCAGAAGCCTTAAATAAAGGCTTTTTAAAGGCGATGCGCAGCCAAATGCCTTATGTCAGGCTTAAGATTGCCACCAGTCTTGACGGTCGTACGGCCATGGCGTCTGGAGAGTCTAAATGGATTACGGGCACGGCTGCGCGTGAAGATGTACAGAGACTACGCGCGCAAAGTGGCGCTATTATCACGGGTAGCGAAACGGTCATCGTTGATAATCCGCAATTAAACGTACGCTCAAATCAGTTAGGTGTCGCGCCTGAGCAAGTGCCGCCGCCTAAGATAGTGATACTGGACAGACGAGTGCGACTAAAACACGATTTGCAATCTGACTATCAGCTATGCCGTCGCTCAGATACATTATATTGGCGGGAAGAGAATTTAATCGAATTATTAAAAAGCCTAGTGCGCGACTATCAATGTTATGACGTACTGGTAGAGGCAGGAGCAAGTGTCGCTGGTAGCTTTTTACAACAGCAACTGGTAGATGAGCTCATTGTCTATCAAGCGCCTTGCTTATTAGGCACGCAAGCACGACCTATGGTTGCTATCAGTCCGTTATCGTTAGCGCAGCAGCTACGTTTCGATATTCACTGTCATGAGCAATTGGGCGCTGACCTTAAGCTTACCCTATACCCTTTATAAACCTTCTGCTAGATACTCTTGTTTTTCAATGTTTTATCCACAAGATTAGACCTATTGATAGGGTATGTGGATAAATATAGTGGTTTAATGAAGGTTTCACATGAAACTGTGTATAACTTTGTTTCACATGAAACTTATTAGTGGTTATTGATAATAGTGTTTATAATTAATTTATTTAAAATCAATAACTTATGTATATTTTTTTATTTCTAATAAAAAATTAGTAAGAAATAGACTTTCTGTGGATAACTCTTTAAACACCAAGGTTTTAACCCTGCTATGTCTTGAATTATCTTTAGTTATCCACAACTTATCCCATAATTCTTCTTATTCTCGCTAAGATTAATAAATGTCATAGCTAGCATAAAATCTAATAGTTGCCATTATTGACGGATTGATTGATGGATTCACATGAAACAATAGGCTTAAATAAATATATTCTGCCTTTAACGGCAATAAAAAATGAAAAGAGGTTGATATGTTTACCGGAATTATAGAAAGCGTCGGCAAAGTAAAGTCTATGCAGCCGACTGGCGGTGATATCCGTCTAACGATAGAATCTGACGGTTTGGATTTTAGTGATGTAAAACTGGGAGATTCGATTGCTTCTAATGGCATCTGTTTGACCGTGGTCGAGTTTGGTAGTAATTACTACTCTGTTGATGTTTCACGTGAAACGATTACTCGTACGGCTTTAGCGGAATTAAAGCCAGGTCATATCGTGAACCTAGAGAAAGCAATGTTACCGACCACCCGTTTTGGTGGGCATATCGTCGCCGGTCACGTCGATGGCGTCGGTGTGGTCAGTAAGCTGCAAAAAGATGCGCGCTCTATTTATATCGAAGTTGAGATACCACACGAGCTGGCGCATTATACGGCGACCAAAGGTTCTATTACCCTTGATGGTATCAGCCTAACCACCAATTTAGTACGTGACAATATCGTTGCGCTGAACATCATTCCGCATACCGCGCAAGTGACCAATATAGCGCAGCATTGGTTGCTAGGAGCTAAGGTCAATGTGGAAGTGGATATCGTGGCGCGCTATTTAGAGCGTTTATTGAATAAATCACAAGCAGATAGCTCAAATACAACCAGTCCACAGAGCAAGATTACCGAGGCGTTTTTGGCAGATAATGGTTTTATGAAATAACGGCTAAAGTCTAAATTTATAACTGTCCTTCTGGTGATTTAGCTGTGATGCTGTCCTGATAAGGCTGGCAAATATTGCAAACGCTTACTAGGGCGTGTCCTCAATTTAATCGATGGACATCTAAATGGTCTAAAAATGGCTAAATTTTGCTAAACTTCGTCAAATAGCTGGGTAATATCCCGATATTAACTGCACTATTTTCCTTGTTTGGCTACAATTTATCTCATTTTTATCACCATTTTTAAAATGAGGACATGACCTAGTTTTTAATAAACGTTTGCAAAATCTCTTGCAGTTTAAGTTTATTAATAGGCTTGGCTAAGAACTCATCCATGCCAACTTGCAAGCAGGCGCTGCGATCCTCTTCGGTATTATTTGCCGTCAGTGCCACGATAGGAATATCATCCCCTTGCGCACGAATCGCTTGGGTCGCTTGTAGTCCATCCATCACTGGCATCCGGCAGTCCATCAAAATAAGCGCAATTTCTTGGCGCTGTTCTTTTAACTTATCTAGCGCTTGCTGCCCATCTTCTGCAACCACACTACGATAGCCAAGTTTCGCCAATATTTTACAGGCTATTTTTTGGTTGGTTAAACTGTCTTCTACCACTAAAATCAATGGCGCTAGAGTTTCGCTGCTAGCTTCATCTGTAGATGTGACTAATTGGCTACTATTTTCTTTAGTGTCCTCTTCAATATTTTCTGGTTGACTCAAAGTTTGCCTAACAGCCAAGGTCAAACGCAGTAATTCAGAGAGTAACAATGCCACATCAATTGGCTTGTTTAAAAAGCCGTCACACCTATCTAATAGCATAGACGGAATACGGCGTTCAGCTTTCATGCTAACCAATATCTTTGGCAGCGCAGTATCGGCAAGCAAACTGTTTAAAGCCTGTTGTCTATCAATATAAACAGACAATTCATCTTCCGCTTTTTTATGCAAAGCTGCTATATTTTCTGTGTTTATGCTTTTTATTTTTTCAAAGTCTATATCTTTATCACTGGCTAAGGCTTGATTGGAAAGCGCGATATTTACCTCTTCATAGTATTCATAATCTAGCAGCAAGATAGGGGCGAGGCTCTGCTTCTCTTTTGCTAACCTCTCTCTCAGTTGCTGTAGCGTGCTTCTGTCTATAAAAGTCGAGATGGTGGCTGGTATCGATAAATAGGCGCATAAACGGCGCAGATAGTCAGCACGCAGCGGTTGTTTGATTACCGCAAGCAGATGAATCTGGGTCAGATGGGGATTAAGGTGGTAGACCGGCTGATAATTTGGCCGCTTGCAAGGCAGGTAAAGATTAAAAGTACTGCCTTTAGCTACCGTGCTTTTTATTTCAATAAAACCAACCAATAAGCGCGCAAAACTATTGGCATTATTTAACCCGAGCCCTTTCTCAGTGCTGTTATGTTGAATGTAGTTAAGGTTCTGGTTTTTGCTTGGGTTATTGACTTGATGGTTGTTTTGGCTGCTTTGGCTTTGGCGGTTATTTTGATTATTGTTTTGATTAAGATAAGTCAATAGCTGATGTTGCTTCGCTATATCGATGCCTATACCGCTGTCTTTTATACTAAATCGAACCCAATCATGTGCGGCATGACTGGCGTTTTCTTTATTAATTTCAGTGTTTTCAGGCGTGTTAGTATCTTTATTTATGTCTATCAAAGTTCGGTTCTTGATGGACAATACTTCTGTATTGCTCACCGTATCAATGGTCAATGCCACGTAGCCAGCCGTGGTGAATTTGACCGCATTGTCTAGTAAATTTCGTAATATTTGTTGCAGGCGTTTATGGTCAGTATCGATACAACGTGGGCTGTCCGGTGTAAAAAAGTAAAGGAGCTCTAGCCCTTGGTTTTTCGTCCTTTCTACGACTGATTGACTGACTTCTTGCCCAAGTTTATACAGGTCAACCGCCTCAATATTTAGGCGGGTTTTCCGCACCTCTATCTCACCGATATCTAGCATGTCATTAAGCATGGTAAGCATAGAATGACTGGTTTGAATTAAAGTTGTGACAGTTTTATTTTGTTTAGCGGTTAAGGTGCTAGGGTCAATCGGCTCTAAGGTGTCAATCATCGCCTCTAACGGCAGGCGTAAATCATGACCCATCGTCGATTTAAGGGTATTAAACTCATCAAGTTGGCGTTGTAGCTGCTGGTTTCGTTGTTGTAAGTCCACACTTTGATTGACCATCTCATTGATATTATTCAGCAGTACCGTAAAGCCATGTACTTGCCCGTGCTCACCAAACCACGGGGTAATATGCAACTGATAGGCTTTTTTATTATGTAATCCATACACCAATAAGGTACGAGTGACACGTAGCTCTACCAGTTTATATAATAGTGCCTGAGTTGTTTCGTCTTCTGCAAAGACAAAATCCGTCAATTGATAATTGCTATCGCTTTGAAAGGGCGTTGCAAATACTTGCTCAAAACGCTGATTAAAAAAGCTGATTTGACCATGTCTCATAATCATCAGCATGGGCAGCGGCGCATGATCAACCAAACGCTCGAGACGATGTTTTAGGGTGGTAATGCGTCGGTGATTATTATGCAGCTGATAACTGATACGGCTAAGTGCGTGCCCTAAGCGCAAAAACTCAGCCGTGGTTTTCTTTTCAATAAACGGCGGCGTGACGTAGGCATCTTTGGCATGGCTGCTTAACTCATCGGTATAAACGAGGAGCTGTTCCCAGTTGGCACGGCGTTTGAGCGTATAGAGTAATGCCATGGTAAAAAACATGATGGCTATCATTAAAGGCAGCCAATAGCGATACGATATCCAATTGATATCGAGCGGCTTATGACGCAGGATGGTATAAATCTTATGACCACTTTCAAGCTCAATGGTGCCGATTAAGGCATTATTGTTTACCGTAGAGGCACTATAATGATTGCTACTAGAAGGCAGTGAAGCGATGACCTTGGGAAAGGTAATACCCCTAAACTCACTCTCATTAGGACGGGTATGACGATGAATATAAGTCTGTCCAGATGGCATCATAAAAATAAGCTGATAGCTGATGTCTTTTAGAAACGGTTTTTTTAAAACCTTTTTAATGTCAGTATTGTCAGGGTTGGCAAGCTCAGAAATCTCATACTGCAATGCATAAAAGCTCTCTATGCTGTCTTGCTTATTATCCTGCCTTATCTCATAAAACATGGTGAAGTAATACACTGACAACATCGCCAATAATGTCAGCGTATAAAAAATCAGCAAGCGTTGTAGAGACTGGAACTGTTGCATAAAAGCATGACCCTAAATCGACCGTAAGTCGGTGTGATGGCGCATCGTAAAATAATGATAAATCTGACAGATTTGCTTGCTATGACTTATTTGATGAATAAGTAGCTGAGCCTGCTTACTATTATAGAGATAAATAGCACCATTAATAGCGCTGGATGGCTGCTATTACAATCATGGCACAACACCACAAACTCACCTATAATAGGCAAATTAACCATAAATAATGCCTGACTATGACCACACTTGCTGCACAATCTGATATATCTATTGACGCCAATCAACCTAAGCAAACTTTTATCACTGGGGCGCAGAGTGCCGCCAGCCCTTTAAGAGTGATATTTGCCGGTACACCGGAGTTTGCTGCTGTCAGCCTTGAGGCGCTTATCAAGCAGCAAGACGCATTGAATATAGATATCGTTGCGGTTTATACCCAGCCTGATCGCAAAGCAGGGCGCGGGCAAAAGTTATCAGCCTCTGCCGTCAAGCAAGTGGCATTGGCGCATGGTATTGCGGTTGAGCAACCAGTTACCTTTAAAAAATCTAGCACAGAAGGTATGGCAGCACGTGAGAATTTACGTACTTATCAGCCTGATGTGATGATTGTCGCGGCTTATGGTCTGATTTTACCAATTGGCGTATTGACCACGCCTACTTATGGTTGTCTAAATATCCATGCTTCGCTGTTGCCACGTTGGCGCGGTGCGGCGCCTATTCACCGTGCATTACTGGCTGGCGATGCTGAGACCGGCATTACTATTATGCAGATGGATAAGGGGCTTGATACCGGTGATATGCTCCACAAGGTCAGCGCGCCTATTGAAGCCAATGATACGGCTGCGAGCCTACATGATAAAATGGCTGAGCTTGGCGCTGCGGCAATTAAGACGGTATTAAAAGACTTGGCGCATTATCAAGCGCAAGCAGTAGCCCAAGATGACAGCCAAGCCAATTATGCTGAAAAATTGGTCAAAACCGAAGGCGAAATCGACTGGACGCAATCCGCTACTGAGATTGAGCGACAAATTCGTGGGCTGACGCCATGGCCAGGTGCTTACACTTTTTTAGCAGGGCAGCGGGTTAAAATTTTAGCCAGCTTACCTGTGAACCCATCACAGCAAACCAATGAGCCTGCTGGCACTGTCATCAGCGTCGGCCGCAAAGCGATACTGGTCGCTTGTGGCAAAGAAGATGAGACCAAACAAAAAAGCAATGAAGAATCAGCCACGACTTTGGCTATCACTAACTTGCAGTTCGCTGGTGGCAAGCCGATGACTGCTGAGCAAATTTGCCATGGTAATCAGTTAAATGATGGCGACCAGTTTACGACCGATTCGAAATAACCTACGCTAAATTAAATCTGTATATTTTAATATCGGTAATTTAATACCAAATAATCCAACTTTTATCAGACGCGATCGACCAGACGTCAAGGAAATCCAATTTAATGAGACAAACCAACACTGCGCCAAGAAACAATAAGCTCAAACCATCAAGCAACCTGATTATGAATGGTAGCGTACGTGTACGGGTCATTCGCACTTTACTGGCCATTCAAAACGGTCAGTCGCTTGCCAGCGTCCTTGATCCGTTACTCAACAGTCTACATGACGGCGATAAAGGTTTTGCCCATGCGCTACTACTAACGACATTACGTCAGTGGCATGCACTGGCGCGTTTGCTCGATACCTTAGCTGACAACCCTATCGATGAAGTTGAAGTTCGAACCACCATTCAAGTGGGCTTAGTGCAGTTGCTGTATTTGGAAGTCGCTGACCATGCGGCAATTCACGAAACGGTTGAAGCGGCAAAAGAGATTGATTTTGCCCATGCAACAGGTTTAATCAATGCTATCTTGCGTAAAGTGGCTAAGAATCCTAGTAAGTTCCGTAAGAAGTGCGATAAAAAGCATAGCCTACCGAATTGGCTCGCCTATCAGCTTAAGCAAGACTGGAGCGAGCAGTATGATGAGCTGACCCAAGGTTTGCGCCAAGCGGCACCGATGTTTTTACGCGTAAACTCAGCGGTTAGCTCAGTAGAGGATTATCAGCAAGCACTTGATGGGGCAGAAATTGATGCAGACATCGTTGAGCTAACGAGTGGTTTTAATTTACCTAACTCATCAAATACAGCTATAGCAACAACGCTATCCACAAAAGGTCTCCGGCTACATCAAAGCACAGCCGTGAACGCTTTGCCTGATTTTGCTTTAGGAGTTGCCAGCGTACAAGACATGCATGCTCAACTTGCTGCGCCGATTATTAATAAAGCGTTAATGGCTAAAATAAGCACTGATAAATCTAATACAGACATTGATTCAGAAGCCAATAATAATGAGCTGCATATCTTAGATGCTTGCGCTGCACCTGGTGGTAAATTGGCTCACTGGTTAGAGCTCATAAGCGCTAATGACGAATCATCGTTGTTTCACGTGAAACAAGACGATGCTAAATCGACGCCTGTGACTGCTGATATTAAGGTAACGGCTATCGATAATGAAGCGCCGCGTATTGAGCGTATTCGTGAGAACTTACAGCGCTTAAATTTAAGTCAGCACGATTTACAGCAAGCAGAGAAAAGTGTCGCACTGAATATCGTCTGTGCTGATGCCACCAGATGGCAGCATGGGAAAAATAAAAAAGCGGCTACCAATGAGCCGGTATTTGATGCAATATTACTCGATTCTCCTTGTACCGCGACAGGCGTGATTCGCCGTCATCCTGATATCAGTATTTTGCGTACCGAAGAAGACGTTGAGCAAACCGCATTATTACAAGCCGATATTTTGCATAATTTATGGCCACAATTGAAAGCGGGTGGTTATCTATTGTATGTGACCTGCTCTATCTTAAAGCAAGAAAACGTCGAGCAAATGCAGGATTTTATCAGTCATCATAATGATGCGGTAGCGATTGAATTTACCGAAGACTGCAGTTGGGGCATCACGCAAGCAATCGGGCGTCAGTGCTTGCCGATTGATAGCGAGAGTGGTGATGGTTTCTATTATGCATTGCTTCATAAGACAATCGCATAAAACTGCTGAATAAACCGTTTTAAATATTGAATAACCTCATTATAGACAGGACAATCTAATGAAATATATCAGTACCCGTGGTCAGACAGCGCCAATGGATTTTAGTGATGTACTATTGATGGGTCTTGCGCCAGATGGCGGTTTGATGCTGCCTGAGCACTATCCAAACATTGATAGCACGACCCTTGATGAGTGGCGTACGCTCAGCTATCCACAGCTTGCCATGGCGATTATGCAGTGCTTTGCCACTGATATTCCTACGGCTGATTTGCAAGATATCATCGAGCGTACTTATACCGCTGAGATATTTGGTTCTGATGAGATTGTCCCTGTCCGTAAGCTTGAAGATGACTTATATATTTTAGGATTATCGAACGGTCCGACATTGGCATTTAAAGACGTTGCCATGCAGTTCTTGGGCAATGCCTTTGAATACGTGCTGAAAAGAAAAGACGCGCGTATTACTATTATTGGTGCGACCAGTGGCGACACGGGCAGCGCGGCAGAATATGCCCTACGTGGTAAAGACAATATCGAAGTCTTTATGCTGTCACCGCACGGCAAAATGAGCGAATTCCAGCGTGCGCAAATGTATAGTCTGACCGATGATAATATCCATAATATCGCCATCGATGGTATGTTTGATGATTGCCAAGATATTGTCAAAGCGCTGCAACAAGATGCCAAATTTAAAGCGGCTTATAACCTCGGTACGGTTAACTCTATTAACTGGGGTCGTATCCTTGCGCAAATCGTTTATTACTTTAAAGCCTATTTTGCCGTGACTGCTAACAATGATGAAAAAGTCAGCTTTAGCGTCCCATCAGGCAACTTTGGTAATATTTGCGCCGGTCATATCGCTCGCGAAATGGGACTGCCAGTTGACCGTTTAATCGTCGCGACCAATGAAAACGACGTACTCAACGACTTCTTTAATCAAGGCGCTTATCAGCCGCGTCCGACCGATAAAACTTACGTAACGTCCAGCCCATCAATGGATATCTCTAAAGCCTCTAACTTTGAGCGCTTTGTCTATCTACTACTCGACAAAGACAGCGCCCGTGTCAGCGAGTTATTTGAAGGGGTGAAATCCGGTCAAGGTTTTGATTTGTCTGACTTGATGGAGGCGGTCAATACGCGTTATGGCTTTGCTGCAGGTAAATCGACGCATAGCGACCGCTTGCAAACTATTAAGGCACTTTATGAGCAGCATGGTGAGCTAGTCGATCCGCACACTGCCGACGGTATTAAAGTTGCTAAAGAATTACAGCGCGAAGGTGAAGTGATAGTTTGTGCCGAAACGGCATTACCGGTTAAGTTTGCCGATACGATTGTCGAAGCTATTGGTCCAATAGAGATTGCTCGCCCTGCTCATACCGAAGGCTTAGAGGACTTACCGCAGCATGTGGTGGTGCTAGATAACAAGGCTGAGCTGGTCGCTGAGCAAATCCGTCAGCACGTGACGCCAAATCTTGCGTAGTCAGCTTATTTATATAAAGTATTCATTGAAATTAATATCCAATTAAAGGTTACGCTATTGTAATAAAGTGTTTATGATTGTGTTATGGTAGATATAATTGTAATATTAGAAACAGCGTCGGCGAGTCATCATCATGCTCGGCGCTTTTTTAGCAATCAAACCCGTCAATCATATCAGTCGACAACACTGAACAGCTGCTCTAGAAGCTTTATGATGGTGATACTTAAGCCTTTTATGTTTTTACTTTCTGGTCATTGTTTAATGACTAGAATGAGGTTTTAAACCTAAGTAATAGACTTAAGTAGACCAGATTCGACGCTAATAGCGCTACATATTGTGGATATAACAATGAAGATGAGCTTAAAAAATATAGCAAAAGCACTATTGGTGACGACATTTAGTGGTGCAATGCTGATGACCACTGCCCACGCTAATAATCCACCGCCGACCATTAAAGCGGATGCCCCTAATCGCTATATCGTCAAAAAAGGCGATACGTTGTGGGATATCTCAGGGCGTTATTTAGACAGTCCATGGCGCTGGAAAGAGATTTGGGCGACCAATAAGCAAATCAAAAATCCCAACCTTATTTATCCTAATGACATTCTTATTTTATGTGTGATACAAGGTAAGACTTTAATTGGCGTTGATACAGGCGAGGGCTGTGCGGGCGTTGAAAAGCAGTTGACGGGTAATGTAGTGTCTAGCACAGTTTCGGTCACTTCGACCGCTAATAGTATTCCGCCTATTCCATGGTCTGCGATTCAGCATTGGCTCGATAAGACCATCATTGTTAATCCAGCAGATTTTAATACCACGCCCTATATTTTAGCTTCTAAAAAAGGCAATTTAATTACAGCAAGCGGCGATAAAGTCTATGCTAAAGGCGTACCACTTATCGTTGGACAGCGTTATGGCATTTACCGTGAAGGCGAGAAGTATGTCGAGCCTAAAACGCAAAAAATCATCGGTTTAGAAGTCACCCAAGTTGCTACCGGTTTGGTCACGTCTACAGAGACCAATGGTGTGACTAGCTTGCAGCTGATTGACAGTTATGGCAAAGAAGTCCGTGAAGGCGATCGCGTTTTTGTAGAATTAAACAATTCTATCCCGCCGGTATTTTATCCAACGCCTGCCACCGTCAACCGTGGCGGTATGATTGTCCGCGTCATGGACTCTATCAGCTCAGCTGCTAAAGGCAGTGTGGTTGCTATCAATCTAGGTAGCACGCACGGCGCTAAACCTGGTGATGTGTTGACCGTTTATCAAAAAGGCGCGGTCATACGCGATATCAAGGACAACGATACCCCGGTACGTTTGCCAAGCGAGCCTAGTGGCATGGTCATGGTGTTTAATACCTTTGATAATATCAGTTATGCGTATGTGCTTGACTCTGAGCTACCGCTCAACGTCGGTGATCAGCTCTTACCACCGCCTTACTTATAATTGACTTGAGCGTCTATTGAGTCATTATCCCCGTCAGTTACTATGAGTTAAGCGCTTATGACCGCAGTCTCCTCTCTTTTATCCGATGAGCAGCGCGCAGTATTGGCGCTGTGGACTGAGGTCAATGCGTCGTTATCGGCTTATCATAAGCTAGTTACTTATTTTGGTAATGCCGAGCTTGCTTGGTGTGCCAAAGTAGAGGCATGGCGGCAGCTTGGCATTCATAGTACGCATCTTAAGCGTCACGAACAGCCACAGCAAACGCAAGCCACTATCGATGCCATCCAACAGGCATTGCTAGATAACAAATACGGTCTGCTATTTGCCGATCAGTCCGATTATCCTCCGCAGTTATTAGATATCTATGACCCACCGCCTTTATTGTTTTATCGTGGCGATAAAGCACGCTTGCAACAAGCGCAAATCGCCATCGTTGGGAGCCGCAAACCTACCACTCATGCCCAAAAAATCACCTTTGATATGGCGCAATATTTAGCGCAAGCCGGTTATATTATCACTAGCGGCCTTGCTATGGGCGTCGATAAGCGTGCACATCTGGGTGCTTTGGCTCAAGTTGATACAGAATATCAAGGTCGTACGGTCGGCGTGATGGGTACAGGGATTGATGTCAATTATCCCAATCATCATGATAAATTATTTAGCCAGATTATCGAGCAAGGTGGCTGTATTATCAGCGAGCTGCTACCGCATACGCAGCCACATAAGCATACCTTTCCGCGCCGCAATCGCTTAGTTGCAGGACTCAGCCTCGCGACAATTGTCACTGAAGCGACGATTCAAAGTGGTTCGCTCATTACTGCGCGCCTAACCTCTGAGCAAGGCAAGCAAGTCTTTGCGATTCCAAGTCATATCGACAATAGTAATGCCGAAGGCTGTCATCATTTAATACGTGAAGGCGCAACCTTAATTTATCATCCGCAGCAAGTACTCGAAGATATTAACAGTCAATTAGGCTATCAAAGCCATAACTACAATTCATCGGATAACGCAGAACTTAATATTGAGCAAGCAAATCTTAGTCAAAGCTCTCATTCTATAAATACAGACAACATCTCTACCACCACTATTGGTCAGTCGCCGCAGTCTAGTCTCAAATCTTCTTCCAATGCTATCGTTATTCCCGAGAATTTAACGCAGGTTTATGAGCAGCTTGACTGGCATGGACAAGATTTGGATGCATTATTAATCACTACTAATCTGACACCACCGCAATTGATTGGGCAACTCATGGAGCTTGAATTGTTAGGGGTTATCAGTGTGCAAGGTGGGCGTTATTTGCGGGTTTAGAGTTATGTTTTCTTTACTGTTAAGCTCCTCTATTTGCTAGTTTTTGAGTCTTTAGCCGAAAAGATTTTGGCAGTTTTAAACGCTACTTTTCGAGTCTTTCCGTGTCCTGTGTTATTATAAATGCTTAAATCTCTATCCTCTCGAAGCGTTTAAACCATGAAAGAATCCCTGTCATTTATTACTCATTCTGTCGTTCAAGCTGCTCAGTGGCTAAAAGAAGGCGAGTTACTTGCTTATCCAACGGAAAGCGTTTGGGGTATTGGCTGTGATGCTTATGATGAAGCGGCAGTTCAGCGCATTTTGAATATCAAACAGCGTCCACAAGCTAAAGGTATGATTGTCATTACCGATAGTGCAGAGCGTTTAGCGCCTTTATTAGACGCTTTAAAAGATCGTCAGCGCCAGCAAATCATCAAGAGTTGGCAGGCAGATAGTGACAATATAGCGCTACAATGCAAGCAAGCCCATACATGGTTATTGCCCATTCCGAGCACACTTACCACAACCATTCCTTCTTGGATAACGGGCCAACATCAGACTGTCGCGGTTAGAGTTATCGCCCATCCTACTATTCGTCAGTTGTGCCAGCAGATGGTTAGTGCTGATAACCCATTTGGGTTATTGGTTTCCACAAGTTGCAACCCGTCTGGTCATCAGCCTGCCAGTACCTTTGATGAAGCCTATGCTTATTTCGGCGAGCAAATAAGCTACTTACAGACTGAAACGTTAGGTTATACGTTACCGAGCCAAATCCGTGATGCCACCACAGGTCTAATCGTTCGTTAGGGGGTAGCAATCATTCAAACAGACAGTATTACTACTTAGTTTCACTATTGACAGAAATAAAAGAATAGCGCACTATGAGTCAAGAAGGTAGTTATAAATTATAGAAAATAGTGAGTAGATATCAATCATGAAACTAAATCCTGTGACCGAAAAGTTTATCTTACATTGGGGCGAAATGGGTTCGCAATGGGGCGTTAATCGTACCATGTCACAAATTCATGCATTGTTATATATCATCGGTAAGCCGTTAGATGCTGAAGAAATTACCGAAACCCTTGGTGTTGCTCGCTCTAATGTCTCAAACAGTATTAGAGAATTACAAAATTGGGGATTGGTACAAAAGGTTTCGATATTGGGCGACAGGCGTGATCATTTTACGACCAATACAGATGTTTGGGAGCTCGCACGTATCATTGTAGTTGAACGCCAAAAGCGTGAGCTGGATCCAACAGTACAGTTTTTACAAGAACTGATGGATAGTCCTGAGTTTGAACATGAAAATAGCGCAGTAAAAGCACGTATTCGTGATACCCAAGAGTTCGTTGATACAGTCACCACTTGGTCATCTGAGATGCTTAGACTACCGACTAACGCCCTTAAAAAAGTTTTGAAACTAGGCGCGAGTATAAAAAAGGTTCTAGGGTAATCTAACTATGTAAAAATAAAAATTTTTCAGTATATATTTCTGTTTTGACAGAAATTAATGTAAGTATGTAAGGTTTATATAAACCCCCTTTATTAGCAGTAATGACAAATGGATGTGTGAAATGAAAGCAAATAAAACACATAGTAATAAAGAGCAATCGATCAAAAATGCTGTTAGCTCAGTAGAGTGGCAAGACTTACGCCAACTGACTCGCGGCCAAATTGCTTACAACCTCATTTTGCCTTATCCGTTTTTATTGCTGTCGTGGTGGTTTGCTAGTCAATCTTGGTATGTAATGGCGTGCGTCGCGTCGTATCTATTTTTTGCTGCGGCCTTTCGCCAAGCTCACGATGGCTATCATCATAGCTTAGGTACGGGTAAACGTACGACTACCGCCATATTGCTGTTGCTTAGTGTGCTATTGATGACCAGCTTGCATAGCATTCGAGCTACTCATATGGCGCATCATCGTGACCCTCTAGGCGATAGTGATATTGAGGGCAGTTTGGCAAAAGTGTCATGGTGGCAAGCGATGTTAGGCGGCATAACCTATCGGCTCAATATCTATCGTCAAGGATTGCGTCTAAGCAGCCGTCGCAATCAAAACTTGGCTTGGTTAGAGTTTGGCTTAATTACTTTAGCCGTCTTAGTTGCCCTTGTATTGACCGCGCTTACTATCCCAACTCTTGCTATGTTAGCGCAAGTGTTGATGTATCACCTACTGACCATGATGTTGGCGAATGCTAGTGTTGGAATCATTGCTGTTTGGGGTGTGCATCATGATTGTGATGAAACGATAGCCCGCACTGAGCGTAACCCATTGGTCAATATATTGACTTTTAACTTACTCTATCACGTAGAGCATCATCTATTTCCTGCTGTGCCATCCAATCATTTACCTGAGCTAGCCAAGCGTTTAGATGCAGTAGCGCCACACCTAACCAAGCAGCATGTATTGCCCAATATATCTGCTGTTATGAACTTTATAAATAATAGATGGAACAAACTAAAAGATAATTATCACCATAGCAACGATAAGAACGGGTGTCCTATTCGTAAGCGTTTTGCATAATAGGCAGGCTATATAAAACTGAGATAATTAATTATCTATCAATTATTCATAATGAATTCACCACCCACTACCGTAGCCATATTTATACTAAGTTAATCATTAACTTTTATAGGATAAATATAATGAAAATGAATGATAAGGTTGATGCTTATCCTTATTTACAAGTCATTATCTTATTTGCAGGGATTGGTAGTGTTATTGGTGGGCTAATTGTAGAGCTGTGCGTTTTATTGATATTTAGAAAAGTATACGTACATCTTTTTTAATTGGATTTATGACATCCGAATTTTACATGGGCTCAATTGTCATCTATTTAGGCATAAATTCATGGATGGAAATGGGAGTTTCGTTCGCTTTTATGTTTATCGTAGGTCTGTTCGGCGCTGTGAATGCTACTATCGCCAGCTGTATGGCTTTACCAAAAGTATGTAAAAGTGGTTTTGATATAACATCCGAAAAGGAAGAGGATAGTTACAAAGGATTAATTTTAATTGAATGATAAGCAAAAAATACAGGGAGTAGGGCATGAATATTCTAATCAGTGGTGGCTCAGGATTCTTAGGTAGCGCGTTCAGTGAAGCCTTTATCAAGCGCTATCGAAGTGAGAATAAGGAAGTGCATATTACGTGGCTGACCCGTGATAGTAATCAGCCACATCCTGTCGATATTAAGATGATGACTTATGATGAGCTGACGAAATCTAACCAGAGCTTTGATGTCATTTTAAATCTAGCGGGCGCAGGGATTGCGGATAAGCGTTGGAGCGATGCACGTAAAGAGCAACTGCTTGCCAGCCGTGTACAGCCTACCGAAGCGTTACTTGCTTTTATAGCGCGTAGTAGCACTAAACCTAAGCTGTTGGTTAGCGGTTCAGCGATTGGCTGGTATGGCGCTCAAGGTGATAAGCCTTTAATTGAGGGCAGTGACTTTAACACTGATTTTTCGCATAAACTATGTGACGATTGGGAACAGTTGGCATTGAAAGCTACCGATTATGGCGTTCCTGTTGTTATCGTGCGCACCGGTGTCGTTATCCATCCTGAGGGCGGCATGGTTAGTAAGTTATTAACACCCTTTAAGATGGGCGTTGGCGGTCAATTGGCTGATGGTAAGCAAATCATGAGTTGGATTAGCCGTGAAGATTGGGTAAGGGCAGTTATTTTTATCATTGAGCAGCATCTTACTGTTCAGCAGCAAGTTCAGTTAAATAATACCGGCAATACTTTAAACACAGCAAGTGATACGCCAGCCGTGGTCTATAATTTAACCGCGCCTAACCCTGTGACCAATCGTACTTTTACCAAGACGCTTGGCGCGTGGCTGCATCGTCCGACGTTTTTTAATTTACCAAAACTTTTATTAAAGTTGATGTTTGGTGAGATGTCGACCTTGCTGATTGATGGGCAAAAAGTATTGCCACAAGCGCTACTCAATGCAGATTTTAAATTCAAACAGCTAACCCTTAAGCAAGCGTTAGAGCAGAAAGTATAAGCAGCAACTATAAAAAGTGAGTAGCGAAAAAATTATCTCTTAAGTATAAGACGTATCAAATGATATAAGGCATTGTTTCATGTGAAACAATATGCGCCTTAAAATAAGCTGACTTTTCGAAAAACGTTTTGTATAACTGTGATTTCTTTTAAAACCTTTATACAGTTTCAATAAAAAATGATGCTGTCTATAACAGGTAAGAATATTGGCGTACTATAAGCCGGTCTTCGTCTGATTCAATTTTATTATGTGGCTTTTTATCATCCTTACCCAGCTGCTCGCGATGATGAGTAGCGGGATATTGTACTGGTTCATCAAACCAAAACAGCGCTTGGCTAAAATTGGCCTAGTCTTAAGCGTTTTTGTCATTAATAATGCTTTTCTTATCTACGGACTGAGTGAGTTTTGGCACGAGCGCTTCCATGTCTACTTGGTTGTCAGTATTTTACAAGGCTTTATGTTCTATGCAGGCTTAATAACCGCTGTCATTACCCTAGTTTATGTCTATATCCTGAAGAAAAAATATCATCCAAAGCTCATGAGAGCCGTTGCTGCTGTGGTTTATGCTAGTCTTGTAGGTTTAGCAGTATTTAATGCTTATTCGCCTGTCGTACATCATCTGAAAGTAACGACAGATAAGCCACTCAATAAGCCAATGCAGATAGCTTTGGTGTCTGATACTCATTTAGGTAGATGGTTTGGCAATCGGCAGATAGATAAGATGGTGAAGCTGATAGATGCCCAAAGTCCAGATGTGGTGGTTATCGCGGGCGATGTCATGAACGATTCCACTGACGCTTATGACAATACCAATATGCATGAGCATTTATCAAAACTAAGAGCGCCGCTCGGTGTCTATGCTACTTTAGGTAATCACGATTATTCAGGTAATCAAGTTGCTATTTCTAAAGCAGTCGAGCGGGCAGGTATTCAGGTGATTGATAATAAAAGTGTCTGGTTGGATGACTCAGTGTTGCTGATAGGGCGTTCAGATGAAACCGATCCTGCACGCCCTGCCGCCACAGAGTTACTTAGTGAAGTGAGGGCGGATAAACCGGTGATGTTTTTAGAGCATAGCCCTGCCGATTTAGCAAAAATCAAAGGTTTGCCCATTGATTTACATTTATCAGGGCATACCCATGGTGGGCAGATATTTCCTTTAACGACATTGCTAAAATGGTTCACGCCACTAGTTTATGGCGCCAAACAACTAGAAGGCACGCAGTTTTTGGTGACTTCAGGTTATGGTATCGGCGCGGTGCCATTTAGATTGGGTACGCGTTCTGAGATTTGGCTAATTACTTTGACAGGTCAAGCTGATTCGTAGTAGCTGATTCATAGTAACTGATTAATAGTAACTAGCCGTTATGGTTATCCGTGCTTTTTATCTATCTTTTTCCAATTGTCAGTTAATGCTAGCTTTTAGCTTGTTTTAATAGCTACCCGTATTTAGCCCGTAACCCACAGCCATTATTCAGCTATTCACGCAGCCACTAACTCTTGGGTGCTGATGACCTCACGTACAAAGCTAGCAAAACCATTAATAATATGACGCGTCTCTTGTCCAAGCCCTTGATGGACGCTCATAAAATGGATAAATCCATGCGGTGCGCCATAAACAGTATAGGTTTCGACCGCAACACCATGGCTTTCTAACTGCTTAGCATAAGCAAAAGCTTCATCACGCAAAACATCTAATTCGGCCGCGACAATATAAGTAGGGCAGATATGGCTATTGTCGCCAAGCATAGGTGAGGTCAAGATATGCTGGCGTGGTAACGGGCTGTTTTCCAAACACGCGGCGTCGAATACCGCCACATCGGCATGATCTAATAGTAAACCCTCGCCATATAATTCCCAGCTAGGATAATCATTTTCAACATCCGTCACAGGATACAGAGGCATTTGCGCCATTGGCGATGGCACGCGCTGCAATATCTCAAAAGTTTTTTGACCACTAATGCCCAAATCTTGCCATGCTTCTGCCGTTGGGGTGATGACTTGTTGAGCAACCATGGTTGATAACCCGCCGCCCGCACTATCACCTGCCAGTACAATACGCGAAGGCAAAGCGCCAAATGCTTGGCAATTTTCAGCCAACCATCCATAAGCAGCAATACAATCTTGTAACGCTGTCGGTGCAGGATATTCAGGTGCTAGACGATAATCAACACTGACCACTGGCCAGCCCGTTTGATCACAGACGGCATGACAGAATTCATGATGGGTGTCGACATCACCGATACAAAATCCGCCACCATGAAAAAACAGCATCACAGTTTCATCAGGATTGCGTTTCGGTTTCTTTTTAAAGCTAAAGCCTGTTGCACTTACTTGTTTTTGATAGCAACGCATGGTCATGTCACCATCATCAGCATTGGCAATGGTTTTGTCTGCCCACTCTACGGTAGGGCTATCTTTTTTGACAAAAGGTTTAATACTATTAAATAAGGTAGAGCTTGGCTGCTGCCAAACGTTTGGCGCTTGCATCGCAACGACGTCGGTCGCAAAGCGTTTGCGCAATTCGACCATGTCTACAAGGTGTAATGGGGTTTTAAGCTTGCTATTGACTGCAAGGATTAAACGTAAATGGGCATCAACGTGTTCGTATTGCTTAGCGGTCGGTCCATCCAAATAGCCGACCAAGCTTTCTAATACTGACTCTGGTAAGCAGCCGATGCCTTTCATAGCGTAATGCAGTAGGTGCGGCTGATAGCTGGTCATTAGGTTATGATAAAGCACCTTATCTTTGATGGATAATGGCTTATCATCAGCGCTGGTTACAATCTCTGCATTCTTTATTGGCAAAGTCGGTAAGTTTTCTGGTTTATGATTGTTTAAAGAGCTATCACGTGCACTTTCAGGCTTTTCTTGAGCCAAAGCGGTCAGGTTAAGTGACCTCACTGCTTTATTAAGTAAGGTGTTGATTGATAATACTGTTGAATTAGGCATAACACCTCCTATAAATGATAGATAATATTTGCAGCCATCATATGATAAGTGGAAATAAAGTTGAGTATTCTTTGGTAATGGTTTAGGAGTGAATAGTAATTTATTTGGAATAACTGACGGTATTTTGTTGGTTTTGTTAGCGAAATTAACCACTTATTGACGATAAGCGTAAAGGCAATGCGGTTATTTTAGGGCATAGTTGGTAGGTATTATCCCGACATTAATGAATATCGAGAAAAATTCCTCAGATTAGGCTTGAAATTTGCCCTCATCACCTTTATCAAGCAGCTATCAGAAGAGGTTAAATAAGCGATTGCTAAAAATCCGTGAGTGATAAAAAAGTGAGTGATAACGGCTAGATGATTGTTAAAAGCCGATAAACCTATTAAGTAAGCAATGGAGAAAAACACAGTTTGGCTAGTCAGTAGCCGCTTTATTGCGTTTTTCAATCCATTATTATTATGTTAACAACCCCATTAATAATTATATCCCTATTAAGGAGCTATCATGAGCGAGCAGAATAATAACCACGAATCTAATGAGCAAAATATGCCACACGACAACGTCTCACACGACAACGTTTCGCACGATAATGTCGAACACGACGACAGTATTTTAAATGAAACCTTGCAAGAATTTGATCCACAAAATAATTCAGGTGCAGAGAGCACGATTGCAAACGATATCGATTTAGATACGTTTAAAGCGCGCATCGCTGAGCTAGAAGGCGAAGTCAAGCAAGCTAAAGAAGGCACCGCTCGCGCCAATGCCGAAGCGTATAACGCGCAAAAACGCATGGAACAAGAAGCCGATAAAAGCAAAAGATTTGCCCTGCAAAAATTCGCCAAAGAGCTGTTAGAGGTGGTCGATAATTTAGAGCGCGCTATCGAAAACGCCCATGCAGATGACCCTGTTACCGAAGGGGTAAGATTGACTCATAAAGCGTTGTTAGACGTGTTGAATAAAAATGGCGTTGAAGTCGTCGAGCCACAAGGCGAGAAATTTAACGCTGATTTGCATGAAGCGGTCGGTATCGATGCCGATGCGCCAGCCGATACGGTAGGTACGGTCTTGCAAAAAGGCTATAGCTTAAACGGTCGTCTGTTGCGCCCAGCGATGGTACGCGTTGGCCAGTAGCAATCAAATATAGAAGATTTAAGGTATTAGTATTTAAAAAATAAGTCTTTAATTGTACTAAACCCTATTATTAATGGGGTTTTACACAAAAAATCACACAAAAGGCAATATTTAGCTGTGGATTGACTTGAAAAAACGAAGCCTTAAACCGATATAAAGCAACAAGTGACCGACTAGATGTCGATAGTTTTCATAATCTAGGGTCTGATGATATAGATATTTTTATTTAAAAATAAATTAGGAGCAATTAATTATGGGTAAAGTAATTGGTATTGATTTAGGTACAACTAACTCATGTGTGGCAGTGATGGAAGGTGATAAAGTTAAAATCATCGAAAACGCTGAAGGTACACGTACCACGCCATCGATTGTCGCTTATAAAGATGACGAGATCCTTGTTGGTCAGTCAGCCAAGCGTCAAGCGGTCACCAACCCAAACAACACCCTATTTGCCATTAAGCGTCTGATTGGTCGTCGTTTTGATGATAAAGTCGTGCAAAAAGACATCGGTATGGTGCCTTATAAAATCGCCAAAGCTGATAACGGTGATGCGTGGGTAGAAATCAACGGTAAAAAATTAGCGCCACCACAGGTTTCTGCTGAAATCTTGAAAAAAATGAAAAAAACAGCCGAAGACTATCTTGGTGAAGCCGTTACTGAAGCTGTTGTTACTGTCCCAGCTTACTTTAATGACTCACAGCGTCAAGCAACCAAAGACGCCGGTAAAATTGCGGGTCTTGATGTAAAACGTATTATTAACGAGCCAACCGCTGCCGCACTTGCTTATGGTATGGATAAAAAGCAAGGCGATAGCACCGTTGCTGTATATGACTTGGGTGGTGGTACTTTTGACGTATCAATCATTGAAATCGCTGACGTCGATGGTGAACAGCAATTTGAAGTACTAGCAACCAACGGTGATACATTCCTTGGTGGTGAAGACTTTGACTCAGCGCTAATTGACTTTTTAGTAGCCGAATTCAAAAAAGACCAAGACGTCAACCTAAAAGGTGACTCTCTTGCGATGCAGCGTCTCAAAGAAGCGGCAGAAAAAGCGAAAATTGAGCTATCAAGTGCTCAAAGCACGGAAGTGAACTTGCCATATATCACTGCCGATAGCAGTGGTCCTAAGCATTTGGTTGTGACTATCAGCCGCTCAAAACTTGAGAGCTTAACGGAAGAATTGGTACAACGTACCATGGGTCCTTGTAAAACAGCTCTAGAAGATGCTGGTCTAAAAATCGGCGATGTCGATGACGTTATCTTGGTAGGTGGTCAGACTCGTATGCCTCTGGTACAGCAAAAAGTACAAGAGTTCTTCGGTCAAGAGCCACGTAAAGACGTTAACCCTGACGAAGCAGTTGCCGCTGGTGCTGCGATTCAAGGTGCGGTATTGTCTGGTGACAAAACTGACGTCCTATTGCTAGACGTAACGCCATTGACGCTAGGTATCGAAACAATGGGCGGTGTTATGACGCCAATCATTGAGAAAAACACCATGATTCCGACTAAGAAATCACAGGTATTCTCAACGGCAGAAGACAACCAACCAGCAGTCACCATTCAGGTTTATCAAGGTGAGCGTAAAATCGCTAACCAAAATAAACAGCTCGGCCGTTTTGACTTGACCGATATTCCACCAGCACCACGTGGTCTACCACAAATCGAAGTGACTTTTGACATCAACGCTGACGGTATCATGAATATCTCAGCGAAAGATAAAGGTACTGGTAAAGCACAAAGTATCCAGATTAAAGCGGATTCTGGTTTGTCGGACGAAGAAGTCGAACAAATGGTGCGTGATGCCGAAGCGAACGCTGCTGAAGACGAGAAATTCGCTAACTTAGCACAAGTTCGTAACGAAGCAGATGGTCGTATCCATGCGGTACAAAAAGCACTGAAAGACGCCGAAGACAAGGTGACTGAAGATGAAAAATCAACAGTAGAAACGGCTATCTCTGAGCTTGAAGCAGCTGCTAAAGAAGACGATCATGACGAAATCAAAGCCAAGCTTGAAGCGTTAGACAATGCCTTCTTGCCAGTTAGCCAAAAGATTTATGCAGATAGTGGTGCAGGCGCAGAAGGTATGGATCCAAACCAGTTCCAACAAGGTGCGGACAATGCTGGCAACAGCAACCAAGCTGATGACGACGTCGTCGATGCTGAGTTTACTGAAGTAGACGAAGACAAAAAATAAGCCAGATTAAAAGCTAAAACTGACGTCTGATTTATCATAAAGAACGCACCTTTCGAGGTGCGTTCTTTTATTTTGCAAACTTAGCTCGGGCTAATGAGTAGGAAGTATTACCCAAAACTGGTGGTTGTAACAAAAGATTTCATATATCAGCCTTTGTAACCCGAGTGCTGACAAACACTTGCAAAACTTAACTTTCTTACCATTAAACACTGACAGAGTCTTTGACATAGTTTGTTACTATGTATACATCGTTAGCAAACAAGGCGATATGGCTAAAAAAGCCCACATAAATAAATAACTTGTTTGTCCAAATTGATTTTAAGGAGCTACATATGAAAACTCTACAAAAAACTCTACTTGCACTAGCCGCTGGTTCTTTAGTAAGCATGGGTGCACAAGCAGCTGTATCTTATGGCAACGGCTATACTGGTCAACCATACGTCGGCGTAAAAGTCGGTCAGTTTGACTTAGACGTAGACGGTGCTGATAAGCCAACCGCTTATGGCGTATACGGTGGTTATAACTTTGATCCTAACTTCGGTATTGAAGCTGAATACGTAGGTTCAGATGATGCTGATTACTATAACGGTGATATCGATGCTAAATCTTATGGCGCATACGGTACTTATCGCTATCAGTTCCCTAATACTGGTTTATATGCCAAAGGTAAGTTAGGTGTTGCTAAAACTGAAATCGAAGGTAACTATCTATCTTCAAACTCTAAAAGAAATACCATCTCTAAAGATGATACTAGTCTAGCTGGTGGTGTAGGTCTTGGATATTCAGTGAACCCTAACTTCAGCGTTGAAGCTGAGTATGACAAATTAGGTAGTGATGCTGATCTTATGACCGTTGGTGCACAACTTAAATTCTAATTATTTGAATCTTAAGTTCTTTAATTAGCAATAGCTTGAATAGTTAGTAAAATAAAAAACGATCACTGCGGTGGTCGTTTTTTTATGCGAAAAGAAAAAGTGCTGTAAGCGTCATTAAAAAACAAGCATTACAGGAATAGTTCTGTTAATATTGCGCGTTCAACAATAGTCTAACTAATTTGTATGCCTTGTAATACCCATCCAGACTGCATTTTAGTTTTATTTAACAGGAACATATATGAATACTTTACAAAAAGCTTTGATCGCATTATCAGTTGGTTCTTTACTGAGTGTGAGTGCTCAAGCAGCAGTTAATTATGCAGGTCAGCCGTATGTTGGTGTTAAAGTTGGTAAGTTTCTGGTAGATACTGATGGTTTAGATGATCCTACTGCTTACGGTATTTATGCGGGTTATAACTTTGATCCTAACTTTGGTGCCGAAATTGAGTATGTAGGCTCTAGTGACACTGATATTGAGACGGGTGTTAGGGGTGTTAATGCTGAATACAACCTTAAAACTTATGGCGCCTACGGCACCTACCGTTATCAATTCCCTGATACTGGTCTATACGCTAAAGGTAAACTGGGGTTTGCTAAAGCTGAGATTGATGTTTCTGCCAGCAATGTTTTAGGAGGCTCTGTTAGCGAAAGTGATAGCGATAGCGGTCTTGCTGGTGGTATCGGTTTAGGTTATAACTTTAACCCTAACATGAGCCTTGAAGCTGAATATGACTATGTTGCTGAAGATATTGCGCTATTAACTGTTGGTGCACATTTCAAATTCTAGTATGAGTTTAGAGTTTTAGCTTTGATATTTTCAAAGTTGGATCAGTTAAATAAATAAAAAAACGATCACTTCGGTGGTCGTTTTTTTATGCGTATAACTTTTAAGGCGCTGTTTGATAACAAAATGTGCTACATTGAAAGCTAGAATGGCAAGAATAGGGAATATGATAATAATGGAAATGCTTTGGATGATTGAACCTTGGCACTGGCTCGTATTAGGCTTTGTGCTGCTGATCGTCGAGATGTTTGTACCGACGTTTGCCAGCCTTTGGTTTGGGGCAGCCGCTATTATCGTTGCCGCCCTCTTATGGTTAATACCTATCCCTGTCTCCGTCCAAATCATTATTTGGTTGGTACTTTCGGCTATCTTTTTAGTAGCGTGGTTTAAATTTATCAAACCCTTGTCTGTCGATCGCACCAAAGCGGGATTAGGTGGCAGTGTGATTATCGGTGAGACTGGTATGATTATCGTCGCGCCGCAACCTGAGAGAGCTGGTATGGTACGTTTTAGCGTGCCTATCGTTGGTGCTGCCGAATGGATGTGCCGTACCAGAGGCGAGCAAGTAGCGGTTGGTGATCGGGTGGTGGTAACAGATATCGTCGGTAATGAGCTGATTGTCAGTACGATGACATCGCAAGCGGTCATTAATAAAAATAGTTAAGCAGAATAATAGGGGTGGAACATGGAAAGTTTTAGTATTGTGATGGTGGTATTGATTGCATTGGTGGTATTTACAGTATTTAAAGGGGTGCGCATTGTTCCACAAGGCTATAAATGGGTGGTGCAGAGACTGGGTAAGTATAGCCAAACCCTAGAGCCGGGACTCAATATTATTATTCCTTATGTCGATAATGTCGCTTATAAAGTCACAACCAAAGACATCGTGCTTGATATTCCCTCACAAGAGGTTATTACCCGAGATAACGTGGTGATTATCGCCAACGCCGTTGCTTATATTAATATTGTCCGTCCTGATAAAGCCGTTTATGGTATCGAAGATTATGAGTATGGTATTCGTAATTTGGTACAGACGTCTTTGCGCTCAATCATTGGTGAGATGGATTTGGACAGCGCTTTATCAAGCCGTGATGAAATCAAAACCAAGCTAAAACACGCCATCTCAGAAGATATTGCTGATTGGGGTATTACCCTAAAAACCGTAGAAATCCAAGATATTAACCCTTCTCAGACCATGCAAGCGTCAATGGAAGAACAGGCGGCGGCAGAGCGTTTACGTCGTGCGACCGTGACCCGTGCTGATGGTCAAAAGCAAGCGGCTATCTTAGAGGCTGATGGTCGTTTGGAAGCCTCACGCCGTGATGCTGAAGCGCAAGTGGTATTGGCGAAAGGTTCAGAAGAGTCTATTCGCCTTATTACCGCGGCGATGGGCAAAGAAGAAATGCCGATTGTATACCTATTGGGTGAGCAATATATTAAGTCGATTCGCCAGTTAGCAGAATCGGATAACGCGAAAATGGTGGTATTACCCGCTGATATTTTAAGCACTATTAAAGGTATGGTTGGCGATAAGCTTAAGGTTTAATCAAGCATGTTTTAAGCTGTTATAAAAATAACTCTTAAAAGTAGCCAACGAGTAAAAATAGTCAGTGAGCGTTTTACGTGCTGGCTATTTTTTTAACTTTAATTTGTCCGTAATCATGTCATTGGTTTTTTAGCGTACGATGTTCTTGTTGTTTAATAATAAAAATACGCCTATAAAATAAATGTATAAGGAAAATAATAATGACCACGAAAGATATAAATGCTGTAATTATTGCTATAAATGAATTTGCGCAAGGCAGCCTATTGCCTTATACCGTACTTGATGCGACGCATATTAATGCCGCTTATCCTGAGCAGAAGTTAGAGATTCGCGGTGGTGGCTACGGTTCAGATGCGGCGGCACATCCAACCAATGCCAATCAATTTTATGCCCTTACCGATCGTGGTCCTAATGCAGACTTTGATGGGGTTGCTGGTAAGGGTAAGCAGTTTCTCGTGCCAAATTATACGCCGTCTATTGGGTTGTTTGAATTGCAAGCTGACGGCAAAATTATCAAAGTAAAAGAGCTGCTGCTGAAAGACAGGCAAGGCAATCCCATCTCTGGGTTGCCGAATCCAAAGGCACTGGGCGGCACCAATGAAGTACCTTATGATATCGATGGGCAGCCGATGACCGTTAATCCAAATTTGCCTTTTGATGCGGTGACCAATCCTATTAAGACCGATATTAATGGTTTAGATCCTGAAGGGCTAGCGGCGCTCACAGATGGCAGTTTTTGGGTCAGTGATGAATATGGTCCACACCTTGTGCATTATGATGCCAATGGGGTAGAGATTGCGCGTATCAATGCTTTTGCTAGTGATGAGCGTAATAATGTAATTATCAATGGTAAGCAGATTCTGTTACCGCCAGAATTTACCAAGCGTCGTGCCAATCGCGGTATGGAAGCATTGACGATGACGCCAGACCAAACGACACTGGTCGGTATCATGGAGTCCTCTATGGACAATCCTGATAAGTCAGGGCGTTTGTCTTCTTTGGTGCGTATGGTAACGATAAATTTGGTTTCGGGGCAAATAGCGCAGTATTTATATCGATTAGATAAAGCGGAGCACGTGACTTCTGGTATCGTGGCCGTGAGTAGTCATGAGTTTTATTTGATTGAGCATGATCGCAAATTTCCACTCCAAGATAAGTCAGCACAAAAACTCATTTATAAAATTGATATCGCGCAAGCAACAGATATTGAAACTATTTTAGATAATAAAACTATTAAACAGGACGATAGGCTTGGTTTGACCATCAATGGACAAACGCTTGAGCAGTTGATTGCAGTAGACGAAAAAAACTGGCAAATGCTTGAAGAGATAAACATCATACCTGTTAAAAAAACTTTGGTTGTCGATGTGTTAGCTACTTTAGATTATCCGCATGATAAGCTTGAAGGCTTATGGTTACGGCAAGATGGCTCATTGGGTTTACTCAATGATGATGATTTCGCCATGACTGATTCAGAGGTCATCAACCCAAAAAGCACGGTTGAGCAAAAGTATTTCGATAAAGATAAAACCATTGAAGATGCCAATCGCTTATATATCGTGATGCCGACTGAATAGAGTAGCGTGATTTTTCGTAATTATTTATTCTTAACCACCTATTCTTAACCACCTATTCTTAACTACTTATTCTTACTACAGACAATAAAAAAGACCTCATACAAGTGAGGTCTTTTTTATTGTTAAATATTGACTCAGTGTATTTTAGATGACCTTGGAGAAGCGGTTTTTATGTTTTTTCTCAAGGTATTCATCAAATACCATAGCAACGTTGCGACCTAATAAACGACCTCTGGGTAATACGCGAATACCAGCAGCATCCATATCAATCAAGCGATCCTGTTGCATCTCACCCAACTGTTGGATTTCATTAATAAAGTAGGTAATGGCGTCGATACCAAATTTCTGATTGATGTCTCTAAAATCCATATAATCGTGACACAATAAATTCATAATCACGTATTCACGTAAGCGATCTTTAATCGAGGTCTTAATCACATTGACCGCGGGCATGACGGTTGGATTATTACGTGCTGCGTCGATATTATCTTTATATACCTGCAAATCGGTGTGGTTTTGTAAGATATAGCTGCTATTAGCATTAGAGATTTGACTGATTGACGACACCCCAAAACCCAATAAATCACAATCGCCCATGATGGTATAACCCTGAAAATTTCGATGTAATTTGCCTTCGCGCTGGGCGATGGCAAGCTCATCATCAGGTTTGGCAAAATGGTCAATACCAATATATTGATAACCGGCTTCGGTTAAGGTATTGATGGTATTGCCGAGCATCGTAAGCTTGGCGGCTGGCGTCGGTAAGTCTACTTCTTTAATCTGGCGTTGAGATTTAAAACGCTCAGGCAGATGGGCATAGTTAAATACCGATAAGCGATCGGGTGCCATCTCAATAATGCGGCGTACCGTTGTATCCAAAGTTTCAGGCGTTTGATGCGGTAAGCCGTAAATCAGGTCGACGTTGATAGAATGGAAGCCCAGCGCGCGTGCCTCAGCAAGCACATTTTCAATCAATTCAGCAGAATTTATACGGTTGACGGCAATTTGTACTTTTTCATCTAAGTCTTGTACGCCCAAACTTACGCGGTTAAAACCCAAGTTACGTAGTACTGTTAATGTCTCGTCTCCCAGCTCGCGCGGGTCGATTTCAATAGAGTAATCGCCTTGGTCTTCTGGCAAAAATTCAAACTGGGTTTGCAAAAACTCCCACAGTTGTACCAATTCATTATCTTGTAAAAAGGTTGGCGTACCACCACCAAAATGCAGCTGTTTGACCAGTGGTTTTTTGCCGTCTTTTGGTGTTTGTAATAAGCTACGTTTATGCTTAATTTCCGCCATCAAATATTCTAAGTAATCACCAGCATCGCTATTTTTTTTGGTGATGATTTTATTACAAGCACAGTAATAGCAAAGGTGCCGACAAAACGGAATATGAAAATACAGCGATAAGGGCGCATGGACTTCGCGCTCTTGTAGAATCTTAGTCTCGAGTCCTGCTGGCATCGGTGAAAATTCTAAAGCGGTCGGGTAGGAGGTATAGCGCGGCCCAGAACGATTGTATTTATTAATAATCTCTTCATCGAATGCTGGCAGCTGCTTACTGGTGATGCTGCCACGGGTACTGGCATAGGGATTGGGCATCTCAACCACAGGGCGTGCAGTAGTAGGCTGCTCGTCGGCATGAGCAAAAGACTTTTGGTCGCTATTGATATCGGATGGTTCTGACATGCGAGATTCCTCGGTTTAACTGTATAAATCGCCATTTAAGTAATAAGCAGTATAACAAATCATTGGTTATAGTGGCATGGATGGCAAGTTTTCGTATATACCCATAAAGTTGTATTGTTATCTGGAATAAAAAAAGACCTCAGGATTGACCTAAAGTCTTTTTTATAATGCTTAACGATTTGGCTATGACTCTTCCCTTAATTTAATCACTTCACCAACGGCTTTTTGGGAGATTTCGCTGCTGCTAAAAGGCACACGAATCCACTCTTTAGCTGAATAACGATGCGTCTGATCGCGATGATAAGGGCGCGTACTATCCCCTGCTTGTGAATAGGCAAGCAGCGCCTCTACGACAGGACCTTTAGCATCAAAAGTCACCGCTTGCATGTAGGTTGGCCCATTATTAATAATATAATTACCAACCTCATTAACTCCTTCACCTCGGGCAGCGTTAAAGATACCTTCGCTACCATAACCACCATGCATAGGGATACGCTGATTATTCTTGCCCGCATCTAGCACATATTGTAGCTCACCTAAGCTGGCATCAAGCGCTATGCCTTTATTTTGGAAATAGGCAATCGCATCGCCCAAAGCTTGGCGAGTTTGTGGCGTAATTTTCAGCTCGCGAGGCGTATTGATAGGGTCTGCCTCGTTAAATGGCACTTCAAATGCGGTATTTGTGTATTCGCTAACACCAGCCTTGCTCCAAAACTCTCTAAACACATGAGCGCCTCGGCTGTCGATATTGTTGCGACGATCCCAATTACTCAGGATGCTACAAGCTTGTTTGGCATCGATAGTTCCGCCACCCGTCAGAGGTAACATAGCGTTGGCGTTACAATCTGCTAAAACATCATCGAGAACCAACTCGGCAGCATAGCTACGATTGCTATAAACGACGTCTTGCATATTGTTTAAGGTAAAGGTAGTGTCACCCAAGCCATCTGAGTTATCAAGACGGTCTAAAACTTGCTGAAATGCCATGCGTGTACGCAGAGAAAGTGGCACGCCCTCTGGGCTAGTTGCACTAGGGAATGGCGTTAAACGACGACGTAGCAGCGGTGAAAACCCTGTTAAAGGCTCATCTAAGTTGCTCAACCAATAAGTATCGTTTGAGTTAAGCACATAGTCATCACGAATTAAGAAAGGCAGATTTGAGCGTCCAAAAATACCTGCTTGCGGGGAATCGGCATCATTACCCCATTCGCAATCAGCCTTGCTACCATCCAATGCTGGTAGACCAAAACTCACGATGGCTTGTAAATAAGGCTTACCAGCCGTACAGCTATTTAATTTATCTGCGGTGACATGCGGCACGGTTGAGATATCAGCATAAAGCGCTTTACCATAGCGGTCGGTGGCAATGGTATTAACAAATCCTAGCCCAACCATATCTTGCATTTTATCGACCAAATCCTCGACACTGGTGGCTTTATTCATGCTGCGCCATTGGTTTAATGAGCGGGCGTTTTCTGCGGCGGCATCACGGATAGTAAAGGCGATATTGTTCGCGCCCCAAGGTGGCAGTAAGCCATTGACTTGATTGACGGCTATCATAGGACCAAAATGTGACGAATAAACCGATCTTACCAGCGTCTTATTATCTGGCAGTTGGATGGTGACGTCATCCTTTTTAATATCACGTTGCTCAACGACGCCTGCACTATTGGTATAGTTGTACTTCATTGGGTCGCCGTCTACTAAGCTGAGCTGATACAGGGTAAAACGTTTGGCGGTAGAAACCGTATGGCTCCAAGCGACGTCTTTATTAAAGCCAATATTGGGGAAAGGCTGTCCTTGCTGTCCTGCTCCCATGACATCAAGCTCGCCTGGCATCGTCAAATGGAACTCATAAAAGCGCTGTAGACCATCCCAAGGCTCATGGGGATTGCCATAAAGGATACCGCTTTTGGTGCCAGTGACTTCACTACCAAAAGCATAGGCGTTACTGCCGCCATCAGTCACATTGATGGTTTTCATATCAAAATCAAAGCCTGAGGCCAAATCCGCTGCCGACTCTGGCGATAAGTCGTTCTCTGGCTCTATAGAAAGCGTACGCATTCGAGAGCTACCCATGATACCTTTTTCGACTGAAGGCGCCGCAGTGGCGATAGGCGTGACAAAGTTTGATAGACCACCGCGCAAATTGGCCTTGCCGTAAAGCGCTAGCAAATCATCGGTCGTGATTTCGCGAACCCATTCAGCACCAGCACAGTCAGGATCGATATTGTCGACACCTTTATCACGTAAATAGCGACTATAGCCCGCAGCATAGCCTGCTACCGCATCCAAAACCTCAGGCTCTTGTGCATCCAAAAACTGTTTACGCTTAGCGTCTGAGTTATACCAGGTATAAAAGACATCACTATCGACATCGCCTTTATCACCCAGATAACGCATACTCTCGCCCTTAGCGATTACGATTTCGCGCGCCAGTGAGCAGATATTGTCTTCAGCAAAGGCATAGCCGACGCCATAACCCAAGCCTTTATAGCTCTTGGCAGTGATGTGCGGTATCCCAAACTCAGTGCGCTGGATATCCGCCGCATAGCTGTCATCGTTATCTATATTGCCATTAAAATTATCGTTATCCGAACAACCAAACAATCCCAACGAGACTGCCATCGTTAATAGCGTGAGTGTGTGTACACGCCGATTCAGCATATTTATGCTCATAAGCTTACCCATCCATGGTTAATTACGATTTTATAAAGCGTCGACAAAAACCACCATCAAGCTTTATATATCAATAAATTCCTTTTATTGATATGCTTTTTTATGCCTTATATTGCATTTATTATGCGTGATGATAGATAAGATAAATTAAAAAGCATTTATCAATCATATAACACTTTCAAACCTCTATACTAGCGAATAAACCAACGTATTTAATGGCTGATATTTGGCTCAAAGCTAGGCAGAAATAATCTTTATCTATTTAAATAATAGGCTGGGAACAATACTGTTTAAACAGATTGATAAATAATAAAACACGACATTTGCGCACTGATTAATAATACTCTATTATCGATAAATATCTATATTAGGAAACGCTCATGTCGTTTGCCCAAGTCTATACGCGCTCAGTCGTTGGACTGCATGCCCCGCAGGTCATCATCGAGGTGCATTTATCACAAGGCTTGCCAGCGCTGACCATTGTCGGTTTGCCCGCTGCTGCCGTACGTGAAAGTAAAGATAGGGTGCGCTCGGCGATTCTAAATTCGGGCTTTCAATTCCCTAATCGCCGTCTGACGATTAATTTAGCACCAGCAGACTTACCAAAAGATGGCGCAAGGCTAGATTTGCCGATTGCTATTGGTATTTTAGCGGCAAGCGGGCAACTTGAGCCAGAAGTACTGTCAGGGTTTGAGTTTATCGGCGAGCTGGCGCTCAATGGTGAGTTGCGGCAGGTAAGTGGTAGCTTGGCGGTTGCACGGGCAATGAAAGCAGAGTCACTAGTGGCAAAGTCTGCAATAGCTGACGAACAAGCGCCGTGCCAGTTCCAGCAAATACGTCAATTACGGCAATTACGTCAATTAATAGTACCGATTGATAATGGCGCGGAAGCCAGCCGTGTTGAAGGCGTCGAGATATTAGGCGCTCAAAGCCTAAAAGCGGTTTGTGACCACTTACAATCGTTAGCTGACCCAAGCGTAACCACCGAGAGACTGGAGATAGTCACGCCCAGTCCGGCGCAGCAGCATATTGGTTATCAGGTAGATTTGGCGGATGTAAAAGGTCAGCATCATGCTAGGCGGGCGTTAGAGATTGCTGCCGCCGGTGGTCATTCACTATTATTTACCGGGCCACCCGGTTCGGGTAAGACCTTGATGGCGTCACGCCTACCGACTATCTTGCCTGATTTGAGTGATGAGGATGCATTAGAAGTTGCCAGTACCTATTCAGTAGCAGACAGCGACTATGATTATGGTACGCGGCCATTTCGCCAAGTCCACCATACCATATCAGCTGTTGCTTTGGTCGGTGGTGGTTCTCGTCCCAAACCTGGCGAGATTACCCTTGCCAATAAGGGCGTATTATTTTTGGACGAATTACCAGAGTTTGACCGTACGGTGTTAGAAGTGTTACGTCAGCCGTTGGAAGCAAAGCAAATCACCATTAGCCGTGCAAACTCACAGCTTACTTTTCCCGCAAATTTTCAACTGGTGGCGGCGATGAATCCTTGTCCGTGTGGCTATGATGGCGACGGATCAGGACGATGTCGCTGCCGACCGGAGCAAATTAAGCGCTATCAAGATAAGCTATCAGGGCCACTGCTTGATCGCATTGATTTGCATATTACCGTGCCAGCACTGCCAATAGCTGATTTGCAAAATGCTCAAGCTGGTGAAACCTCGGCACAAGTGCGAATTCGGGTCGCTGCTGCCCATAAGCAGCAATTAAAACGCCAAAAAAAGGTTAATAACGAGCTGAGTCCCAGCGAGATAGACAAATATATTCAGCTAGGAGAGGGCGAGCAGCAGTTATTACAGCTCGCTCAGCAACGTCTTAATCTATCTGCCCGTGGCTATCATCGTGTATTACGCGTCGCGCGTACCATTGCTGATTTAGCGGATAGTACTGATATTACCAGCGCTCATGTATCAGAGGCGCTGAGTTATCGTAGTAAGTAGCTTGCGTGATGTTCAATTATTCTTAAAGTTCAATTATTTATAATCTACTTTTTTAAAAGGTATTTAACCAATGCCGCAAAGTCATCAAATGCTGCGATAGGATTGAGCTCGCGAATATCTTGCCCGTAGTTATAACCATAAGACAGTCCAAGGGTGTCTATATTGGCATTTTGTCCGGCTAATATATCGTTTCTAGAATCACCAATCATCACCGCCTGTGCTGGAGTCACATTTAACGCCTCACAGACATGCAATAGCGGCGCGGGGTCAGGCTTTTTATGGGGTAGACTATCTCCACCCAGTACTTCAGAAAATAAATCCTGCCAACCAAAGGATTGCAATATCTTAGGGACAAAACGAATCGGTTTATTGGTCACTAATGCCAGCGTATAGCCCGCGGCTTTGAGCTTTTTTAGTCCGCTATCGACATTTGGATAAGCGACGGTTTTGCTGCCACTAATATTTTTATAAGCATCAAAAAATACTTGCTCGGCGTGATCCGCTTCCTCGACCGTTAACTCACCTTCTAGTACTTCTATTTTACCCACCAACGCGCGTTCGACCAGCATTCTTGAACCATTGCCAACCCAATTGCGGATGATGTCGAGAGAGTAGGTTTTTTTACCAAGCGTGGTTAGCATGGCGTTCGTCGCATCAGCCAAATCTGGTACGCTATCAATCAATGTGCCATCAAAGTCAAAAATTAAAAGCTGCTTATCCATTATTTCTCGCCTTTCGGGTTATTACGTCTGTTTCTTACATTCATGTTTTAACCATAGCATAAGAAGCCATTAAAGCGCATGCAAAGCGCATTTTTGCTCGATTATTTAACCTCTTTATAGCGCTCACGGTGTGCCGCTTTCATCTTTAGATAGGTTTCGTTTTTACGGCACTCATCCCATTTTTGTTTAAAAATACGCGCAGATTCTGCTTTGATAGGGTCTTCAATTTGCCGTGGTAATTCTTCGCGTCCATGCGCACCGCTTTGGCCTTTTTTATCATCGGGCACTGGTCCCTTGTACTTTTTGCCGCCTTTATGATTGGCATAGCGGCGGGCGCGGGTATAACCCATTTGAATAAATTTGCGCGCCATATCCGCACCAACAAAGTCATCAGCTGCTAAATAATCTAAAAACATCTGATAAATAATCTCGCTACTCTTAAGCGCGATATCAGGCGTCGCAAAGCGCCAGTGCGGCAGGATTTCGGACTTATAAGGTTCGACCAATAACACCCCTTGCTCACCGCGACCGACACGATACAGCTCAGGCTGCGCGCGTAAGTCTAGATTTTTATAATCTAAATCATAATCAAACTCTCTCATGGCTTCTACCTATTGCAGCTAATTGGTTGTTTTAGTATAGAGAGGATTTGCACTTCAAAAACAGCCTAAAAATGTTATGTATTAGTGTGGGTATCAGATGTTATTGATAGGTATCCCTGTAATGTTTATCAAATTTTAAGCATAAAAAAAGCCCCAAACATAAATATTCGGGGCTTTTTAGAATTCTTAAACGAATGGTGGCTCGAGGCAGGTTCGAACTGCCGACACACGGATTTTCAATCCGTTGCTCTACCGACTGAGCTATCGAGCCGTCTTCGTTGAGGCGCTATTAAACTAAATATCGGCGTTACTGTCAAGTGGTTTTTGCATAATATGCGATAAAAAGGCACAAATAGTCAAATATAAGCCAAATTCAAGCTTTTAACCTCACATTTAATCCTTAACGCGCAGTAGCTCATACTCGCTCATGATACGATGGATATCGGCATCGACTGGGACAAACTCACGGACGCCTTTTTTCACTTCGGCATCATAGACCAGTTTGATAAATTTAGCATCGATAGCGCGACCTCGATTTTGGGTGTGTACCGTGAGATATTGCAAGCGCTTGGCATCCGTTTGTCCATCATCAAAGCAGGCAACCGCGGCGATAGGCTTGTCATTAAACATACCGACATACAGGGTTTGACCACGCTTAAACCCTTGCTCAACGAGATTTAGTACTTCTGTGCCACTTGGCTGGTTCTCATCGCTGTCATATAAGGCATGCAGGCGCTCGGATAGTTCGTTTTCACGCGCAGGTTTTTTAATCAGTGGCGCATCCAAGCTGTTGATGGCGATTGCTTCTAAAGGCATAATCGGTTCCTATAAATAATCGGTTGCTATAAGGTGATACAGCGTGGCATCGAGTGTAGCATTGTAGAGTCGGTGCGGTTCATGATTGATAATACTGAACTCACTATTTTAGCAGAATGACAGGATTTTGTGCGTGGTTTACTGCTTGGTCGTGGCAGTAAATGCTAGGGTTTGCTATGATGAAGATAGACGATGCTTTTTATGCATAAAAGCTAATACTTTGGCTTTTATGCATAAGCTTTTGAATAAGCATTAAACCCATTTTTAGCTTAGCTTTTTATATTTTTTATTCATTGTTTTATCATTTGCTTTAGACGCTAGTAAGAATGACTTGGGCGCTTTTTCGCCCTATTTTATTGACCGCTTTTCATTTATAGAGAGTAGCCATGACTGCCAATTCTACGACGACAACCGATACCGCCGATGCAACTGAGCAAAACCAATCTGCCAATCTAAATTTACATGGTCGCCCAGCCCGCACCGCCACCGTTGAGCGTAATACTGCTGAAACGCAAGTGACTTGCACCGTCAATCTTGATGGAACGGGACAAGGAACTGTAGATACTGGCGTGCCATTTCTAGACCATATGATTGATCAAATCAAGCGTCATGGTTTGTTTGACTTAGACATCAAATGTACCGGCGACACCTTTATTGATGATCACCATAGTGTCGAAGATACGGGTATTACACTTGGGCAAGCATTCAATAAAGCATTGGGCGATAAAAAGGGTATCCGTCGTTATGGGCACTTTTACGCGCCACTCGATGAGTCACTAACGCGCGCAGTTGTTGATTTATCAGGCCGTCCCGGTTTACATATGGACATTCCTTTTACCCGCTCGCATGTTGGTAACTTCGATGTCGATTTATTTAGCGAGTTCTTCTATGGCTTCGTCAACCATTCATGGATGACGGTGCATTTGGATAACCTTAAAGGCAAAAACAGCCATCACCAGATCGAATCTACGTTTAAAGCGTTTGCTCGTGCGCTACGTATGGCTTGCGAATATGATGAGCGTGCGCTGAATACTTTGCCATCGACCAAAGAGGCTTTTTAGATGAGTCGAGCCACAAAAATAGCATTATTAGATTATGGCATGGGGAATCTGCACTCGGCCAGCAAGGCATTGTCAGCGGTAGGCGCGGAAGTCTCTATTACCAATGACCCAAAAGTGGTCGCGGCGGCTGATAAGATTTTCTTCCCCGGTGTCGGTGCGATGCGTGATTGTATTGCTGGCATGCAAGATGCAGGTATTGACGAGGTCATACGTCAGGCGATATTTAATAAGCCTGTTATGGCCATCTGTGTTGGCATGCAGGCGTTGTTTGAGCAGTCCGCTGAGAATGGTGGTACAAAATGTTTGGGCATCTTAGATGGCAATGTAGAAGCGTTTGACCCGACGTGGAAGGATGAGCAAGGGGCGACCATTAAAGTGCCGCACATGGGCTGGAATACTATTAACGGTATGGATTTCGAGCATCCATTGTGGAATGGCATCGAGGACAATGCGCATTTTTACTTTGTACATAGTTATTATTGCGCGCCTGCTGACAGCTCGCAAGTGGCGGCCGTTTGTGATTATGGTCAGCCGTTTTGTGCCAGTATTTTGCAAGACAATTTATTTGCCACCCAATTCCATCCAGAAAAAAGCCACACCGCGGGCTTACAGCTATTAAAGAACTTTGTCGATTGGAATATTTAACCAGTATGCTTTAAATGTTTGATTGGTCCGTTTCGATTAAACAGTTTCGATTAAACAGCTTCGATTAAACAGGAAGGTAGGTTAGCAAATGCATAATCTACCTTTTTTATTTTTAATTTATACTTAGTTGTTTTTTTTATTTATACTCAGCTATCTTCTATCTCTTATACGCGGAATAAAATCGTGGATTTTTATCTCTTCAAAAACGGTGTTGTGGCTGCCACAGGGTTAGACAAAGACGCCTTACATATGTATGTGGGCATCAGCGTGTACCTATTAAGTTTAATCTTGCTACGTCCAATTTTTAAAAAATACAGCGTCAGGGCGTTTATCGCTTTGATTATGGTGACCGCCATCGCCTTATTGGGCGAATATTTGGATAATCGCCAGACGATTACTGAGCTGGGTATCACAGCGATAGGCAGCACGGAGCTAAAAGCCAGTATTCATGATTTGATTAATACCTGTCTGCTTTCTTATATAATCTATGGCTTTACCGTATGGACAAAGACGTTTCAATCAATCAATACCGTCAAACCTATGATTAAAAGGCAGAAAAAAACGGACTATTCATAAGTCCGTTTTTTTATTTCTATCATTAATACTTTGCTTAATAACAACTTTAATAGTTCTGACTATTAGCCTCATCATACAGCTCGCGCACCACTTCACCAATGACTTTAATACCATCCGTTAAGGTCTGTTCGTCAGCGGCGATACTCATACGGATACATTCATGGGCATGCTGATAATTACTGACATCGACACCAGGGAAGAAATATTCACTTGGTACAATCAATGTGCCTTTTTCTTTAAGGCGCTCGTATAGCTCAAGCGTGCTAATTGGCAAGTCTTTAAACCACAACCATAAAAATATCGCGCCCTCAGGCTTATGAATCATTAACGGATAATCACCCAAAGCTTTTTTCAAAAGCTTTACTGCTAACGTGGCTTGCTTTTGATAAAAAGGTTTAATCTCATTATCAGCTAACTGTTTGATACGGTCATCGTTAACCAATGGCGTGGCAATCGCTGCGCCAAAGCGGGTCGGTGCTAGATTGACCACCGCATTCATCGCGCTGACTGCTTCAATCACTTTAGCATCGGCCACGATAATGCCGGTACGCATACCGGGCAAGCCAATTTTAGACAGGCTAAAGCAAAGAATCGTATTGTTATCCCAGTTTAGATGCGCGTCAGAGTAGATAATGTTAGGGAAGGGCATACCGTAGGCGTTATCGATAATCAGCGGTATCTCATAACGCTTGGCAATCTCAGATAAATGCGCCATTTCCTCATCGGTCAACACATTGCCCGTTGGATTGGTCGGACGCGAACAGCAAATCGCGCCAATGCGACCTTCTTTTAGCGCTGGCAAGTTCTCTAACGCCTCAAAATCCACACGATATTTGAAGAAACCTGCTTCGCCATCATGAGTCACTTCATCGATATGCGGCAACACGGCTGCGAAATGTTGACCTTCGACATGCACATCACTATAGCCAATATATTCAGGGGTTAATGGCAGTAGAATTGATTTATCGATAGACTGGCTTTCTTTATCTTGGCTGTGCTCATCAAGCTTATTATCACTGAAGGCCCCACCAAATAAATTAAACAAATAGAAAAAAGCATTCTGCGAACCATTGGTCAAAGCGATATTTTCTGAGGTTAGATTCCAATCATAATGACGGTTAAAGAAGCCGACCAACGCATCGATAAAGGCAGCATCACCCTGCGGATTGGAGTAATTTGCCATACTAATAATCGCGCTACTATTGGTTTCGCCTGCATCGTTATCATTACCAAGCGCTTTATAAGTCTCTAAAAACAGCTCATTAACGGCATCAATCTTGGCAGGATTACCACCGCCCAGCATATTGAGAGGCTGATCGCTTTTTAGCGCATCGCCCAAGTCATCCATCAATTGCGAGATGCCAGTTGGCTGGGTAAATTTTTGACCGAACTTTGAGAATTTCATAAGGTTACCGTACTTTTTTGAGTGGTTTATGAGGGCTATATCTGAATGCTGAGATGGGCATTAGTATAGCAAATAGTCAGTTTTAAACGAGCTTGAATATGAATACTGGCTGATATTGACAATATCGACCGTTATATCATCGCTCTTACCCGCGCCATAATCCCACGCCCAATCACCAATCGCACATAAATAATGGCAATAGCAAACAGCAAACCAACTAACGCCACACCGCCAATACCTAAACTTGCCCACGGCACACTAAAGCGCAGATTAAACCATTGGGTAATAGCAGCCCATGCTCCGATGTTGGCGATAATAACCGCAAATAAGGCGGCACTAATGCCAAGTATGCCAAGCTCTAAGATATTGAGCATATATAGGTCGCGCTTTTGCATACCGAGCAGCCTAAATGAAGCACTATCCGCCATGCGATCTTGTGAGGTGGAGAGTAGCGAGCTAATCAAAACCATAATACCCGTCAGCAATGCCAGTAAAGTAAAGACGTAAACCAAACGACTCATTTGTACGACCAACTCTTGGACTTGCTGCGCAATTGCCGTGCCGTCGATGGTCGTTACCGCAGGAAACTCGCGTACTAGCTGACCTTGGAGTTTTGGAATATCCTCTGCTGCGACATGAGCGGTAGCAAATTGGATTTGCGGAGCAGCAGATAAAACCGCTGGCTCAAATAAAAAGTAAAAATAGGTGCCGGGTCCTTTTTCATAGCGCGAGCGGATACTGGTGATTTGCCCGACAACCTCAATCCCTTGGATATTAAAGCGCACCTGATCACCCATGCCAACGTTTAGCAAACTGGCTGCCGTATCCAAAATCGATAATGGCGCAACGGTTTGCGCTGAGTCACTATCTACAGTATCAATAGGGGCATAAAGCTCGTTTTTTACTAGTGAATCAGTAATAAACTCAGTGTCCATCACTGTATCGGTATAGCTTAAATTAAAAACCCGCATCGGGTCATCAAAGCCGTCCGTAGGTTCGATATCTTGTACGGGTACATTATTAGCCGTGACGACGCGGGCACGAATGACAGGATAATAGCTGACAGGTGCAGCAATGATGTTATTAATCGCATCATGCTGGTCACTTTGAATATCGAGCAAAAATAAATTGGGCGCATCTTCAGGATACGCATTAATAAACTGGGTATTGATACTATGATTGAGCGTGGTAATCAGGGTTAAGACCGCCACTGACAGCGATAAAGTGACAAAGAATAATGCCGACTGATTGCCTTTACGGGCAAGGTTATGGATAGCAATACGCTGCATCCAGCTGATATTAGAATGCTTGGCAAACTTAGTCAGCAGCCATAACCATCCGCGCGCCAAGAGCAAAAATATTGCTACGAAACCGGTAAGTCCTATTAGTAGCTGCGCACCTAGTATCAGAGAATCTACTTCATAAGCAAAAAACGCATACAGCCCGATGAGCGTCAGTCCATACCATAATAACGGCAAACGTCGATACCAAGGCAGGTTTTGCGAGTTTGTGCTCGCACCTTGATTAAGTAAGGTAGCAGGCTTGGTCGTACTTAGGGTGCTTAAACCACGCTGAGCGATAAGCAACGTTAGCACTAGCGCGATAATAATGGTTTTAATGGCGCTGATAGGATTGATGGCTAGACCAACATCAGCTGGTAAGATAGCAATCAGATACGGCTGACCAACTTTCAGTAAGCCAAAACTTAGAGCAATTGCTGCCACACAAGCGATGATAGTGGTAACAATCAACAGCTGATAATAGCTGCGTTTCAGCGACTTAAGTGGCTCACCTAATGCCAAGCGAATGGCATTACTAGACTGCTGCTTGGTCACAAAAGCCGTAATGACGCCATACATCGCCACCGCAGATAATAACAGCACGGCGATGACGAGCAGCTTTAAAAACATCAAGACATTGTCAGAGATACGCGAGACAGAGGTATCTGCTGATTCTGCGTCAGACAGCTCAATATCAGGATAATTGCTTAGTATTTGCGTGAGCTTATCTCGCTGTACTACCATTAACTCTGGCTCACCGGCCAGCTCAATACGATAGTTTATACGGCTACGCTGACCCAATAAATTGGTCGCTACAAGCGCATCTTGATGCATCAAAACACGCCCGCCAAAACCAAAGGCGGTCAACGGACGGTCAGGCTCCTTAGTCAACACATCGCTAATAGTGAACTCAGCATCACCAATGGTGATTTGGTCACCGACACTTGCAGTTAAGCTATTCAATACTTCAGGCGCGACAACGACATTATCAGCGCTTAATTGCTCCCATAACGGTTGCCCTGAAGCAAGCTCAGCTTCTCCGTATAAGGGATAAGCCGGAGAGACGGCTTTGACGCTGGCAAGCAAGGTTTGCTCATCGGTCACCACCATCGCGCTAAACTGATAGTCATATACTATTTGCGTATCAGTAACCGTCTCTACCTGCGTTAATACTTCGCTTGGCCACTCTTGCTTACTGTTTAATATCAAATCGCCGCCAACGAGCGCGCGCTGATTATCATTGATATAGGTATCAACCGATTGCTGCACGGAGTCGAGGGTCAAGTAGGTTGCAAGCGATAACGTTAGCGTCAATAAAAATAATAGCGGATAAATCCAGCGTTGCCACCAACTGCGACTTAAGGCTTGCGCGCCCAATCCTTGTAAACCTAATATTGGCAAATTCAAAATACTGCTAAACAGCTGGCGCATGATACCGCCAGTATAATCTGACTCTTTTGCCATGTTGGTATCAGTCGTAGCAGTAGCATCGATGGCTGAATGGTTCTCTGTTTGCTTATTATTCTTTAAGTTATTCATTAAGAAATAATCCGCCCGTCGTGCATAGTAATAACCCGATCTGCCATCTCCGCAAGCGCGGCATCATGGGTCACAACAACCAGTGCTGAGCCAACTTGCTGGCGTAAATCTAAGAGTAATTGCATGACTTGATTGGCATTTTGCTCATCTAAGTTACCCGTTGGTTCATCGGCAAAGACGATTTTTGGCTGTGAAACCAAGGCGCGCGCAACGGCAGTACGCTGCTGTTCACCACCGGATAATTGGTTGGGTAAGCTATCACGCCTATGCCCCAAATCAACCGCTGCAATCAGCTCATTTACCCGTGCTTTATTCGGACGACGGGCAATATCAAGCGGGAAGGCAATATTTTCTGCTACCGTCAATGTCGGTAATAGATGAAACGACTGAAAGACAAAACCCATATCACGCTGACGAATGACTGCCAGCGCATCTTCATCAAGGCTACTTAAGGTTTGTCCCGCTAACTCAACCGAGCCACTATCCGGATAATCTAACGCCGCTAATAGACCTAACAAGGTGGATTTACCCGAGCCAGATTTACCCATAATGACCACAAACTCGCCCGCATTAACATATATATCTACATCTTTGATGATAGATAGCTTTTGCTCACCGACTTGCACGGTTTTATTCAGCTTGGAGGCGGTAAGTAGTGCTTTGTTATTGGGTGTAGCGGTCATTGGGTAGTCTCAGTAGGCGCGTTAGATTTCGTTGCCGTATTGGCGTGATTAGCTTCTAACTTTTCAATTTTAGGCTGTAAGATTGGCAAAATATTATCATTGACGATAATGGTATAGCCTTCTTTGGTTGGATGAATGGCATCGGCTTGGTTTAGCTTAGGGTCGCCGCCTACACCCTCTAAAAAGAAAGGAATCAGCGTCACATTCATATCTTTAGCCACTCTTGGGTATATCGCGGCAAACGACTCTACATAGTCCGAGCCAAGATTGTCATAAATCTGCATGCCACCTAATATAACCTCGCTACCATTATCCTGCAGGCGTTTAACAGCGGTGCGAATATTGGCTTCGACCGTTGCCACATCGATACCGCGGATGGCGTCATTGGCACCAACAGTCAAAATCGTAATATCAGGTTTGGTTTGCAATACCCAATCTAGGCGATTGACAAGACCTGTACTGGTTTCGCCACTTAAGCCTGAATTGACTACTTTGACATTTTTATAGCCAAGCTCTTGTAAGCGTGCTTCTAGCTGAGCGGGATAATTGGCATCATTATCGACGCCCAATCCTTCGGTTAATGAATCGCCCAATGCCAATATCGTTAATGGCGCTTGCTGTTGCTCAGTTGCATCTGTTATTTTCTGAGTTTCATTAGTTTGGGCGCTAGTGCTTTGAGTGCTGGTAGTTTGCGTACTATCATCAGTTGTATTGCTATCAGGCTCTTTTTGACAGCCGCTAACCACAAGGGTAACGCTTAATGCCGCCGCTATTATTAAAGGTTTAGTCAAATAAGAAGAGATATTTATCATGATTTTGCTGTCCTATTTACAATCAAACCAGTGTAGCAAACTAAGCTTATGAGCAATATGGCGCGACAGTTAACGGTATTGCGCGCCTGTCAGTTGACATTAACGGTAAAAATTAAACCTTCTTACCATCGACCATCACTGGACGGCTGACCATCCATGCAAAACCCACGTTTACCACCATCAAAACCAACATGATTAATAAGGGCAAATCCCAGCTGTCCGTGGCTTCATGCAACCAGCCGGTACTCAGAGGACCAAAGAACGCAATCAGATAACCGACTGCTTGCGCCATGCCCGACAGCTCGCTTGATTGATTGGCCGTATAAGTCCGCATCGAAAACAGCATCATACTTAAGGTAAAAATCGCTGAACAACCGATGCCCATCAGCGCCGACCATAACCACGCCAAATCAGCTGATAAATAACTGACTCCTAAAATGCCAATCACGTTTAAGACCGCAGCAAGTACCGCTAGCGCCTGAATAGGACGTCCGCGATTGACCAGCCAGGTTAAGCTTAAAATCGCTACCGGTGCCATAAACTGGAAGACTGAGTTCATCTGCCCCGCGCTTACCGCCGATAGCCCTTTACTGAGCCAAATCGAGGGTAAAAAACTGGCAACGGTATAAAAAAGCAGTGACTGTAAGCCCATAAATACCGCAATTTGCCAAGCAAAAGGTGTACGCCACATAGAAATAGGTGATGGTGCTTGCACCCCTTCAGCAAGCGGTACTATTGGTTGATGGTTTGATGAACCCAAACGCAGTCGTAACAGCACCCAAATCATTAAGGCAAACACGCCCAAAATCGACCAACCACCAAGCGCCCATTGCCAGCCAACTTGCTCAGATAATGGCAGAACAACACCTGCGACAATCCCTGCCGACACCGTCATGGTGAGACTAAACAGACCCGTAATCAACGGAATATGATTCGGTGTGCGCTGCTTGATAACAGGAGCGGCAAGGGTATTGGCAAAACCAATCGCTAACGTTAGCAATAACGTGCCGCCTAAAAAGCCAATCCAAGTAGGAATAACGCTGCGAATAATCATACCCGTCGTTAAGAGGGCAATCATCGCAATCAAGGTGTTTTCAAGGCCAAAACGCTTCCCAATCGCTGGCGAAATAAACGCCCCAAGCGCAAAGGTTAGCATCGGCACCGCGCCAAGCCAGCCAATTTGGGTTTCGGAGATATTAAGCGCCCCTTGAACCACCGGCGCAATAGAACCCAGCGCCACAATCGGCGAGCGCATATTGGTCGCCAATAAAATCATGGCACATAGCACCAGCCAAAACGTAAAGCGCGAAGAGGGTAGCTTAAAGTTTGACGGCGCACCCGACTGAGACGTGGGAGACTGGGACGGCAAATCAGTTTGCAAATTAGGAGAGGTAGACATAGCAGCACGACTATCAGCATAAGAAAAAGGACACGTCATTAAAAAGCGCTGGCGCACCATCGCTTATAAAATAACACCGGAGTACGTCACTAAGACGGCAATTAAGACGCTAATTAAGGCTAAGACAATATATTAGAATGTACGAGTTTAGGATATAAAAACACTAGCAGAAAGCCCGTCATATAAACTTGCTACTCATTTAATTTAGCAGGGCAAGCTTAGTATATGAGTAGTGATTTTTAGTTTTTGCTTATAAGTCGATTTTGCTTATCAAGCGCTTATGATAGAAATTGGCTTATAAAAAGTATTCTATACAGATACTAAGCGCTAAGCGCTAAGCGCACAAAAAAATAGCGCCAGTCACTGTTAGCTTGCAACGTTAAATTGCAAAGGACTAGACGCTATTATAGGAACAGAGGTTAGGCAAATACTACCAGCATATAGTAACAAATAAGGCGTTTATACAGACTTACCTAGTTGGGCAGCTTTAAGGGCGGTTTCTTGCTGTTGGTCGACCAGTGAATCGCATTTATTGGGATCGTTACCACAAAATGAGCAATGCTCGTCGCCCATCAATTTTGCCACACCGCCGCAAGAACCTCTAAGCGGCTTTTTCTTGACCATATAACCGATGCCCATGAAGATAAAAAACAGCATGAAGACGGTAAAGGTGATAGCAAGCATGGGGAGCAATTGGTTAAGCATAGAGGGAACCTCTCGTTTAAAATATAGGACAGTCATCTAGTCGATAACTTGCTTATAGTATAGCAAAATTTTGCCTGCTCCGTTTGTGCTTAGCAGGCATAGTAAAGCCCATGCTCTTGATATTAGGACTTTTTGTCGGCACGTAAGGCTTTCATCGCGGGGGTTTCTACTACTTGCCAATCATCGATACTGTCGGCCGCTGCACCGAGATTTACATTATCAGCCAAGATAACAAATAAGGCGGCGATATTGTGCTCTTTGGCAGTGGCAAGGGCTTTCTCATAAGGCATCGCGGTCAAAGCAGTTGCCCAAGCATCCGCCAGTGCGACTGTTTCTGCTGCCACAGTCACTGATGGCGCGCCACCAACAATGGGCTCACCCGTTGTCGGGTCAATGGTATGGCTGTAATGCTTACCATCAAAAACGACGGAATTGCGATAGTTGCCAGAGGTTGCTAGCGACATAGTAGAGCCATTATTAATAGGTTGGCGAATCACTGCCATGGTTTGGCGTGCGCTTACGGTGCTGCCTTCGATGGGTGCATCAATGGCGATTTGCCACGGTTGCTGCTGAGCGCTGACCCCAGAGGTCGCCACTTCGCCGCCAATTTCAACCATGTAATTGCGAATCTGATAGTCATCTCGGAGTACATCGGCAATGACGTCAACGCCATAACCTTTAGCGACCGCCGAAAAATCAAGCTCGACGCCGTCTTTGGTTTTATAAATGCTGTCATCTTTTTGAATGACACTGTCAAAATCGACCACGGCTTTCGCTTGCGCAATCTCAAGCGCCGTTGGCGGACTTTGTAAGCGCTCAACCGTCATGGTACTGCCAAAGCCCCACGTTTCTATCAAAGGCATTACCGTTGGGTCAAAAGCACCGCCCGACAGCTCATAAACTCGCCTTGAGGTTTTTAATACATGGCTAAAATCGGCGTCGATAGCAATCGGCGTATCTTTGCCTAATTGGTTAAATTTAGAAATAGTAGAGTCGGCTTGATAGGTCGACATGCTGTCGTTTATATCTTGCAAGCGCTTATCAATTGCTGCTTGTATGGCAGCTTCATCAGCGCCTTTGGGTAATTGATAACTGATGTGGTAGCTGGTGCCCATGGTCTCGCCGCTAAGATTGTCGTAATCGGGCTTTTGCTGGCAGGCGCTAAGCATGAGTACAGAGCTGATAGCAATAATGGTTAAAGAGGCGGATTTTAGGGGTTTGTTAGGAGTAAGAAAGGTGGTTAAATTTGTCATATAAGTCATCACAGCTTGATAAAGCGAAGGGGTGAGTGGGGACGTTAGTTTGCAGGTAATAAACTAAGCAAGCTAAGCGTCGCCTATTTTACACCCCTTGTTACCGATAAGGCCAATTTACGACTAACGTACGACTTGAATAACTACGACTCGAGAAGATACGATTGAACCTGCCTGTTTTTATTTAACCTGTGACTCCCGAATAAGTTTATATAGCTTTGGCGGCGATAAACGATTGACTCTAGTGGCAAGTTTTTCTTTATTGCCAGCAACGATGATATATTCTTCACCCTTAGTCAGAGCTTTGACGACCTGCTTTGCAAAGGCGGTCGCAGTAAGACCTTTATTGGTGGCATCGTCCATCGTCCCTTGCGCACTACCATCACCAGTTAAAGCATTGATAGAAATATTGGTTTGAATAAATCCTGGAAATATCGTCGCCACCTCGATACCTTGGTCGTGCAATTCTGCACGCAAGCTGTTTGCCCACATATGAATCGCGGCTTTGGCAGCACCATACGCGCCGCGATATTGGGTACCCAGTAAACCTGCCACGCTCGATACCATGACAATTTTACCGCCGCCTTGCGCAATCATATCGGGCAATACCAGTCTGGTCAGCCGCGTTTGCGCGAAATAATCTATCTCCATCAGCTTACGCTCAACTTCCTCTGTCGTTTCCATAATAAGCGCCCGTTGACTGATGCCCGCATTATTAATCAACCAATCCACTTTTTCAGTTTTAGCCTTGACCGTTTCATAGGCAGCTTTTGCTTGCTTGGCATCGGCGATATCAAAGGGAACGACGATATGTTTTTTGCTATTTTTGCAGCGATTTTTGACGATCTCTAATTTATCTTTATCACGGCCACTTAAAATAATGCTGGCACCACGTTTGGCAAAGGCAATTGATAATGCTTCGCCGATACCGCTAGACGCGCCGGTAATCCAAATGGTCAAATCTTTCACTTTGGTTTTCATAAGAATCCTTTCTGATTGAAAATGGTTGATTTAGCGCATAAAAAAAGAGCCTCCATTGAGACTCTTAATTTATCATATATTTTTAGCTTAACGATACTTGTTGAATAAATAGGTGTTATCAACCGATTTAAATAACTCGCTTAGCCACCAAAGTCATCAAGCATGATGTTTTCATCTTCCACGCCCAAGCTGTGTAGCATGTCGATTACCGCAGCGTTCATCATCGGTGGCCCACACATGTAGTATTCACAGTCTTCTGGGTTTGGATGGTCTTTAAGATAGTTTTCAAGCAGCACGTTATGGATAAAGCCGGTTGGACCTTCCCAATTGTCTTCAGGGAGAGGGTCAGACAAGGCCACATGCCACTCAAAGTTATCAAACTCTTCTTCTAGTTGATCATAATCTTCAACGTAGAACATCTCACGAATCGAGCGCGCACCATACCAAAAGCTAATCTTACGGTCGGTATGTAAGCGTTTAAGCTGATCGAAGATGTGCGAGCGCATCGGTGCCATACCCGCACCACCACCGACGAAAATCATTTCAGCGTCAGTCTTTTTGGCAAAGAATTCACCATAAGGACCCGAAACTGTCACTTTATCGCCAGGTACGAGACTAAATACCCAAGAGGACATTTTGCCAGGTGGAATACCGTCAGGACCACGTGGCGGTGGACTGGCGATACGGATATTAAACTTAATAAGGCCTTTTTCTTCAGGGTAGTTGGCCATCGAATACGCACGAATCACCGGCTCATCAACTTTTGACACATAGTTGAAGATACCAAATTTTTCCCAGTCTTCGCGATACTCTTCGTCAATTACAAAGTCTTTATAATGCACTTCATGCGGTGGCGCCTCTAACTGTACATAACCACCGGCACGGAAGTTAACTTCTTCGCCATCTGGAATTTTAAGCACCAACTCTTTAATAAAGGTGGCAACGTTATCATTAGAGATAACTTCACATTCCCACTTTTGTACATCAAAGAATTCAGGGTCAATCTCGATTTTCATGTCTTGCTTTACCGCAACCTGACAGGCAAGACGCATGTGGTTACGGATTTCACCTTGGGTAAAGTACCCTTCTTCGGTGGGCAGGATAGATCCGCCCCCTTCAATAACGCGGCAACGACACTGCGCACACGTACCACCACCACCACAGGCTGAAGATAAGAAAATACCTTCGCTCGCCAGTGTTTGTAGCAGCTTGCCGCCTGCGGGTGTCACGACGTCATTATCGGGATTATCATTAATATGGATAGTAACATCGCCTGAACTGACCAGTCTTGAGCGCGCCGCCAAAATAATGGCAACGAGTCCCATGATGATCAAGGTAAACATAGCAACGCCACCAATCGCCGTAGCGTAATCCATGGTAGGTATCCTTAATCTATGGAGTAGGGGTGCGAAAAGACGTCATTGCGTGTTTCCTAAACCCCTACCGAATAAATGAATTAAATAGGTCAAATCGCTAAATAGGCTTTTAAGCGTAGCGGTTTAAATTGACATACCGCCGAAAGACATAAAGCCAAGTGACATCAGACCAACCGTGATAAAGGTAATACCAAGACCACGCAGCGGTGCTGGAATGTCTGAGTATTTTAGCTTTTCACGGATACCCGCCAAGGCGGTAATTGCCAATGCCCAACCGAAGCCTGCGCCGACGCCATAGACGACTGATTCGCCAAAATTATAATCACGCTCAACCATAAACAGTACGCCACCTAAGATGGCACAGTTGACGGTAATCAGGGGTAAGAATACCCCTAGGGCGTTATACAGACTTGGAACGAACTTATCCAAGAACATCTCTAGAATCTGTACCGTGGCAGCAATCAAACCGATATAACTGAGTAGGCCTAAAAAGCTTAAATCGATATCAGGGAAACCTGCCCATGCCAGCGCACCATCTTTTAGGATGAACTGGAACAGCAGATTGTTTAGCGGTACAGTAATCGCCATGACGACGACGACGGCTACCCCAAGACCGATAGCGGTTGAAACCTTTTTTGATACCGCTAAAAAGGTACACATGCCTAAAAAGTAGGCCAGCGCCATATTCTCGATAAAGACCGAGGTTATAAATAAACTGACATAATGTCCCATTAGTGACCGCCTCCTTGTGCCATGCCTTTAGATTGCGGCTTCATTACAAATTCAGCTTCTTCGACCTGTTCTGGTTTCCAAATACGGATAATCACGATAAACAGGGCGATAATAAAGAACGCTGACGGTGGCAATAGCAATAGACCGTTTGGTACGTACCAGCCACCATCGGTTGCGGTTTGCAAAATAGTCATGCCAAACCAGCTGCCTGCGCCCAAAATCTCACGAATACTGGCGACAAATAGCAATACTGCCGAGTAACCAAGACCGTTACCAATACCATCTAAAAAGCTTGGTACTGGCGGATTGCTCATCGCAAATGCTTCAGCACGGCCCATTACGATACAGTTGGTGATAATCAAACCAACGAATACCGACAGACCTTTACTGACATCATAAGCGACCGCTTTTAAGATTTGGTCAACCACAATAACCAATGACGCAATAATCGTCATCTGCACGATAATACGAATGCTTGATGGGATTTGCTTACGGATAATAGAGATAAAGAAGCTCGAAAATGCCGTGACCAAGGTCAACGCCACACTCATTACCAACGCATTCGCCACACTCGTAGTAACTGCCAATGCCGAACAAATACCTAAGATTTGTAGCGCAATAGGGTTATTATCAAAAATAGGCGAGGTTAAAATACCTTTTGTATCAGCCATGTTATGCCTCCTTGCCGTGTGCTGCTGGTACTACTGCGACCAGTTCGGTTACGGGATGCGTCTGCTGTTGATGTAAGTTCTGACCCAGCTTTTTATATGGGCTTTGACTGGCTTTGACTTCTGCACCCGCCAGTGTCTTACCGCTTTCTTCACGCAGCTGGTCTAAGTACGGCTTATAGCCTTGCTCACCGAGCCAAAACTGAATCATGTTACTTACGCCGCGACCGGTTAAGGTTGCACCACTGATACCATCAACCCAGTTATCTTTTGGATTACCGGCTTTGGTCACACCAGTAGCAACTGCACCGTTTTCGTCATAAGAGTGAATGCCGCTCCACATGGCGCGCCACTCAGGCTCCTCGATACGAGCGCCTAGACCTGGGGTTTCTTTATGCTCATAGAAACTGATACCTTTAATGGTATTCATGTCACTTTCAAGCGTTAAGAAACCATAAATCGTACCCCATAGTCCATAACCTTGAATCGGCAGGACCACCATTTCAGCCTTTCCAGCGTCATCACTTTTAACATAGACCTTGGCGTATTTAGGAACACGACCGATACCGGCAGGGTCGTTGCTGCCCAAGTCTTCACTTAAGGCTTTGTTCTTGGTCGCTTGACTGGCATCGTAAGCGTTACGATCAGGAATACCAGCGGCTTTTAGCGCGTCGTCATCGAGGTAGTTACCTTTACTTAGGTCAACGATTTTTACCTCAAAATCTTTAAAACGCTCAGCCACATCTTCATTGGTATCTGACGCCGGGTCAAACATACCGGCTGCAACTAAGATGTTTTTGTTACGGTCTAAGCGCGCGTTTTCAACTTGCGCTGGTTTTAAACCAACAGCAGCGGCTGAGACCAATACAGAACACACCAAGCATAGCGTCAACGCCACACTGATGGTTTTTGCATTATTACTTTTGGGCTTGGACATAGCGAACCCTCCGTGCTGTTTGGCGCTTGATATTTGCTTGCGTCACAAAATAGTCAAATAGTGGCGCAAATAAGTTGGCGAATAAAATGGCAAGCATGATGCCTTCTGGAAAGGCTGGGTTGACGACGCGAATCAATACGGTCATAAAACCAATCAAGATACCATAAGCCCAGCGGCCTTTATTGGTGTGCGCAGCTGATACAGGGTCGGTTGCCATAAACACCGCACCAAAGGCAAAACCGCCGATGACTAAATGCCAATAAAACGGCAGGCTCATCATCATATTGTCTTCAGAGCCAATCATGTTAAAGACTAGCGATGTGGCAATTAGACCAACCACACAACCTGCCATGATGCGCCATGAGGCAATGCGCGTCCAAAGTAGAACGACTGCACCCATTAAGATAGCCAGTGTTGATACTTCACCGATACTGCCTTGCATATTACCTAAGAAGGCATCAGTCCACGTAATGGCATTGCCATAGACATCAACGAAGTCTTGTGGGACGACGCCAAGTGCAGCCAAACCAAGTGGTGTTGCACCCGAAAAACCATCAACCGCGGTCCATACTGAGTCGCCAGACATATAAGCTGGATAGGCAAAGTATAAGAAAGCACGACCCGATAGGGCAGGGTTAAGGAAGTTTTTACCCGTACCGCCAAAGACTTCTTTTGCCACGACCACACCAAAGATAATACCTAAGGCAACTTGCCATAAAGGAATATCTGGTGGTAGACAGAGCGCAAATAGGACAGAAGTTACAAAGAAACCTTCGTTAACTTCATGACCACGGACGACGGCAAAGATAATCTCACAGAGAATACCGACCCCAAAGGTGACCAGATAAATCGGTAAGAATTGCATCGCCCCGTAGACAAAGCTTGCCCAGATACTGTCTGGATTATAGCCTGCCATACTAGTGATAACCGTGCGCCAGCCTTCAGGCTGCAAGCCTAGCGTTGCAATCGCCGTTAATGCTTGATGACCGATATTGTACATACCCCAAAACATCGCAGGGAAAGTACATAACCAAACGGTAATCATAATACGCTTAAGGTCAATACCGTCGCGTACGTGTGATGATGCGTATGTCGTTGAGCCTGGTTGACGTAAAAACGTATCAAACATCTCAAAGATGGCATAGTATTTTTCGTGTTTGCCACCCTTGGTGAAAGACGGCTCCATACGATCGAACATATTGTGTAAAAATTTCATCGTGGTTAGCCCTCCAGCTCAATGCGCGTTAAGTTATCACGCAAAATATCGCCGAATTCATATTTGCCAGGAGATACGAAGGTGCATAATGCCAAATCTTCTTCGTCCAATTCAAGTACGCCCAAATCGACGGCGCTAATGATGTCTTCGACAATCAAGGCACGTAATAGCTGCGTTGGCAGGTAGTCTTGTGGCATGACTTCTTCATAGACACCGATTGGCACCATTGCGCGCGGCGAACCATTGCTTGAGGTGGTAAAGTCGTATTTCTTACTACCAAAGAACTTAGAAATATAGATAGGCAGTTTTGAGAAACGGTTGCTACCGATACTTAAGAAATGGAACGCAGGGCGCTCACGACCTTCGGTTAGCACACTGACTTGATTATGGAAGCGACCAAGATAAGCGGTATTACCAAACACTTTGCGACCTGATAGCACAGAACCTGAAATCACACGGTTCTCACTTGCTTCAAGCTCACCTTTAGTCAATGCTGTGATATCAGCACCGCGTTCGGTGACGATTAAATGCGGGTTTTTAACCGCAGGACCGGCAAGGCTAAGCATACGGCGCGTGTATAAGCGACCGGTGGTAAATAGCTTACCGATAGCAATCACGTCTTGATAGCCAATCGTCCAAACCGTCACACCGCGCATGATAGGATGCAAAAAGTGAATGTGCGTGCCAGCCAGACCAGCGGGATGTTTACCGGCAAAGCTATGATACTCAGTGACATTATTAGCCGCCGTTTTGGCAACTGGCGTCAACTGGGCATCACCGTGATGGCAGACAAAGGTCTTGGGGCTGAGCGTTGATAATACGGCAAGTCCGTCATTAAACGCCTGCAGTTGCTCATTAATCAGCAACATCGGGTCAAACGCTAATGGATTGGTATCCATGGCGGTGACAAAGATGGCGTGAGGACGGGCACCGATTTCAGGAGAACGGCTATAGGGACGCGTACGGAACGCGGTCCATTCACCAGAGGCAAGCAGTTGGGTTTCAACGACTTCAGAATCTAGGTCAGCAAGTTGCTGGGAGTCGTAGCGCTGAAATTCTACTTCTTCACCGTTTGGGTCGACCGCAATCACAAGACTTTCGAACACACGACGCTCACCGCGATTAACGGCGATGACCTTACCAGCAGCAGGGGCGGTGTAGATAACGCCGACACGTTTTTTATCTTCAAAAACGGGCTGACCTTTAGCTACGATGTCGCCTTCTTTGACATTCATCGTGGGCTTCATGCCCACATAATCATAGCCAACAAGTGCCACATGGGCGGGTCTGTGCTCAGATATCTCGCGGGAGGGTTCACCAGTGATGGGTAAATCCAAACCTTTTTTGATGGTAATCATAAGCGAAAACTTAGTCCATAGTCTAAAACGATACCAGACGTCCTGTTTGGTATATCGGCAGCATGAATAACAGCGTCATCAATAAAGTCCTTAATCAAGCCCCAAAAAGGGCGTGAAAAAGCGCTCTAGACATAACACATCATCATAACTACAAGTAAGAGTATTAACGCTGACCTTAGACTCCTTAACAACACGTTAATGTCTTATTCGAATGACCAAAGTGACGACTGGCTACCAAGGTGTACACTAAAACCTTTAAATCTCATGCCATCCTCAACTAGGATGACGTTAGATAAAAGACAGTTTTACCATACGATTTATTAAAATCTTAAAATTTGTCGTATTCAAAATCCTAATAGCTATAAATCTTAATAACGATAAATCAGAACATCTGTAAACCATAGAATCTTTAAATCACAGGATCTTTAAATCACAGTATCTGTGTGTTTTAAGCAGCGCTATTCATTCGAGTGAATATAAATGAGGAATAAGTGACTTGTTTATGTTTTGTTCAAGCCATCTTTTAAAAAACTATCCAAGCGCTGTTTAACGAACTATGGTTACAGGGTAAACTCAATTGCTTGATAAGCGCAATTTGTAAGCGTAAGCATTAATCTGGTTGTTAATACTTAGCTCATATTTACCTTGTGCTGATTGAAATCGTCGATAGGTAGCAGACGATTAGGTTTTATCGCACAAATACAAATTTACCTAGGATTATACGCTAAACTGACCTAAAATTGCCAGTTGGTAATTGAATTTACCTAATGTTGCTAGTGAATCCACGTGCTAAAACTTATGGTTATGATTATCGTTTTTTTGCCATTATCCAGCCAAATTTTAAGCAATTTTTATATTTTCTACTGTCATTTTAATATTTAACGAATTTCTCCTAACAGCCGCTTTTAATTTGCTATGCTAAATGACTTTATAAGCAGTCGCTTTTAAGTAGCCATTGATTAAGTGGCTATTGATTAAGTGGCTCTTGACGCTTGTTTCACTTTTTAATGGTTTTTTTATTGTTCATATCGTTTTTATAAGGAATGCTATATGTGTGCTGTCCCTGTCATTATCCCTGCTATTGATTTAAAAGATGGTAAATGTGTGCGCTTAAAACAAGGTCGTATGGAAGACGATACGGTATTTTCTGATGATCCGGTCGCCATGGCGGCGCGTTGGGTCAATGAAGGCGCACGGCGCTTGCATTTGGTCGATTTGAATGGCGCATTTGACGGGATTCCTGTACATAAGCAAGTGGTCAATGACATTGCTAAAGCTTTCCCTAAGCTGCCGATTCAATTGGGCGGCGGTGTGCGCAATATGAAAACCATCGAGCAGTATATTAGCGCGGGTCTCACTTACATTATTATTGGTACCAAAGCCGTTGAAGAGCCTGATTTTGTGGCCGAAGCTTGCCGCGAATTTGCTGGACATATCATCGTCGGTATCGATGCCAAAGACGGCATGGTTGCGACACACGGTTGGGCAAACGTGACCGATACTAAAGCGACTGAGCTTGCCAAGCGTTTTGCTGATGTTGGCGTATCGTCAATCGTTTATACCGATATCAACCGCGATGGCATGATGCAAGGCGTCAACGTCGAGCAGACCGTCAACTTAGCGCGTGAAGGCGGCTTACCGGTGATTGCATCAGGCGGCGTCACCGATATGAAAGATATCGAATTGCTAAAACCTTATGGTGATTGCATCGAAGGTATCATCACTGGTCGCGCTATCTATGAAGGCACCTTAGATTTGGGTGAAGCGCAGCTTTATCTGGATGGTAAGTAGTTTTAAATAGCTATATTTGCATAGCATGCTTGCAAATGTAGCATAGAGTTAGAATAAAAAAGGGATGCTTATGGCAGCGTATTTTGACCAGCCTGAATTACCTAGGTCAAGCTGGCTAGGCAAGTCACGCATAACGACAAAGGCGTGCGGTCAGTTACTATTGCTCTTAAGCATCGTTTTAAACCTGCCCACTTATGCGGCTGAAAAAAGCAGTACAAGTGAGAATGTTGCACTCACTGATGCGTTTGCTGATAATAATGCCGTTAATAATGAACCAAGCGCTCAGCCGACTACCGCACCAACTGTTAATGACCCAGCTATCAACAATCCAGCTACGAGTGATTTAAATAACGGGCTAAATAGTAATATAACTATCACGCCTGAGATTCCGAATACTTCTGACACTGCACCGCCGACGCCCGTCCAGCTACCACCTGTTATCAGCGGTGAAAGTACCAACAATGCTCAAATCGAAACCACCCCAACACCATTAAAAGACAATGACATTCGTCAACGTATCAGTGGCATTTTTTCCGAAATTGACGGCTTACAAGCAGTTAATGTTAGCGTCAACCAAGGCGTTGTTACCTTAACCGGTGAGACGCCTAATGAGAAAAAAGCCCAGCAAGCCATTAATTTGACCAATCGCTTAACGGACGTGGTGACGGTCGAAGATAGAATCAATCGCACGCTTGATGTGCAAGATAATGTTTCGACCGTTTATCAAAGCCTCAAGGCACAAACCAAAAACCTAGTCAAAGCTTTGCCACTATTACTGGTAGGGATTGTTTTATTTGCCTTGGTCACGTGGTTTGGCAGCTGGCTATCCAATCGCAAAAAAATGTGGCAACGCCTTACGCCCAATCCTTTTGTTGCAGAGTTGCTTGCGCAGACCGTTAAAGTCATCTTTATCGTTTTTGGTCTTATTTTAGCGTTAAGTTTGATAGGTGCTGAGACTATCTTGGGCACGCTACTTGGCGGCGCAGGCGTTATTGGTATCGCCGTCGGTTTTGCGGTCAAGGATACGATTGAGAACTATATTGCCTCGCTCATGCTCAGTATTCGGCAACCGTTTCGCGCCCGCGATCATATCTTGATTAATAATCAAGAAGGCATTGTGGTACGCCTAACCTCACGTGCGACTATTTTAATGACTTTAGATGGTAACCAGTTGCGGATTCCTAATGCCGAAGTCTTTAAAGCAACGATTTTAAATTACACCAAAAACCCTGAGCGCCGTTTTACTTTTGAATTAGGCGTAGATGCCAATGATGATCCGCTCGCTGCTATCAAAGTAGGTATCGATGCGATATGTCAGTTGGGTTTTGCTCTAGATAAACCAAAAGTCACAGCGGTCATTAAAGAAGTGGGTGACTCAAATATTATTTTGCAGTTTCAAGTATGGGTTAATCAATTGGAAGCTGATTTTTCTAAAGCCCGCAGTATTGCCATTCGCGAGACTAAGCATGCGTTGGAAGACGAGGGCTTTAGCTTACCGGAACCCATTTATCAGCTGCGTTTTAACCATAAGCTAGAAAAAGCGTTTGAGCAGCTCCAAAGCAGTCAAACCAGCGATAAGGCGCAAACGCAAGTAATAGTACCGCCAAATATTGCTAAAGCTTCTGAGACTTCTAGCGCTTCTCAAATATCTAATGAGGCGCAAGCTCCTGAAACCACAATGGAAGATAAGGATAAAAAACAAGCCAAAGCGCGGGCAAAACATATCCTGCAAGGTCGGAATGCCGATGAAGTGCTTGATGCGCGTCCTGATGAAAAATTGATGGAAAAGGTCGAGCAAGAAATTGCCGAAAATTCAGATGAGACGGATTTATTAAGTAACAATAGCCCGCAAGAATAGCCTACAAGAGAAACGTTGAAGATTACCTATTAAAAGGTGAATACTAACTATAAAAGTCGGTATAAAAAATGCAGTGAAACGTCTATCTACATTTTATCGAAATAGACGAGACATTTTTTATGCAAATCAAACATCTGATTATTTTCGCTTTAGCAGGTATCGTTATTTTATTAGGGTTTAATATGATTAACGGCAGCCAACGTGAAAAAAATAGAGAAGTAATAGCCGCTAGTAATGAAGTAGAACAGGTTAGCAATGTGAATAGCAATACAGCAGATATCGCAAGCCAGCCCTTAGGACAGCAGCCAAAAGCCATTATCGATAAGGCAACCACTCAGATAGCGCAAGCAGAGCAGACGAGCCAACAACGTGCCGAGCAAATGACGGATACGCAGTAGTTTTTTTAGTGCTTAGAGTTCTTAGTGACTAAAGTTCTTAGTGACTAATTTTTTTAGGGTTTAAATAAGCTACGTCTCAAAATAGCGGTTTAATTAAGCGCCAATTAATCGATACACATAAAAAAAAGACTAACGATAACGTTAGTCTTTTTTTAATCTTAAGTTTTAGAAAGCCTTAGCTTTTCTTGCTAGCGCCTTTACCACGGCTGCTGCTTTTCTTAGCAGACGCTTTGTTAGCCGGAGTTTTGCTAGCAGGGCTCTTCTTTGACTGATCTCGTTTGGTTTGATTCATTTGGCTTGCTTGTAGCTTGGCTTTGAGGTCAAAGTCGATTTGTAGCAGGTCCATATTGACGCCTGCTACTTTTACTTTAACCGAATCACCGAGACCAAATACTGTGCCTCTGTCTTTACCGATAAGCTGTTGTTGCTGCTCATCATAGACAAAGAAATCGTCACCAACGTTAGAGATATGCACTAGACCATCGATATATAAGTCGGTCAAGGTCACAAATAGACCGAAGCTCGTCACGGTAGTCACGACGCCATCGAACTCTTCGCCGACATGATCTTTCATATAATGACATTTGAGCCAGGATTCTACATAGCGCGATGCTTTTTCGGCGCGGCGCTCAGTATCTGAGGTTTGCGTGCCAGCACCGTCAAGCGAGAAATCCATCACTGGCTGCTGACTATTGGTCACTTTTGCTTTAATCGCGCGATGCAGCATTAAGTCAGGATAGCGGCGAATCGGCGAGGTAAAGTGGCTATATTCGTCATAAGCGAGACCAAAGTGCCCGATATTGTCAGGCGCATAGTTCGCTTGCATCATCGAGCGCAGCAGCATGCTATGGATGCTAATCGCGTCAGGACGGTCTTTAGTCGCTTCGATAATCCGCTGATAATCTGCTTGGGTTGGGCTTTCTTCTGGGAAGCTTAGACCAAAGTTTTTTGCATATTCATGGATACGCATCGATTTTTCGCCATCGGGCTTATCATGGTTACGATATAAAACAGGCAGCTCATTTTTCAGTGCAAAGTTTGCCGCACAAGTATTGGCAAGCAGCATGCACTCTTCGATAAGCTTTTGCGCATCACCGCGTGTACGCGGTAAAATCGCTTCGATACCACCTTTTTCATTGAACTTAATATAAGTTTCAACCGTCTCAAACTCCATTGCATGGCGCTCTTCACGCTTTTTCAGCAGCAGCTCATACAATTGATGTAAGGTATCGACCGATTTTTTGACGTCTTTATTACCAGTTAATGATTCAGGCACGCTGTTATCGTTTGGATCAGCAAGATAAGCGTTCACTTGATTGTAAGTCAGACGCGCTTGTGAATGCATAACTCCAGGATAGAACTCATAGCCCGTAACCTTACCTGCACGCGATATCTTAATATCGGCAACCATACAGAGACGGTCGAGATCAGGGTTCAATGAACACAGACCATTAGATAATACTTCTGGCAACATCGGAATCACGCGATGCGGGAAGTAGACTGACGTGCCGCGCTCATAAGCATCTTTATCGAGTGGCGAGTTTGGCGTGACGTAATAACTGACATCAGCAATCGCCACTAAAACACGATAGTTACCGCCCGAGCGTTTTTCTGCAAATACTGCATCATCAAAGTCGCGCGCATCTTCACCATCAATCGTAATTAGCGGTAAATCACGTAAGTCTCTACGACCTTTTAAGTCTTTTTCGGTTGGTTCTTGATAAGCATTGGCTTGTTCAAGTGCCGCTTCACTAAAGTCTGATGGGATATCATAGTTGAGTAAAGTAGTCTCAATAATCAACTCACGGTCATTATCATCTGATAGCACTTCAGTGATTTTACCGGTGGCAAATTCATGCTGGTTCGGCCAATCGATAATATCGACTTTAACCGGCGCACCTTGTTTTGCATTAAACGCTTGCACGTTTTCTTCAGTAACGGTAATCGGCTGATGGTTGTTTGGGCTACCAAGCTCAACACAATAACCATCTTCATCATGCGCCAATGTCCCAATAAAGTTGCTTTGGCGGCGTTCAACGACATCGACAATACGCCCTTCGGTACGACCACGGTTATCCGTTGATGTGCCAACGGCTTCTACCGTGTCGCCGTTAAAGACCCAGCGCATCTGCTTTTCATGCAAGAATAGGTCAGGCATATCACTTAGTAATACAAAGCCAAAACCTTTTGGATGCGCAGTCACCGTACCTGTAACGATATCGTGCTTGGTTACCGTACGATAGCGATAAGGACGCCCGTCACGGTTTACTTGGCCATCGCGCGCCATTGCTTTTAGGCGATTGCCCAAAGCATCAAATTGGTCAGGGTCATCAATATTAAAGGCTTTTGCCAATTGTTGATGGGTGACTTCGACATGTTCGTTAATCGTACTGAGTATCAGTTCGCGACTAGGAATAGGGTTGTCATATTTTTGTGCCTCAGTTGAGGCGTTTGGATCGTTCCAACTCATAAATTACCGTATCTATTTTTAAAATTATTAATAAGAGCTATCTTAACACGAACAACGTCGCAATATCTTAGGTCAATTGTCTTATCTGTATCAGATAGCAAGTAGCTGTCAGCTTTTAATAGCCAGCAGCATTCGCCATTCGGAATAAACCAAATATCAAATATCGATATCGACCGTATTTGATTGATTGGTTATTTTTTTACTGTCTAATTCTTTGGATACCTCAAGTACCGTCGTTTGATTCGACTTATCGAGATACTTCTGGGCTTTATCCACTTCAGTCGTCAAGGTATTGACCGTCTGCTTCATATTTTCTAAGGCTTCGATTTTATAATTGCTAATCATATCCATCGTATCATAGACATTATTAAAGGCATTTTGCAGTTTATCAAGCTCAATTGTGCTGCTAGTTGCTTGCTCGTGAATTTCCAAGGACTGACGCTTAAGCATCGCCGACGTTGATTCAATCAAGCTGCTAGTCGTTTTATTCAACGCCGTGATTTGGTCGAGTACCAGTTTTTGATTGGTCATCGCTTGGGCAACGACAACCGCCGTACGTAATGCAGAAATAGTTGTCGTGGTCGCGCGGTCTACGCCTTTAATTAACTCTAAGTTGTTTTTACGGATGGTATCAAGGGCTAAGTAGCCTTGGATATTTACCGCCAATTGGGTTAAGAAGTCGGTATTTTTTTGACGCACATAAAACAGCATCTCTTCTTTAATGATACGCGCTTTTTCAGGGTCAGTCGCTTCAACGGCATAAACCTTTTGTTCAAGCTGCTCATCGATTTTTTTACCGACATAGATATATTGGCGAATCGATTGCATCAACTCCCACATATTGACCTTTTCTTGCTCAATCATGGCATTGTCTTTGAGTAGCTCGTCTTTGCCATTATAAAGGCTAGTCACCACCGCGTTGATATGCGATTGCGCCGATTCGTACTGACGGAAATAATCTTGGACTTTATTGCCAAATGGAATGAGACCAAACAACTTACGTGAGCTGGTCAGCTCTTTTTTGCTCGGATCTAAATCTTCGACAATCCCGCGCAGCTCAGTCAATGATTTGGCAATAGGGGAGTTATCAAACAAGCTGTTATTAAGACTTTTCGCTGGTAAATCGAGCATACGATTAGACACTTGCGCCGATTCGCGAATCTCTTTATTACCCAAATTATGGATAGATTGTACGTTTTGCTGAAACTCAGAGCTGTGTACTGAGTTATTAATCACATGATCAACAAAGGCGTCGACCTTGGCATCAAGTTCTGGAATTTGGCTTTCATCCAACTTCACCATTTGATCGGCTTCGCTTTTTTGTATTTCTTTCACCGGTTCAGGCGCGGTCAAAGTGATACTTGGCGTCGAGGTATTTTCGGGTGGGGTTAATTCTTGCATGGAATTTCCTATAATAGCTGAAAAGGGCGTTGTTGGTTACCAACGACATTAGGTTTTGATGAGACTCTTAGTTAGTCGTGGTATCGATTGTTTTTATGCCCTTAATGGTTTTATTCGAATTATATTTAAGAGTGATAGCGCTGACCTTTAGATTAACTGGTAATGAAAAGGTTGAGAAGATGGATTTTGTAAACTGCGGTTTATAAAAGGTTTATAAATAATCGTCACTGATTATAGTCAACTTATCATATGCAAGAATAAGCATTTAGGGGTCTAAATATTAAAAAACCACCAATATCCCGTAGCATATTGATGGTTAAGATTATAACTATCTCTATCAACGATCTGTCTATGTCAGTTAATTATTTATATTAACTAACAGGCACATCGATTTACAGCCACCACTAGCAGCAATCTGTAAGCAGATTACTTTTTCTTAGTAGGCCCAAGCAGCATACCCATTTGACGACCTTCCATCTTTGGATATTGCTCGACGTTTGCAATCTCAGCGGTGTCTTCGATAATGCGATCTAGCTGTTTACGACCAATCTCTTGGTGCGCCATTTCACGACCACGGAAACGGATACTGATTTTAACTTTGTCTTGGTCTTCTAAGAAGCTGACGATTTTTTTCAGTTTTACCTGATAATCGGCTTCTTCAGTACTAGGACGCAACTTCATCTCTTTCAGCTGAGTTTGCTTTTGGTTCTTTTTAGCTTCTTTCGCCTTTTGCTTTTGATCATAGAGGAAATGCTTATAATCCATGATTTTGCATACGGGCGGTTTGGCTTCAGGAACCAATTCGACCAAATCTAGACTGTCCTCACGTGCCGCTTTCATCGCGGTTTCGATATCCACCACGCCCATCTGTTCGCCGTCTTCTTTAACGAGACGGACTTCTTTAGCTGTGATATCTTCGTTGATGTTCAAACGGTTTGACTGTTTAATAGGTATTACTCCTCATCTGTTTTTGGGGTCTGTCGGCCTTTTTTACCAACAGCAGTCTGTACTAATGTAATAAATTCTGCAACGCTCATCACGCCAAGGTTTTCACCTTCACGAGTACGGACATTGACACTGCCCGATTCGACTTCTTTATCCCCTAATACTAGCATATAGGGAACGCGTTCTAATGTTTTCTCTCGTATCTTAAATCCAATCTTTTCGTTACGCAAGTCGCTAGTGGCTCGTAAACCCGCATTTTTCAGCTGACTGACCACATTTTCACAAGCATCCGCTTGTTTATCAGTGATATTCATCACCGCTACTTGCTGCGGTGCTAACCATACTGGCATCCAACCAGCGTAGTTTTCGATCAAGATACCGATAAAGCGCTCAAACGAACCTAGAATTGCACGGTGCAACATAATAGGGGTTTCGCGCTCGTTTTGCTCATTGACGAATTCAGCATCAAGGCGCTCAGGCATATTTGGATCAACCTGAATCGTACCGCACTGCCAGACGCGACCTAAACTGTCTTTCAGACTAAATTCAATCTTCGGACCATAGAACGCGCCTTCACCGGGTAGATATTCCCAATCAAGACCCGAACTATCTAGTGCATCTGCCAAAGCTTTTTCGGCAAAGTCCCAAGACTCATCGCTACCAACACGTTTTTCAGGACGGGTCGAGAGCTTCATGATGATATTATCAAAACCAAAATCTTCATAAACGGCAAGGGTCAGTTTAATAAAGTCCGCCACTTCTTGCTGAATTTGCGCTTGCGTACAAAAGATATGCGCATCATCTTGGGTAAATCCGCGCACGCGCATCAAACCATGCAATGAGCCTGATGGTTCGTTACGATGGCACGAGCCAAACTCTGCCATACGTAGTGGCAATTCACGGTAAGATTTTAAACCTTGGTTAAAGACTTGCACGTGACACGGGCAGTTCATCGGTTTTACCGCATAATCACGGTTTTCACTCGAGGTGGTAAACATATTGGTGGCATAGTTACCCCAATGGCCTGAGCGTTCCCACAAGCTGCGATCGACGATTTGCGGCGTTTTAATCTCTTCATAGCCATTATCATTTTGTACTTTACGCATATATTGCTCAAGTACCTGATAAATCGTCCAACCATTGGCATGCCAAAACACCATACCCGGCGCTTGCTCTTGCATATGGAACAGATTTAACGCTTTACCAATTTTACGGTGATCACGTTTTTCGGCTTCTTCAATACGTTGGATATAGGCTTTTAAATCTTTTTTATCCGCCCACGCTGTACCATAAATACGTTGTAGCTGTTCGTTCTTAGCATCGCCGCGCCAATAAGCACCTGACATTTTGGTCAGTTTAAATACTTTTAAGAAGCGCGTGTTTGGCACGTGTGGACCACGGCACATATCAACATACTCTTGATGATGATATAGACCAAAGGCTTCTTCGCCCGGCATATCATTAATAAGCTTAAGCTTATAGTCTTCGCCGCGCTCTTCAAATATCTTAATCACTTCATCACGTGGCGTGATTTTTTTAATAACGTCATAATCTTGCTTAATCAGCTCCATCATGCGTTTTTCAATTTTTTCCATGTGCTCAGGGGTAAATGGCGTTTCACTATAGATGTCATAATAAAAGCCATCTTCGATCACAGGGCCAATCACCATTTTTACGTCAGGATATAGCTGCTTAACCGCATGACCTAATAAGTGGGCAGCCGAGTGGCGAATGATATCGACACCGTCAGCGTCTTTTGGCGTCACGATTTCAACTTTAGCATCATGGGCGATAGGGTCGTGCGCATCGACTAACTGACCATCTACGCGCCCAGCGACCGTCGCTTTCGCCAATCCTGCCCCAATACTTTGCGCCACTTCCATGACGGTGGTATTGCCTTCGAAGTTTTTTACGCTACCATCGGGTAAAGTAATCGCTACCATAATCTATTCACCTTTTTGCGTCCGTTGGCAGTGATGATTGCAACCATCAATCATATAATCGTAAGACTGCGTCAATTATATCTAACCGCTATGATATGTTGGATATGTAAGAAATGAGCATTAACTACAAGCACTGCGCTTAAACTTATATAGCATCATATATAGTGTGATAATTATTAAGTCATCTGATAACTGATAATTAACTTACTATGATGTCAAATAAGCACCCTTCTAATAAAGGTAAGCAGACATGCTATGCAGTAATGTCATAAAAGCAGCTATTATAGCAAAAACTGTCTATCAACACTAGATAGTAAGGGTTAGCTCAGCTTCTATATCCAGTTGCCATATATAAGTGCATATAAGTGAGTTATTATATAGGTGCACTTAGCACTAATATCAATAGAGATGAATATAGACATCATTAATATCGATTAATAATTGCACTAAATCCTATATTTATAGGCATAATAAGTTGACATGCAGTTTTTAAATAGCAGATTGAATTGAGTAAGCAGTAAAAAGCAGACGCTAAAGACGGTTTATAGAATAGAATCTTAATGTTTTGATAAATGGTTTTACTCTAAGTTATTGAAAGATATGGCTTGTTTATTATCTTCTAAAATTAATTAAGAAATCTATCGAAAAGCAGTTGACACCCAGCTCAAACCGTCTATAATACGCACCTCATTAA